>NZ_LMNZ01000019.1:1232-1537 GCF_001423445.1 Rhizobium sp. Leaf311 | reverse complement strand
GTGACCTTCAGGTTATGAGCCTGACGAGCTACCGGGCTGCTCCACCCCGCGCCAACGTTTGATCGTTTGAGAGGGAACGGCTCATTGGTGAGCTGTCTTGTTCTGTGCAGGTCTGGCGGCGACCGACTCTCCCGTGTCTTGAGACACAGTACCATGGGCGCTGGTGCGTTTAACGGCCGAGTTCGAGATGGGATCGGGTTCTGGGCACACCGCTCAAACCACCAGACCGGCGCAGGACAAGGCGTTCGGCAAGCATGAGCGACAGCCGTAGGGCGTCGCTGAGCGACAGCCGGTTTGGGCTGTCG
>NZ_LMNZ01000019.1:238-634 GCF_001423445.1 Rhizobium sp. Leaf311 | reverse complement strand
GGACTCTTGGGGGTCATCAGCCTGTTATCCCCGGCGTACCTTTTATCCGTTGAGCGATGGCCCACCCACGCGGGACCACCGGATCACTATGACCGACTTTCGTCTCTGCTCGACATGTCCGTCTCGCAGTCAGGCAGGCTTATGCCATTGCACTCGACGACCGATTTCCGACCGGTCTGAGCCTACCTTCGCACGCCTCCGTTACTCTTTGGGAGGCGACCGCCCCAGTCAAACTGCCTGCCATGCGCTGTCCCGGACCCCGATCAGGGGCCGCGGTTAGACAACCATATCTACAAGGGTGGTATTTCAAGGATGGCTCCACACAGGCTGGCGCCCATGCTTCAAAGCCTACCACCTATCCTACACATGCCGACACGAATGCCAGCGCAAAGCTAC
>NZ_LMNZ01000019.1:0-143 GCF_001423445.1 Rhizobium sp. Leaf311 | reverse complement strand
TCTTTCCGTCTGACCGCAGGAACCCCGCATCTTCACGGGGAATTCAATTTCACTGAGTCTATGCTGGAGACAGCGGGGAGATCGTTACGCCATTCGTGCAGGTCGGAACTTACCCGACAAGGAATTTCGCTACCTTAGGACCG
>NZ_LMNZ01000018.1:0-191078 GCF_001423445.1 Rhizobium sp. Leaf311 | reverse complement strand
CTCAAACAAGTCAACACTGCCAATCCAAAAAAATACAGATTTTATGTAAGTCGCTGATTAGGCTGAGGTATTTCGGGTCGACTCAAAATCCGGCCCCACCAGCGGCCTCGCGGGCCTTGATATTTGGTCTCTGACTTCACCCGGCAGCGTCGCCTTGCTAAGGTCTCTCGATCCAGATCATCCGGGAGACCCCTATGCTTGTTCTCAATGAAGACGAAACGCGCCGTGCCTTGCCCTGGCCTGCTCTTATAGGGGCTATAGAGAACATGTTCCGGGTGGGCTGCGTAACGCCCTTGAGGCACCATCACGACGTAGAAGTGCCCGGTGAAAGAAACGCCACGCTCCTGATGATGCCCGCATGGGTTCCAGGTTCTTATCTTGGCGTGAAAATCCTGTCCGTGTTTCCCGACAACGCTCAGAGAGCGCTGCCAGCTATCTTTGGCACCTATCTTCTGTCGTCCGGAAAGACAGGCCAGATGCTTGCGGCGATTGAGGGTGGCGAACTGACGGCACGTCGCACGGCGGCCACTTCGGCGCTCGCTGCGCGCTATCTGGCACGGGAGGACGCCTCCGCGATGCTGATGGTGGGAACAGGGCGCTTGTCGCTTAATCTGATGGAGGCCCATGCCGCGGTCCGCCCCCTCACCTCTTTTACGATCTGGGGCCGCAATGCCGACGCGGCGGCAGCGACGGCCCAGAAGGCACGTGAGATCGGTCTGGACGCGCAGCCTTGTGACGATCTGGAGCAGGGCGCTCGGGAGGCTGATATAATCTCCTGCGCCACGCTTTCCGACGAACCTCTTATCAAAGGCGAATGGCTGAAGCCGGGTGCGCATCTCGACCTCGTCGGGGCCTTTAAACCATCAATGCGGGAGAGCGACGACATTGCGGTTCAACGCGCGACGATTTTCGTCGATACCTATTACGGCGCGCTGACGGAAGGTGGCGACCTTGTTCAGCCCCTCGGTTCCGGGGCAATCGAGCGCAGCGAAGTTGTCGCGGAGCTTTCCGAGCTTGTTTCCGGACGCTATGGAGGCCGCAAGAGCAAGGATGAGATTACGCTGTTCAAATCGGTAGGTGCTGCGCTGGAGGATCTGGCCGGCGCGATACTCGCTTATGAAAGCGTTATTGCAGAAAAACATTTGTGAATAAGATGTCGCAGACGAAAACAATGACACTGCCGGAGCTGCCGGTAACGGAGGTTCTCGCTGAGATTGGCGAAGCTTTGGCCACCTGCGGGCAAGCCGTCTTGTCGGCACCGCCGGGCGCGGGCAAGACTACACTGGTGCCGCTTTACCTCCTGCATCAGCCATGGCGCGGAGATGGCAAGATTATCCTGCTGGAACCGCGACGGCTCGCGGCGCGCGCAGCTGCAAGCCGCATGGCGTCACTGCTTGGCGAAACCGTCGGCGAAACCGTCGGCTATCGTATGCGGCTGGACAATCGCATATCCGCGAAAACACGCATCGAGGTCGTCACGGAGGGCGTTTTCGCCCGCATGATACTAGACGACCCCGAGCTATCAGGTGTTTCGACGGTCATCTTCGACGAATTTCATGAACGTTCGCTGGATGGCGACTTTGGTCTTGCCCTTGCGCTGGATGTCCGCAATGGACTGCGCGACGACCTTCGCCTTCTCGTCATGTCGGCTACGCTGGACGTGGAGAGAATCAGTGAGCTGCTGAAAGACGCGCCGGTCATCAAAAGCTTGGGACGTAGTTTTCCAATCGATATCCGCTACGACGAACGCAATGGGCAGGAGCGCGTAGAAGACAGGGTTGCCAGGGCCATTATCGCCGCCCATCAATCGGAAGCCGGTTCCATTCTCGCCTTTCTGCCGGGACAGGGAGAGATTACGCGGACGGCCGAACGGCTTGAGGGGAAGTTCGCAGCAGAGACGAGTGTCATACCTCTCTATGGCAACCTTTCCCAGAAAGATCAGGATGCTGCTATACAGCCCACCGGGGCTGGAAGACGCAAGATCGTGCTGGCGACGTCCATTGCCGAAACCTCCATCACCATCGATGGTGTGCGGGTCGTCATAGATAGTGGTCTGCAGCGGCTGCCGGTATTCGAACCCTCCACAGGCATGACGAGGCTTGAGACCGTGAAGGTTTCCCGCGCCTCGGCCGATCAGCGCGCTGGCCGCGCGGGACGAACGGAGCCTGGGATTGCAATCAGGCTGTGGCACGCAGGCCAGACAGCTGCGCTCCCTGCTTTCACGCCGCCGCAGATTCTGGCAAGCGATCTTTCTGCTCTTGCGCTGGACCTGGCGCATTGGGGTGTGGCTGATCCCGCCTCGCTATCCTTTCTGGACCAGCCTCCCGAAACTGCGCTTCGCGAAGCGCGAAACCTGTTGACGAGTCTTGGCGCGCTGGATGCTGCAGGAGCCATCACCCCGCGTGGCAGGCAGATGCGGGAATTGGCCCTACCGCCTCGCCTTTCCGCCATGGTTATTGCGGCACAAGAACACGGTCATGGCAATCAGGCGGCTCTGCTGGCGGTCCTCTTGACGGAACAAGGGCTTGGGGGAAGCGACATTGACCTTGAGGAAAGGCTACGTCGCTTCAAGCAGGAAAAGGGAGAAAGAGCGACGGCGGCAAGGGGGCTTGCAGGCAGGATCGCGGCTTCGCTCGGAAACACCGCTTCCGTCGATCCTGTGACTGCAGGACAGCTGCTGCTTCATGCCTATCCCGATCGCATCGCCTTTCAACGTGGCGGACGCGGGCGCTATGTCATGGCCAATGGGCGTGGTGCGGAACTTTCAGAAACGGAGCGTCTCGCTGCCGAGAAAATGCTTGTTGTGGCTGACGTCACTGGCCGCGCAGCGCAGCCACGTATTCTGGCTGCCGCTTCCATCAGGCGCGAAGATGTCGAGGATTATTTGCCGGATTCTATCGCCAGGGAAGATCAGCTGTTTTTTGACAAGGCCAGCGGTCAGGTCCGCGCACGTCGCGTCACGCGCATCGGCGCAATCATTCTTGAAGAGGCACCGCTTGGAAAACCGGCTGGCGAGAAGGCCGCGCTGGCTCTTGCCCGTGGCATTCGAGAGCATGGGTTGGGCCTTGTCAATTTCTCCAGGGAAGCGCAGCAATTGCGGCAACGTCTTGGTTTCCTGCATCGGACGATAGGTGATCCGTGGCCGGATACGCGTGATGAGGCACTTCTGGCCCGGCTTGAAGAGTGGTTCGTTCCGTTCCAGCATGACGTCAACAGCATTCAGGCCATCAAGAGTGGTGCGTTGATGGAAGGGCTGATGTCTCTTGTTCCGCATTCGGCGCAGCGCGAGCTTGGCAAATTGCTTCCCTCCCATTTCGAAGCGCCGACGGGACAACGGCACCCTATAAGCTATGAGGGGGAAGAACCGACACTGACCATTCGCGTCCAGGAGCTTTTCGGCCTGCGCCAACACCCAACACTGGCGGGCGGCAAATTGCCACTGCTTCTGGAATTGACCTCGCCCGCCCACAGGCCGATACAGACAACACGGGATCTGCCGGGTTTCTGGGCTGGATCCTGGAAGGACGTTCGCTCGGATATGAGGGGGCGGTATCCGCGTCACCCATGGCCGGAAGATCCGGCCTCTGCGCAACCGACCACTCGCGTGAAACCACGCGGGACCTGAAAAAGGAAGACGGCAAATGGCAGCCCAGCCAGAAGAAAACACACGGCTTGGCCGCGCCAGCCGTCATATCCGCCTGCAAACGATCGTCTGGTTACGTTGGCTGGCCGTGGCAGGGCAGACGGCGACCATTCTTCTGGTTGGCTTCGGGCTTAATTTTCCCTTGCCACTTCTGACCTGCGCAGTGCTGATCGGCGCGCTGGCGGTTGCAAATCTGTTTCTATCCGCCAGGTTTCCGGCTACCTACCGGCTTGAACCCTGGGAAGCGACGCTTCTTCTGGCTTTCGACCTGCTGCAATTGACGGCGCTGATCTACATCACGGGTGGTCTCTCCAATCCGTTTGCACCGCTCATCTGCGTTCAGGTCATCATTGCCTTTGCCTCGCAGCCCATGAAACACTCCCTCATGTTGCTGGCGTTTGCCCTGGCGTGCGTTACATCTATCGCGTTCTCGCCCTTCCCCGTGCCATGGTATCCCGGCGAAACATTGCCAATCCAGATCATCATCCACATCGGCATCTGGTGCTCCATCGTGGCGATGATGCTGTTTGCCGCCTTCTATGCCTACCGTGTTTCGCATGAGGCCAATCAGCTTGCTGACGCGCTGGCAGCAACGGAACTTGTGCTTGAACGCGAAAAGCACCTCTCCCAGCTCGATGGTCTGGCTGCAGCTGCCGCTCATGAGCTTGGCACCCCGCTGGCGACGATCAGCGTTGTTGCCAAGGAAATGGAGCGGGAACTGGGAAATGACGAACGCTTTGGCGAAGATGTTGCGCTTCTGCGCAGCCAGAGCGAAAGATGCCGCGATATTTTGCGGCGGTTGACATCGCTCTCAGCGGACGGTGAAGAACACCTTCGCAAGCTGCCCCTGTCTTCGCTGATCGAAGAGGTCATTGCACCCCATCGCGAATTCGGGATCAAACTCCGGCTCATCGAGAAGAGCGGCAGAAGCGGCGAGCCTGTTGGCGCCAGAAATGCTGGCATCATCTATGGTCTCGGCAATCTTCTCGAAAACGCCGTCGACTATGCCCGTGAGCTTGTGACCGTTACATCCTCCTATGATGCCCATCATGTGAAGGTCGTTATCGAGGACGATGGGCAAGGCTATGCGCCGGACATTCTCGCCCGGATCGGCGAGCCCTATGTCACGAAGCGCCAAAACGAAACCCGGGCTGGCGGACTTGGTCTCGGCCTCTTTATCGCAAAGACCCTTCTGGAGCGCTCCGGTGCGGTTCTAACTTTCGAGAACCGGGTCGATGACGGACCCGGCGCACGCGTCGCTATCGTCTGGCCGCGCGAAATTATGGAAGATAAGAAGAACAAATGAGTTTATTCTGCCTTCGGGTGCAATAAGGTCGGTTGATAGAAATAGACTGCGGAGAATGCCGGGATGAGTGACGACAAGCGGGACGAAAAGGGTGGAGCGTCGGCGAGCGAGGCTGCTGACGCGATAGGACCGGATAATTCCCTTCTGATCGTTGATGACGATGGCCCATTCCTGCGCCGTCTGGCGCGCGCCATGGAGACACGTGGCTTTGCCGTCGATACTGCCGAGTCGGTTAGCGAAGGCATCGCGAAGTCCAAGCTTTCGCCGCCTAAATACGCCGTGGTGGATTTACGTCTGGGCGATGGAAATGGACTGGAAGTGATCGAGGCGATCCGTCAGCACCGTGACGACACCCAGATCGTCGTCTTGACCGGATATGGCAACATCGCCACCGCTGTGACGGCCGTGAAGCTGGGTGCGCTCGATTATCTGGCCAAGCCCGCCGACGCCGATGACGTGTTCAATGCGCTGACCCAGCGCGAAGGCGACAAGATGGACCTTCCGGAAAATCCCATGTCGGCAGACAGGGTTCGCTGGGAACATATTCAGCGCGTCTATGAAATGTGCGAGCGCAATGTTTCAGAAACGGCACGACGTCTAAACATGCATCGCCGCACCTTGCAGCGCATATTGGCCAAGCGTGCTCCCAAGTAGACTTGTCAGTCGGAAGGCCGTCGCGTTCTGCCGCGCCTTCTCAGTCTGAATAGCTTTTGCCGGTGGACCACTCGGCCATCATCAGGCGCCTTGCGGCGGTCCTGGAAAAATCGAGCATGAGCGATTTGCGGGCGGCTGGTGGCAGTTTATGCTCCGGTGCTTCACGCACCATATGGGCGCCATAGCCATCGGAAACGAACAATCCGCAGTCTTCCGGGAAAATGTCGAGCGGGACGGCAGTATGGGTGGCAAAGAACAGCCGGTCGCAATGGGCGCGGTAATCCGGCCATTTTCGATCCACCCTGAAATCCTCTATCGAGGATTTGATCTCCACGATCCATATCTCTCCCTTGGCGGAAACGCTGATCAAATCCGCCCTGCGGCCACTTGAAAGCGAGAGTTCCGGCAAAATGGAATGGCGCATTTCGTTCAGCAATATCTGCACGCCACGCCTGACCAGCATCGCATTTTCCGACTGGCGACCGTCGATTAACGGGTTGTTATTGACGATGGAAAGAATAGTCATGGAAAAATCCGGCTGGTATGGGTCTGTGATGTTGCAAAAAGGCCATCCGAGCGCAATTTCGTGCGCCATATTCTATTGCTGCGGTGCAACGGCTTGCCAAGGCCAGAGTAATCGAAAATAACCCGTCTATTCAATAAGCTTCATGCATCGCCCCGATTTGGTGATATTTCCCGCGAGAACATCATGCGCATTCGCACTTTTTTGACTGCCCTCGGTCTGTCGTCGGTATTTGCTTTGACCGGCTGCGCCTCCACGGCGACCAAGACGACACCTGCCACACCCGCCTCCGCGCCAGCCTTTGTCGAAACGACACAGATTTTCGGTGACGAAGTTTACGGCGCGACAACCGATGCTGGTTACGCATTGCCGGCAATCCCAATCAACAAGGTGGACAAGCGCTTCCACCGCCAGATCGTTGCGTATGAAACACCCGAAAAGCCAGGCACCGTTATCGTCAATACGCGCGAACGCTTCCTGTATTACATTCTGCCCGGCGGCAAGGCCGTGCGTTATGGCATCGGCGTCGGCAAACAGGGCTTTGCATGGGCTGGTGAAGCCTATGTTGCGTGGAAGCAGGAATGGCCAATGTGGCATCCGCCAAAGGAAATGGCTGACCGCAAGCCAGAAGTCGCTCGCTATGTGGAAGCTGGTATGGGCCCGGGCCTGACCAATCCGCTGGGTGCACGCGCCATGTATCTGTTCAACGAAAAAGGTCAGGATACGCTGTTCCGCATCCATGGTTCTCCAGAGTGGAATTCCATCGGCACCGCGGCTTCCTCCGGCTGCATTCGCATGATCAACCAGGACGTCATCGACCTCTACAGCCGCGTCCGTCCGGGCCGCAGCTCCAAGGTCATCGTGATCCAGTAAGGATCATCGATCTCACCAAAAAAGCCGCCGGAACATTTCCGGCGGCTTTTTTTATGTCAGGTCTTGTAACTAACCTGCCTGCGTCGCCTTCAACTCCAGACGGCGGCGGTGCAAGACGGGCTCGGTATAACCGTTCGGCTGTTCCCTGCCCTTCAGCACCAGCTCAAGCGCAGCCTGAAATGCGATTGATCCATCGAAATCAGTCGCCATTGGCCGGTATGCCGCATCACTTGCGTTCTGTTGATCAACGACGGCTGCCATACGCTTCATCGTTTCAACGATCTGCTCTTGCGAAACCACACCGTGGCGCAGCCAGTTGGCCATGTGCTGGGCGGAAATGCGCAGTGTCGCGCGATCTTCCATCAGGCCGACATTGTTGATATCGGGCACTTTCGAACATCCAACGCCCTGGTCGACCCAGCGCACGACATAGCCAAGGATGCCCTGCGCGTTGTTGTCGAGCTCGCGCTGGATGTCTTCGGCGCTCCAGTTCGGACGGACGGCGACCGGCACGGAAAGAATATCCGAGAGCCTGGCACGGTCGCGCGTCTTCAGTCCGTCCTGTACGGCCGCAACATCCACGCTGTGATAATGCGTTGCGTGGAGCGTCGCTGCCGTTGGTGAGGGCACCCAGGCGGTGTTGGCGCCAGCTTTGGGATGCGCGATTTTCTGCTCCAGCATCGCCGCCATCAGGTCCGGCATTGCCCACATTCCCTTGCCGATCTGCGCGTGACCGGCAAGCCCGCATTCAAGGCCGATATCGACGTTCCAGTTTTCATAAGCGGAAATCCAAGCCGCCTGTTTCATATCGCCCTTGCGAATCATCGGACCAGCTTCCATCGAGGTATGGATTTCGTCACCGGTGCGATCGAGGAAGCCGGTATTGATGAAGACAACACGGTTCTTCGCTGCGCGAATGCATTCCTTGAGATTGACCGTCGTGCGGCGTTCCTCATCCATGATGCCCATCTTGATGGTGTTGGGTTCCATCCCGACCAGGGCTTCGACACGCGCGAATATGTCTGCGGCAAAGGCGACTTCTTCAGGACCATGCATCTTTGGCTTGACCACATACATGGAGCCCGCGCGTGAATTTTGACGGCGACCCTTGGCTCCGACGTCATAAAGCGCGATCAAGGCCGTGACCACCGCATCCATGATGCCTTCCGGGATGTCCCGACCGTCCTTGTCGAGGATGGCTGGATTGGTCATGAGGTGGCCCACATTGCGAACCAGCATCAGCGAACGACCGGGCAGTGAAAGCGATGAGCCATCGGCAGCGACATAGTCACGATCCGGGTTGAGGCTGCGGGTGAAGGTCTTGCCGCCCTTGGCCACCTCCTCGGTCAGGTCTCCGCGCATGAGGCCGAGCCAATTGCGATAGGCAATGACCTTATCCTGCGCATCGACCGCGGCCACCGAATCTTCGCAGTCCATGATCGTCGTGAGTGCAGATTCAAGGACGATATCCGAGATGCCAGCCTGGTCGCTTGCACCGATCGCCGTCGACTTGTCGATGACGATTTCGACGTGGAGACCATTCTTGGCAAGCAGGACCGACGACGGGGAGGCAGCCTCGCCCCTGTAGCCGACGAACTGGGCAGCATCGTTGAGGGTCTGCCAATCGCCCCCGATTTCGACATGCAGGGCGCCGTCTGCAATCTTCAAGCCGGAGATATCAGACCAGCTGCCATGCGCGAGGGGAGCTGAACGATCAAGAAAATCACGCGCCCAGGCGATGACCTTCTCCCCGCGCTTCGGGTTGTAATCCCGGCCTTTTTCGGCCCCGTCCGCTTCAGAAATCGCATCAGTGCCATAGAGCGCATCGTAGAGCGAGCCCCAGCGCGCATTGGCAGCATTAAGCGCGTATCGCGCGTTCATGACGGGAACGACGAGCTGCGGACCGGCGATCCGGGCAATCTCAGGATCGACGTTTGTAGTCTTTACCGTGAGGTTCTCGCCTTCGGGCAGCAGATAACCGATATCGCGCAGGAATGTCTCGTAGGCAGCAAGGTCTACCGGCGCACCATTGGCGCGGTACCAGTCATCCAGCTGGACCTGAAAAGCGTCACGCTTTTGCAGCAACTCTCGGTTCTTCGGGGAGAGCTGGTGGACGATCTCTGAAAATCCTCGGAAGAAAAGGTCTGCGTCCAGGCCTGTGCCGGGAAGAACCTCCTTCGTCAAGAAATCGTAGAGCGTCTGCTCAATGGAAAGTCCGTGCTGCTCGATGCGGCTCACTTTGCGTCTCCCTATCTGCATATTTGCAGACAGAGTGGACGCTCAAACCACCGCTCGTCAATCAGGCATCACCGCCAAAGTTCTTTTCTTTTTTGGAAACAATCTGGCGCAACCTGTTCCAGCTTTTACAGGAGTCGCTGCAACTCCGGCAGCTTCTCATTGACGAGCCAGCCATAATAGTTCTCTTCCGGCCATGCTGGCCCCTCGCCTGCTGCTGCCCTCTGACGGTTTTTCTGCGCGAGAACCGCTGCCCGCTGCTGTGATCCGCCGAGATTGTAGAGCGTCGAGGTCACGCCCGGATTTTTGGAGATGTCCATATCCGCAATCGATTTATAGTCATCGATCGACTTTCGGATAGCCGCTGCCATATAGGCCAGCGAGTGATCGGGATCCATGATCGCGTTGTAAACCGCTGCGGCATCATTCTCATCCAGCTTTTCATAGCCGGAAATTCTGGCGACGGTGTCGGACAGCATCAAAGCGGTCAGCGGGTTGATCTGCCCGAGCCCGAAGGTCTGACCGGCATAGAATGGCTGGAAGAAGACTGCGCTGAAGCGGTTATCGGGATAACCGACGCCATTGACCTGTTTACCGCGGAAACTGTCGTCCCAGACATCTTCGCGGCAAGTCCAGAGGCTGACGGATTCCCGCTTGGACTGGCATTTCGAAAACTGCTCATGCGCCAGAAACTGTGCAATGCTTTCGTCCTTGTAGCCAAATCGAAAACTGTTGCCCGCATAGGACGCCGCTTTGACGTAGTAAGATTGAAGCCGGTCATAGGCATCCACATTATAAGTGTGTTCACCGACGATTGCGCCAATCATATGAATGGGGTCAATTCCGTAGCGGCCTGCCGTGGATTTGATCTTGGCAATGAGCTGCTTGTCGCCCGACAGCAGATCCAGCACTTTCTGATATTTGCGATCAAATGTGGAATTGGAGCCCTTGGTGCGGCGGGAAGACGCCCCGGGCACCCCGGGCTGATCTTCGTTGCGATTTCCCGGCGGCACCACGCTTGCAGCCTCCGCAAAGGATTGGGAGACGGCGCCAAAAACCATGACGGCAGCCAGGACCAGAAGAATTTTACGCACGAGCGGATGCCTTTTTCTCGGCCGACGCGAGCGCCGGACCATTCCCTCAAGAGCCATTAACGTTTTCATTAGCGAAAAGCTTGGTCAAATGTCGAGACAAGGCCAGTAAAATAAGAGTGCGGCAAGATTTGCCGCACTCCGTATTATCTTAGAGAATGTAGCGCGACAGGTCCGTATCGGCGGCGATATCGCCCACATGCTCCTTGACATAATCCTGGTCGATCTTGACCGCAGAGCCACTGCGATCCGGTGCGTTGAACGAAATTTCGTCCAGTACCCGTTCCATGACGGTTTGCAGACGACGCGCACCGATATTCTCAACGGAGGAATTGAGATGCACCGCGACGTCGGCCAAAGCATCGATGGCATTATCGGTGAATTCCAGGTTCAACTCTTCGGTTGCCATCAGCGCAATATATTGACGGATGAGGCTCGCTTCCGTCTCCGTGAGAATCCGGCGGAAGTCCTCTTTGGTCAGCGGCTTCAGTTCGACGCGAATGGGCAGTCGGCCCTGAAGTTCTGGAAGAAGATCGGAGGGCTTCGAAACGTGGAACGCGCCTGATGCGATGAAGAGAATATGATCGGTCTTGACCGGCCCGTACTTGGTCGAAACCGTTGTTCCCTCCACCAGCGGAAGAAGATCACGCTGAACACCTTCACGAGAGACGCCCGCCCCCATGCCGCCATCGCGTGCGGCGATCTTGTCGATTTCGTCAAGGAAGACGATGCCATCATTCTCTACCGATTTTACGGCTTCGCGCTGGATGAGCTCATTGTCGAGAAGCTTGTCCGACTCGTCGCGAATAAGGTCCGCATAGGATTTCTCGACTGTCGTGCGGACCTTCTTGGTGCGGCCACCCATAGCCTTGCCGAACATGTCGGAAAGATTGAGGACGCCGATATTCGCGCCCGGCATTCCCGGAATTTCAAAACCGGGCATTCCGGAGCCTGCGTCAGCGACTTCGATATCGATTTCCTTCTTGTCCAGCTCTCCATCGCGAAGCTTCTTGCGGAAGCTTTCCCGCGTGGCCGGAGAGGCCGTAGAGCCGACAAGGGCATCCAGCACACGTTCTTCTGCGCTGGCATGAGCCTTGGCCTGTACTTCCGTGCGTTTCTTTTCCCGGACGAGGCCGATTCCGATTTCCACGAGATCGCGAATGATCTGCTCGACGTCGCGGCCGACATAGCCGACCTCGGTAAACTTCGTCGCCTCGACCTTGATGAAAGGCGCTCCGGCCAGTTTCGCAAGACGACGGGAAATCTCGGTCTTGCCGACACCGGTCGGCCCGATCATGAGGATGTTCTTCGGCATCACCTCATCGCGCAGGCTGTCATCCAGCTGCTGGCGGCGCCAGCGATTGCGCAGGGCAATTGCCACGGCACGCTTGGCGTCATGCTGACCGATGATGTGGCGGTCGAGTTCTGAAACGATCTCGCGGGGAGAAAAATTCGTCATTGTCTTCCTTTCGGCGTCTCTGTTACGACCAGCCATGTCGGCCCGGCCCACAGAACCCATATGTTTGGCGGCCGCAGCTTATTCTGCGTCGAGCGTTTCGATTACGAGATTATGATTGGTGTAAACGCAGATATCAGCGGCGATATCGAGTGCCTGTCGCGCCACTTCTTCAGCTGACTTTTCTGAATCCATCAGGGCACGCGCTGCCGCAAAGGCGTAGTTTCCGCCAGATCCGATTGCGATTGCCCCGTGTTCCGGCTCAAGGACATCGCCATTGCCGGTAATGGCCAGGGTTATCGACTTGTCAGCGACAAGCATCATGGCCTCGAGATTGCGCAGATATTTGTCGGTGCGCCAGTCCTTGGCAAGCTCTACGGCAGCGCGCATCAATTGCCCGGGATATTGCTCCAGCTTCTTTTCGAGCCTGTCGAGAAGCGTGAAGGCATCTGCGGTTGCCCCGGCAAAACCGGCAATCACTTCGCCCTTGCCGATGCGGCGCACCTTGCGGGCATTGCCTTTCATGACGGTCTGACCGAGACTGACCTGGCCGTCACCGGCCATGACGACCTTGCCGGCCTTTCTCACAGTAATAATCGTTGTCATCAAACACCTGTTTGCCCAAAATGGGCGTTGTCGGACCGCCCCTGCGGTCCCGTTCGAAGTCTATGTAAGTCCGGTTTTTGCGATTGCAAATCGGCACGCCCGGCTCCACCTTCGGACAATCGGGCCAGGCGATGTCTTGGCTGGATATTTGTGGGTCATGCTGATATGGAACGCCAATATCGATACGGAGCAGCCAGATGGCAGAACGCAGAGCTGAGATTTCCCGCAAGACAAACGAGACGGACGTCTTCGTGCGCGTGAACATCGACGGGACAGGCAAGTCGCAGATTTCCACGGGTGTGGGATTTTTCGACCATATGCTGGACCAGCTCAGCCGCCATTCTCTGATCGACATGGACATCAATGTGAAGGGTGATCTGCACATCGACGATCACCACACCGTGGAAGATACCGGCATTGCCATCGGTCAGGCCATTTCCAAGGCCCTCGGAGACCGTCGCGGTATTACCCGCTACGCTTCTCTTGATCTTGCCATGGACGAGACCATGACAAAGGCAGCTGTCGATATTTCCGGTCGCCCCTTTCTGGTCTGGAACGTGATGTTCTCGGCCCCAAAGATCGGCACTTTCGATACCGAGCTTGTTCGGGAATTTTTCCAGGCGCTTGCACAGAACGGCGGCATTACCTTGCATGTTCTCAACCACTATGGTGCCAACAACCACCATATCGCCGAGACCTGCTTCAAGGCAGTTGCACGTGTTTTGCGCACTGCGACGGAAATCGATCCGCGTCAGGCAGACCGCGTGCCTTCGACAAAGGGTATGCTGGCCTGAAAAGGTCAGGATCTGCACGCAGTGACGCAAAAGCAATCACGTATTCGTCACTCAGCGCAAAACGACGTCAGGAACGCCAATGATCTCATATATCGTTCTGGAAGCACCCGGTGGTCCGGATCGGGATCACCGCTCGACACGCCTGATTGCCGATCGTTTTTCCTGGCTCGCCTTTCTGTTTCCATGGATATGGTTTGCCGTTCAGCGCCTGTGGTGGGTCGCCATCGGGCTGGTCATTTTGCAAGTCGCAGCGGGGCAGCTTTCTGCGCTTGATGGCTTGGCCGCAACAGGTCTCTTTTTCGCCTTTGCCGCGGCCTTGGTAGCCGGATTCGAAGGTCGAAATCTTGTCGTTCGCCATCTTTTATCGAGAGGATGGACTTTCAAGACCGTTGTCGCGGCACCCGACCTTGCAACGGCAGAAGATATGTATTTTGCGAGCCTGCCGCTGTCTGAAACAGGTGTGTCCAACACCGTTCCGCATCCGGACTGGAAGCGAGATACAAAGAGCGGCAGTTACAAGACGAGCGATCCGGCAGGGTCGTTTCAGTTTGATCTGAATGGAAGGCGCTGATCATGCGTGTGGCAATTATCGATTACGGCTCCGGCAATCTTCGTTCGGCGACCAAGGCATTTGAGCGGGCGGCGCGCGAAGCCGGTATCGATGCGATCATCGATCTCACCGATGATCCCGATCGCGTTGCATCGGCCGATCGCATCGTTTTGCCGGGTGTTGGCGCCTATGCGGACTGCCGCGCGGGTCTTGCGGCCGTTCCCGGAATGCATCAGGCTTTGACCGACGCGGTAGAGACAAACGGGCGTCCTTTCATTGGCGTCTGCGTCGGTATGCAGTTGATGTCGTCTCGCGGACTGGAAAAGACGATAAGCCAGGGTCTTGGCTGGATCGAAGGTGATGTTGTGGAGATGACCCCAGCTGACCCGACGTTGAAGGTACCGCAGATCGGCTGGAATACGCTGGAGCTTCACAGGCCGCATCCAGTCTTTGAAGGCATCAAGACCGGCCCGGACGGTCTGCACGCCTACTTCGTCCATTCCTACCACCTTGCCGCAAGAAACGAGCATGACGTTATCGCCACCACCGATTACGGCGGTGCCATGACGGCTTTCGTGGGTCGCGACAACATGGTCGGCGCCCAGTTTCACCCGGAGAAAAGCCAGACACTCGGCCTTGCCCTGATTTCCAATTTCCTGCGCTGGAAGCCCTGACATGATCTTATTTCCCGCAATCGACCTCAAAGATGGCCAGTGCGTTCGCCTTAAGCTGGGTGATATGGAACAGGCCACCGTCTACAACACAGACCCCGGCGCTCAGGCAAAGGCGTTTGAGGACCAGGGTTTCGAATGGCTGCATGTGGTGGACCTGAACGGCGCCTTTGCCGGCCAGACTGTCAATGGCGACGCCGTCGATGCCATTCTCAAGTCCACCAGCAACCCCGTCCAGCTGGGTGGCGGTATTCGTACGCTCGATCACATCGAGGCCTGGCTGTCGCGCGGCTTGGCCCGCGTTATTCTGGGAACCGTTGCCGTGCGCGATCCGGTTCTGGTCATGGAGGCGTGCAAGCGTTTCCCCGGTCAGGTGGCCGTTGGTATCGATGCCAAGGGAGGCAAGGTCGCGGTAGAGGGGTGGGCCGAAGCCTCCGAACTCGGGGTCATTGAACTTGCACAGCGTTTCGAGGGCGCTGGTGTTGCCGCAATCATTTACACCGATATCGACAGAGATGGCATTCTGGCCGGCATTAACTGGGCATCCACCCTGGAGCTGGCGAATGCGGTATCGATCCCGGTCATTGCCTCGGGTGGATTGGCGTCGATTGAGGACATCAAGAGAATGCTGGAGCCTGACGCGGCAAAGCTGGAGGGTGCGATTTCCGGTCGTGCCCTTTATGACGGGCGCATCGACCCGGCTCAGGCACTGGCTTTGATAAAGGAGGCGCGCGCATGACCCTGAAGGCTCGCATCATACCCTGCCTCGATGTGAAAGATGGCCGCGTGGTCAAAGGCGTCAATTTCGTCGATCTCATCGATGCGGGTGACCCCGTCGAAGCGGCGAAAGCCTACGACGCTGCCGGTGCCGATGAGCTCTGCTTTCTCGATATCACCGCCTCGTCAGACAATCGCGATACCATTTTCGATGTTGTCTCCCGCACAGCCGATCATTGCTTCATGCCTGTTACGGTCGGTGGCGGTGTTCGCGCCGTCGGCGATATCCGAAAGCTGCTGCTGTGTGGCGCCGACAAGGTGTCCATCAATTCGGCTGCCGTGAAGGACCCGGATTTTGTCGCGCAGGCCGCCGATAAATTCGGCAATCAGTGCATCGTGGTCTCGATCGACGCCAAGAAAGTTTCGAGCGCCGGTGAGACGGATCGATGGGAGATTTTTACCCATGGCGGTCGCCAGGCCACGGGCATCGACGCGGTGGAATTTGCCATCAAGATGGTTGAGCGTGGCGCCGGCGAATTGCTTGTCACCTCCATGGATCGTGACGGGACAAAGAGCGGCTATGACATCGCCTTGACCAGAACGATTGCAGACCAGGTTCGTGTCCCTGTCGTTGCTTCGGGTGGCGTTGGCACGCTGGATGATCTTGTGGCTGGTGTCAGGGATGGCCACGCGACGGCGGTTCTGGCTGCATCCATCTTCCATTTCGGAACATATTCCATTGGCGAAGCCAAAGCCTACATGGCCGATCACGGCATCGCCATGCGTCTTGATTGATCTCACTAGGATATTGCGAGATGACTGCATTTTCCCTTTCCGATCTGGAGCGTATCGTGGCGCAGCGCGCCAGCGCCTCGCCAGAGGAATCCTGGACTGCGAAACTCGTCGCTTCGGGCCAGCCACGTGCCGCCAAGAAGCTTGGTGAGGAAGCGGTGGAAACCGTTATCGCCGCCATCTCCAACGACCGCAAGAACCTGACGGATGAGGCAGCCGACCTGCTCTATCATCTTCTGGTCGTGCTGAAGATTGCAGACCTGCCCTTGTCAGAGGTGTATGCGGAACTGGAACGGCGCACGGCACAATCAGGCATCAGCGAAAAGGAATCGAGGCCTGGAAAATGACGACTGTGGCACGCATGGGAGGACAAGGCATGCCAAACACGCTCGATCATTTCCGCCCCGATGAATATTCGCCCTATCACTTCTTCAGTTCAGAACAATGGGCAAAATTTCGCGCCGATACGCCGCTTACCCTGTCCGCTGACGAGGTAAAGCGTCTGCGCTCGCTGGATGACCCTATCGATCTCGATGAGGTCCGGCGGATTTACCTGTCTCTGTCTCGCCTGTTATCGACCCACGTGGAGGCTTCGCAGCTGCTGTTTCAGCAGCGGAACCAGTTTCTGAACATGGCCGACGTCAACAAGACGCCGTTCGTGATCGGCATTGCCGGCTCCGTTGCCGTCGGGAAATCGACGACTGCGCGTATATTGAAGGAGCTTCTTGCGCGCTGGCCGTCGAGCCCGAAGGTCGATCTCATCACCACTGACGGCTTTCTTTATCCCAACGACGTCCTGCGGCGCGAAAACATGATGGACCGCAAGGGCTTCCCGGAAAGCTACGACATCGGTGCCCTATTGCGCTTTCTGTCGGCGATCAAAGCCGCGCAGCCGGATGTCCAGGCGCCACGATATTCGCATCTGACCTATGATGTGGTGCCGAACGAATTCACCACCATCGATCGTCCTGACATTCTGATCTTTGAAGGCATCAACGTGCTGCAATCCCGCGACTTGCCAGCGGGTGGGCGGATCGTGCCGATGGTTTCGGATTTCTTCGATTTCTCGATCTATATCGACGCCGATGAGAGCCTGATCCACAACTGGTACGTCAACCGCTTCATGAATCTGCGCCGGACCGCGTTTCGCGATCCTTCCTCTTACTTCAACCGTTACGCCACGATTTCGGAAGAAGCGGCGCTGGCAATCGCCGAAGGGCTTTGGGAAAACATCAACCTGAGAAACCTCAGGCAGAACATTCTGCCATCCCGCCCCCGCGCTGACCTTATTCTGCGCAAGGGCAAGGACCATCTGATCGACACGGTAGCGCTGCGGAAACTCTAGTTTCTTGATCGGGCAACAAAATCGCTCTAGTCGTTATCTGGCCTGCCGCGCATCTTCTTGACGTCCGAGCGGCCGGATTTTTCCTTCAACCGGCGCTCAACCGACCCCTTGGTGGGTTTGGTTGGCCTGCGTACCGGTGGCGGTGGCTCCGCCGCCTTGAGAATCAATTCCTTGAGACGTTCGCGGGCATCTTCGCGGTTGCGTTCCTGCGTGCGAAACCGGTTTGCCTCGATCATCAGCACGCCATCCTTCGAGACTCGCCTGCCGCCGAGCTGCAGAAGATTGGTCTTCACCCGGTCCGTCAGAGAGGGTGATCCGGCAACATTGAAAAACAACTGAACGGCGGTAGAGACCTTGTTGACGTTCTGTCCGCCAGGACCCCCGGCCAGCACGAATTGCTCCGTCAGTTCCCATCCGGCAATCGTTATTCTGTTGCTGATAAAAAGTGGTGCACTGGCCATCTTTATTCTCCGGCGGCGGTGATGCCACAGATCGGGGCGAATTGAAACCATCAGCCTCGTGTGAAAAGATCGCAGCGCGCAAGGCTCGGGCCCTCTCTGGAGGTCACGCAGCGACTTTCTGAAAGGATCCAACCACGGCGATTTTGTGGTTCGCGGGATCCTAAGGACCAGCCCGAGGATAAGGCTGGGAGTGCAGAAAGGTGTCCGGCCACGAAAAAACCCGGCACAAGGCCGGGTTTCGTTTCACGTGAATCCAAAAGCGACGTTATTCAGCAGCGATCTTCAGGCCAGGCGCTGCTTCGCGCACCTTGCTGTCGACATGGTCTTCGAACTTGGTGAAGTTCGTGACGAACATGGAAACCAGCTTCTTTGCCTGCGCATCGTAAGCGGCACCATCTGCCCAGGTTGAACGCGGATCGAGAATGCCGTTGTCAATGCCTTCAAGCGCCGTTGGAACAGCAAAGCCGAAATTGGCGTCCGTCCGGAACTGCGCGTTCTTCAGTTCACCCTTCAGCGCTGCCGTGAGAAGCGCACGTGTTGCCTTGATGGGCATACGCTTGCCAACGCCATAGGCACCGCCGGTCCAGCCGGTGTTGACCAGCCAGCAGTCAACGCCATGCTTGCCGATGAGGTCACGCAGCAGATTGCCGTATTCTGCAGGATGACGTGGCATGAACGGCGCACCGAAGCAGGTCGAGAAGGTTGCTTCCGGCTCTGTTACGCCCTTTTCCGTGCCAGCCACCTTTGCCGTGTAACCGGACAGGAAGTGGTACATGGCCTGTTCTGGCGTCAGACGTGCGATTGGAGGCAGGACGCCGAAGGCATCTGCGGTGAGCATGATGATGGTCTTGGGATGACCGGCAATGCCCGTTTCCGATGCATTCGGAATGAAGTGCAGCGGATACGCACTACGGGTGTTTTCCGTCAGCGAGTTGTCGTCGAAATCAGGAACGCGGTTTTCGTCCAGAACGACGTTCTCGAGCACGGTGCCGAAACGACGGGTGGCGGCATAGATTTCAGGCTCTGCCTCCGCCGAAAGCTTGATGGCCTTGGCGTAGCAACCACCTTCGAAATTGAAGATGCCTTCCTCGCCCCAGCCATGCTCATCGTCACCGATCAGTGTACGCGCAGGGTCAGCCGAGAGTGTCGTCTTGCCGGTGCCGGAAAGACCGAAGAATACGGCTGCGTCACCCTCAGGGCCGACATTGGCCGAGCAGTGCATGGGCATGACACCCTTGGCAGGCAGCAGGTAATTCAGAACAGTGAAGACGGATTTCTTGTTTTCACCGGCGTAGGATGTGCCACCGATAAGAACCAGGCCCTTGGTCAGGTCGCAGGCAATGACGGTCTCCGTCCGCACACCATGACGAGCGGGATCCGCCTTGAAGCTCGGCAGATTGATGATTGTCAGCTTCTGCGTGAAGGAAGACAGCTTCTCGCGCGAAGGGCGGATAAGAAGGTTGCGGATGAAAAGGCCGTGCCATGCCAGTTCCGTAACAACGCGAGTCGGCAAGGCGTTGCCTTCGTCCGCGCCGCCGATCAGATCCTGAACATAGAGCGTCTTGCCAGCAGCGTGAGCGAGCATGTCCTTGTGAAGCAACTCGAAGTGCTCTGGCGAGAGCGGCTTGTTGTTATCCCACCAGATCTTGTCTTCGGTGGAAGCGTCGCGAACGACGAACTTGTCTTTTGGCGAACGGCCCGTGTGCTGACCCGTCACGGCACGCAAGGCACCATCTGCAGTCAGATCGGCTTCACCATTTCGGATGGCGTGCTCGTACAATTCACTCTCAATGAGATTGTAATGCACGGCGGCTACGGCCGACAAACCAAGCGTCGACACGCCATTTTCAGGATTGTGTACTCCAAGTTCCTTCACGGGCGCATTCCTTTTTCAGACAAAGCCGTTCAAAATTCTCCCGGAAATTAATCTGCGTTTTAAAAAAATACAAGACGGTTATTTTAAAATATCCAATAATTTCAATATATTAATCGATTTAAAAGATTTTATTTCATTTTAAATCGGTTTAGTTCGCAGCTCGTGCCGGAAATACCGTCGGCTCTGGAATTTGATCCCGGCGGAGCGACCGATAATGTGGTATTTTCCTTTGCCACAATTTGTTCCACCTTTATACTCAAGACAAAGGCTCACGGCGCGCAACCTTGGCTGGGATGATGTCGGGAGTATTGATGAATGACGATGGAGACCAATATTATGCAAACGATTGCGCTTGTGGACGACGACCGGAATATTCTGACTTCGGTCTCGATCGCCCTGGAAGCAGAAGGCTATAAGGTCGAAACGTATACGGACGGGGCTTCCGCCCTCGACGGGCTCGTCGCGCGCCCTCCACAACTGGCAATCTTCGATATCAAGATGCCGCGTATGGATGGGATGGAATTGCTGCGCCGCCTCCGGCAGAAGTCGGATTTGCCGGTGATCTTCCTGACGTCCAAAGACGAGGAGATCGACGAATTGTTCGGCCTGAAGATGGGCGCCGATGATTTCATCACCAAACCTTTCTCGCAAAGGCTTCTCGTTGAACGTGTGAAGGCGATTCTGCGTCGGGCAAGCAGCCGTGACGCAGCGGTGCCGGGCGCAAGCCCCCTCAAGCCTACCGCGGACCAGCAGGCGCGTACCCTTGAGCGCGGCCAGCTGGCCATGGATCAGGAACGCCACACCTGCACCTGGAAGGGTGAACCCGTGACCCTGACCGTCACAGAGTTCCTCATCCTGCATTCGCTGGCGCAGCGCCCCGGCGTCGTCAAAAGCCGCGATGCCCTCATGGATGCCGCATATGACGAACAGGTCTATGTCGATGATCGTACGATCGACAGCCATATCAAGCGGCTTCGCAAGAAGTTCAAATTAGTCGACAACGACTTCGATATGATTGAAACGCTTTACGGCGTAGGATATCGCTTCCGCGAAGCAGCCTGAGACACGGCTGAAGAGACAATGACGCCGCGATTGGAGCGGCGCTGAGGAATGACGTTGCTGAACAAGGCGCAGGACAGCGTATCGGATCAAACCGATGCCGACGACCGTGATGGCGGGCGGCGGTATCGCATTCATCCGTTGACGATTGTCCGGCGCATCTTCGGCAATGCTGTGTTCTCCAGCCTTACCCGTCGTATCCTGTTCTTCAACGTCGCCGCGACGGTCGTTCTGGTTGGCGGCATTCTCTACCTCAACCAGTTTCGTGAGGGGTTGATCGACGCCCGCGTCGAAAGCCTTCTGACACAGGGCGAAATCATCGCGGGCGCAGTTTCGGCTTCGGCGTCGGTCGATACCAATTCCATCACCATCAATCCCGAGAAGCTGCTGGAATTGCAGGCGGGGCAGAGCATCACGCCCGTTCCCAATGATGAGGATCTCAGCTTCCCGATCAATCCGGAGCGTGTGGCTCCCGTGCTGAGACGGCTGATTTCGCCGACGCGAACACGCGCAAGACTGTTCGATGCGGACGCCAATATTCTGCTGGATTCGCGCCACCTTTACTCGCGTGGTCAGGTTTTGCGATACGACCTGCCACCTGTGACGCCTGAAACCCAGACCTGGGGTGACTGGTTCGCCAGCGTCTTCAACCGTATGCTTCAACCCAGCAGTTTGCCGCTCTACAAGGAAACACCGGGCGGAGATGGCTCGATCTATCCCGAAGTGATGAATGCGTTGACGGGCGTGCGTGGCGCGGTCGTGCGCGTCACGGAAAAGGGAGAATTGATCGTTTCGGTCGCCGTTCCCGTGCAGCGCTTCCGCGCCGTCCTCGGCGTCCTGCTGCTGTCCACACAGGCAGGCGATATCGACAAGATCGTTCACGCCGAGCGTCTGGCAATCATGCGCGTGTTCGGCATTGCGACGCTGGTCAACATCGTGCTTTCCCTGCTTTTGTCGTCTACGATTGCCACGCCACTGAGACGACTTTCGGCAGCGGCCATCCGTGTGCGCCGTGGCGCAAAGGCGCGCGAGGAAATTCCCGATTTTTCGGCACGTCAGGACGAAATCGGCAATCTTTCCATCGCCCTGCGGGAAATGACCAATGCGCTCTACGACCGTATCGACGCCATCGAGAGCTTCGCTGCCGATGTGAGCCACGAGTTGAAGAACCCTCTGACCTCCTTGCGCAGTGCCGTGGAAACGCTTCCTCGCGCCAAGACCGAGGAGTCGAAACAGCGGTTGACCGAGATTATTTTCCACGACGTGCGTCGCCTCGACAGGCTCATCAGCGATATTTCAGATGCCTCGCGCCTGGATGCCGAGCTCGCGCGGGCGGACGCCTCGCCTGTGGATCTTGAAGTGCTGCTGAGCAGCCTCGTGGAAATTTCCAGGCAGATCAGCACCAAGAAGAAGAGCGTCACCATCGATTACGCCGTCGATCACAAGCCCGGGACCAAGGTCAGCTATATCGTCAATGGACACGACCTGCGCATCGGGCAGATCGTTACCAACCTGATCGAAAATGCCCGGTCCTTTGTGTCTCAGGACGGTGGACGGATTTTCGTGCACCTGCTGCGCCATAAGGATCGCTGCATCATTCGCGTCGAAGACAATGGCCCCGGCATTCAGGCCGAGGATATCGACCGCATTTTCGAACGTTTCTACACCGACCGCCCCGCAAGCGAGGGCTTTGGTCAGAATTCGGGCCTTGGTCTTTCGATCAGCCGCCAGATTGCCGAAGCCCATGGCGGCAGCCTGAAAGCAGAAAATATAATCGACAAGTATGGCGTGATTTCCGGCGCTCGCTTCAGCCTCTCGCTTCCCGCAGCGAAGAACGCGCATGAGCGTTGAGCCAACCAATTTTCACGGCACCGCCATCGTCATCGGCAAGACCGGCCTTCTTTTCGTCGGCCCATCCGGCAGCGGTAAAAGCGAGCTCGCCTTCAGTTTCCTGACCGAGGCGGAACGCTGTGGCCTTGATGCCGCCCTTGTCGCCGATGATCAGATCTTCATATCCGTAAGAGATGGTGCAGTTATCGCCAGACGACCTGCCACTATTGCGGGCCTTCTTGAGCTTCGCGGCAGCGGCATCGTGAAACTTCGAAGCGTTGAAACGGCGCAGATGCATTACGCCATCACCAGCGTTGCATCTCCTGACACACCCCGCCTGCCTCCTGACAACGAGATGCTGGAAATTGCCGCTGGCGCTCATCTGCCCCTGCTGCGAATTGCTCGTGACAGCATCATGCCCTATGGAAAATTTGCTGCACTTGCTCAGAATCTTTTCATGACAAAGGGAATGTGAACGGATATGCCACATTTTGGGGCTTGCGCTTCGGATTTTCCTCATCAAGATGTTGCCCCACCGATGGACATGATTGCGGCATTGCGATAGTCGGCAATCAAGGTGCGTGTGTAAGGGAGCATTTCATGATCGGACTAGTGCTTGTCACTCATGGCAAGCTGGCCGAGGAGTTTCGTCACGCTGTAGAGCATGTGGTCGGCCCTCAGAAATTGATCGAGACAGTCTGTATTGGTCCCGAAGACGACATGGATCAGCGGCGGCAGGATATCCTCGACGCCGTAACGCGCGCCAATGACGGAAATGGTGTCATTATTCTGACCGACATGTTCGGCGGAACGCCATCCAATCTCGCCATTTCAGTCATGAATAGCGGCAGCGTCGAGGTGATTGCAGGCGTCAATCTGCCCATGCTCATCAAGCTGGCCGGTATCCGTATGGAGGATAACATGGAGAAGGCCTTGCAGGAGGCCTCCGATGCTGGCAGAAAATATATCAACGTCGCCAGCCGCGTTCTTAGCGGCAAATAAAAGAAGCCCAATCGATGTCGCCTGTCTCCCGAGAATTGCTGATCGTCAACAAGCGTGGCCTTCATGCGCGCGCATCTGCGAAATTCGTGCAGATGGTTGATGGCTTCGATGCGGCGATCACGGTTTCCAAGGATGGCATGACCGTGGGTGGCACATCGATCATGGGGTTGATGATGCTGGCGGCAAGTCCCGGCTGCACGGTGCTCGTTGAAGCGTCCGGCAATCAGGCTGAGGAAGCGTTGGCTGCCCTTGAAGCTCTGGTTGCAGACCGTTTCGGCGAAGAGGTTTGATAACCAAACCATATAAAGACATAAAGACTTCTTTATATGCTTATTGCCAGAATGAGCTAGGCCTGCTAAACCGCAGCCTATCATTCCAGGCAGCGGCTGGCCCCTGCCATCTTTGAGCAGGAGACCTTCATGAGCGTTGAGAAAGACTACATCGTCGCCGACATCAACCTTGCAGATTATGGCCGCAAGGAACTCGATATAGCTGAAACGGAAATGCCGGGCCTGATGTCCTGCCGCGCCGAATTCGGCCAGAGCAAGCCTTTGAAGGGTGCCCGCATTTCCGGCTCGCTTCACATGACCATCCAGACTGCCGTTCTGATTGAAACGCTGAAGGAACTTGGTGCCGACATTCGCTGGGCATCCTGCAACATCTTCTCGACTCAGGACCACGCAGCAGCCGCCATCGCGGCATCGGGCATCCCGGTTTTCGCCGTCAAGGGTGAAAGCCTGACCGAATACTGGGAATACACCGACAAGATCTTCCAGTGGGCCGATGGCGGCGTTTCCAACATGATCCTTGATGATGGTGGCGATGCCACCATGTATATCCTCCTCGGCGCACGTGCCGAAGCCGGTGAAGACGTCCTGTCCAACCCAGGCTCGGAAGAGGAAGAAATCCTCGTCGCACAGATCAAGAAGCGCCTTGCCGCTTCGCCCGGCTGGTTCACCAAGCAGCGCGATGCGATCAAGGGCGTTACCGAAGAAACGACGACAGGCGTTCACCGCCTTTACGACCTGTCCAAGAAGGGTCTTCTCCCCTTCCCGGCCATCAACGTCAACGACAGCGTTACCAAGTCGAAGTTCGACAACAAGTATGGCTGCAAGGAATCGCTGGTGGATGGCATCCGTCGCGCAACAGACGTCATGATGGCCGGCAAGGTCGCCGTCGTCTGCGGCTATGGCGATGTTGGTAAGGGCTCTGCCGCTTCTCTGCAGGGCGCTGGCGCCCGCGTGAAGGTAACGGAAATCGATCCGATCTGCGCACTTCAGGCCGCCATGGACGGTTTTGAAGTCGTCCGTCTTGAAGACGTTGTTTCCTCCGCAGATATCTTCATCACCACGACAGGCAACAAGGACGTCATCCGCATCGAGCATATGCGCGAGATGAAGGACATGGCGATTGTCGGCAATATCGGCCACTTCGACAACGAAATTCAGGTCGCTGCGCTGAAGAACCTGAAATGGACCAACATCAAGCCACAGGTCGACATGATCGAGTTTGCCAAGGGCAACCGCATGATCCTTCTGTCGGAAGGTCGGCTGCTGAACCTCGGCAACGCAACCGGCCACCCATCCTTCGTCATGTCGGCTTCGTTCACCAACCAGGTTCTGGGTCAGATCGAGCTGTTCACGAAGCAGGGCGAGTACAAGAACGACGTTTACGTGCTGCCAAAGCACCTGGACGAGAAGGTTGCACGCCTCCACCTTGAGAAGCTTGGCGTGAAGCTCACCGAACTTTCTGACGTTCAGGCAGATTATATCGGCGTGTCCAAGCAGGGTCCGTTCAAGGCAGAACACTACAGATATTGATTTTATAGTTAATATCCACACCTAAAGCACTAGATATGGGAATCGCGGGCTTGACAAAGTTCGCGATTTCTTTTTGCGCCCTCCCTTCCCGGAGGTTTCCGAAGGCGGTATTGTCTCAAGACTTGATTCGAGTGCGACCCAGCGCTCGGAAATGGGATGTCTTGTCGAAGATGCGGCACATAGGACGGAGACAGACCGGGGATGACGGTAGAAAAATCAAACTCGCAACCGCGGGTTAACATCGACTGTGAGCAAGCTGGCGATTTCGCGCCTGCGCCTGGACGCGTGGTAAGCGCTGTCGGCGGGGCACTTGGCTTTGTGCGCAGGAAGGCTGCAGCCGTTTCGGCATTGATGGCAGGCACTGTTCTGAGTGGCTTCTTCTCATGCGTGGCACAGGCGCAGCAAAACGTGGTTCTCGAAACGGGTGAGCGCCTGTTTTCGTCGTCTGAGACCATCACCTATTCGCTGTTTATCGGCATTGTCTCGGCAACCCTTTTCTCGATTGTCTGGCTTGTGCGCCAACGCGGGAATATCGAAGCCGAAACGAATGAATATCGCGCGGCACTTGCTGAAGCCAACTCCAAGATTTCCAAATACGAAGCGCTGATTTCCGACAAGTCGCGCCGGATCGTTATCTGGGAAAGTGCTGGCGAAAAGCCTGAATTCATCGGGCAGCTGCCGCCGGAAACCGGCGTGCCGCATGCAGATCAGGATTTTCTGGCTTTTGGTCGCTGGCTGCGACCGGCTTCTGCAGCACCTCTCGAGAAAGCCATCGAGAAACTCCGCAGCCACGCCCAGAGTTTCGACCTGACCATTGAAACGCAGCGTGGAGAGGTCATCGAGGTCGAGGGACGTGTGTCCGGCGGAAAGGCCTTCACACGTTTCGTCGCTCTCAACAATGTTCGCGCAGAGCTTGCCGAGTTGAAGGTGGAGCGCGAGCGCCTTGTCTCATCCATTTCGACCTTTCAGGACCTGCTGGATTCGATCGAGCAGCCTGTCTGGCGGCGCAATTCAGACGGCGCGCTGACATGGGTCAATCATGCCTATGCGCAGGGTGTCGATGCCCGCGATCCGGAACAGGCGATCGGTGAACAGCGCGAGCTGCTCAACACGGTCACCCGCCAGAAAATCCGCGCAAGTGCCACGCCCGAATCGCCCTACCACGACCGTATCTCCACCGTCGTGTCCGGCAATAGAACCTTCTTCGATGTCGTCGATATCAAGACGCCGGGTGGTTCTGCAGGCATAGCCATTGATGCGACGGAAGCCGAGACGGTACGCGAAGAGTTGAAGCGCACGCTGAAAAGCCACGCCGAAACACTCGATCATCTGGCGACACCGGTCGCGATCTTCGATGGCCGGCAGCGGCTGCAATTCTATAATCAGGCTTTCGTCAGCCTCTGGGGTCTCGATCTCGTTCTTCTGGAATCCAAACCGGACAATTCCGAGCTTCTTGATCGCCTGCGTTCCGCCGGCAGGCTGCCTGAACAGTTGAACTGGAAAAGCTGGAAGGAAACCGCGCTGTCCGTCTATCGCTCGCTCGATACGAAGACGGACCTCTGGCACCTTCCTAACGGCCAGACGCTACGCGTCATCGCCACTGCACATCCGCAGGGCGGCGCCACCTGGGTGTTTGAAAACCTCACCGAGCAGGTCGACCTGCAGATGCGCTACAACACGCTGGTCAAGGTACAGGGCGAAACCATTGACCACCTTGCCGAAGGCGTGGCGGTGTTTGGCGCGGATGGTCGTATCCGCCTCTCCAACCCCGCCTTCCGTGCGCTCTGGGCGATTACTGCCGAGCAAGCGGAAGCTGGCAAGCATATCCGATCGATAGAGGAAGCCTGCGCGCAATCCTATGAGAAGCCCGACGGCTGGCGCGCTTTCAGCAAGTTCATTACCAGTTTCGACGATGAACGGCTTTCGAAGCAGGGCACATTGGAACTGCTGTCCGGCCTCGTCCTCGACTACGCGATCATTCCTTTGCCGGATTCGCAGACAATGCTGACCTTCGTCAACATGACGGATAGCGTCAGAGCCGAACGCGCCTTGAAAGAGAAGAATGAGGCGCTTCGCAAGGCGGATGAACTCAAGAATGATTTCGTCCAGCACGTGTCTTACGAACTGCGCTCGCCACTGACGAACATCATCGGTTTTACCGATCTATTGAAGACCCCCGGCATGGGCGACCTCAACGACCGTCAGGCGGAATATCTTGATCACATCTCCACCTCGTCTTCGGTGTTGCTGACAATCGTCAACGATATCCTGGACCTGGCCACGGTCGATGCGGGCATCATGCATCTCAACTACAGCGAAAACGACCTCAACGACCTGCTGGACGATGTCTCTGTCCAGATTACCGACAGGCTGCAGGAAAGCGGCGTTTCTCTGGAAATTGTGGCTCCTGCCCATCTGGGCATGATCGTTGCGGATCATCAGCGTCTCAAGCAGATTCTCATCAAGCTTCTGACGAACGCCGCCAATTTTGCGCCAGAAGGCACCGTCATTACTCTAACCTGCCAGCGCAGCGAGGGTGATTTCGTATTCTCAGTTGCCGACAGGGGCCCGGGAATTCCGGAAGACATGCTGAAAACGGTTTTCGACCGCTTTTCCACACATGGGAATGGTGGTCGCCGCACGGGTGCGGGTCTGGGTCTTTCCATCGTTGAAAGCTTTGTCAGCCTCCATCATGGCAAGGTCACAATCGACAGCCGTCCGGGAGAAGGCACCGTTGTCAGCTGCCGCATCCCATCCGGCAAGCGTCCGCACTCCATTGCCGCCGAATGAACGAGAAGACGTGGCCCTTTTCCATATTTCTTGCCAATGAAGCCGAAACGATCCGGCTTGGCGAGGAACTGGCGCTCACCGTCAAGCCGGGGGACTGCCTGGCACTCGTCGGCGATCTGGGTTCCGGCAAGTCGACACTGGCGCGAGCCCTGATCAGGGCGATTGCCGATGAGGATGAACTGGAGGTTCCGAGCCCCACCTTCACCATCGTCCAGTCCTATGCGCTTCGTTTCCCGGTTAGCCATCTCGATCTTTACCGCCTCTCGGATGTCTCCGAACTCGACGAGTTGGGCCTTGATGAAATGCTCTCTGATGGCGTCTGCCTTATCGAATGGCCTGAGATGGCAGCGGGCGAATTGCCGTCCGACAGCACAATCACCTTGCGGCTTTCACATGAGGGCGAAGGGCGGCTTGCGACCATAGATGCGCCACCGAGGCTAAGAGCGCGGTTCGAACGCGTGCTGGCCATCCGGGATTTTCTTCAAGAGGCTGGCAAGGCCAATGTGTCACGCCGATACTTCAGCGGCGATGCCGCCTACCGTACCTATGAGCGTGTGTGGGACGCTGCCGGTCAATGCCTCCTGATGGATTGGGAGCCGCCGCCAGCCGGTCCCGCGATCAAAGACGGCAAGACCTATGCTGAGATCGTCCATCTGGCCCGAAGCGTAACGCCTTTTGTCGCCATCGATCATTTCCTCTCGGGCAACGGCTTTTCCGTGCCTGCGATTATCCACCAGGATCTTGAGCGCGGAATTCTGCTGCTGGAAGATATGGGTCGCGGCGGCGTTCTGGATGACAATGGCGATCCCATCGAAGAGCGATATTTCTCAAGCGTGGCCTGTCTGGCGGCATTGCATGACACCCCTGCCCCATCCACAATCCGCGTGGACGAAGGCATTACGTATCAGGTCCCGCCCTTTGATGCTGATGCGATGAAAATCGAAACGTCGCTCTTGCTGGACTGGTACTTGCCGCATGTTCGCGGCCATGAAACGCGTAGCGATGAGAGGCAGAGCTTCTTCGTGGTCTGGGACGAGTTGATCGGAAAGCTTGCGGATACTGAGAAGAACCTGCTGCTTCGAGATTTTCATTCTCCAAACATCATCTGGCAGGAGCACGAAACCGGGATCCGCAAGGTCGGCATCATCGATTTTCAGGATGCGATGATCGGGCCAACGGCCTATGATCTGGCATCCATCATTCAGGATGCACGCGTTACGGTGTCCAGCGATCTTCAGGCGCGCCTGATGTCGTATTATCTCGATATTCGTCGCAAGAACCCGACCTTTGACGAAACCGCCTTTCTCAAAGCCTATGCCATCATGGCAGCGCAGCGGAATTGCAAGCTGGTTGGCATCTGGGTCAGGCTGATGAAGCGCGACGCCAAGCCTCACTACATGAAGCATATGCCGCGTACTCTCTCTTATCTTCGCTCGGCGCTCGCCCACTCGGATCTCGGCCCTCTGCGAGCATGGCTTGCGCAGGCTGGTGTCGACATCCAATAGCCGCGGAGTATCCTCAATGACGATCAAACAGGCGATGGTGCTGGCCGCAGGTCTTGGGACGAGAATGCGACCGATTACCGACACCATTCCCAAGCCCCTTGTTCCAATCGCCGGACGAGCGATGATCGACTACGTTCTCGATCTCCTGGTCGAGGCGGGCGTTGAGACGGTGGTTATTAACGTGCACCACCATGCAGACCAGATGGTGTCTCATCTGGAAGCGCGAAACGATGTCGAAATCCTGATTTCAGACGAGCGCGAGCAACTGATGAATTCCGGCGGTGGACTGGCGAAGGGGCTAAAACTTTTGCCACCCGGCCCCGTCCTCGTCATGAATGCCGACCTGTTCTGGATTGGTGAGCAGGCGACACAACCGAGCAACCTGAAACAGCTGTCAGCCTTCTTCGATCCTGCCAAAATGGACATGGCTTTGCTCTGCGTCGATATGGACAGGACGACCGGCCATAACGGGAAGAAGGATTTCAGCCTCCCCGACAGCGGCAGACTGACACGATACAATGAAGGCGAACCGCGGCCTGTGGTTTATGCGGGCGCTATTGCCATGGATTCCCGGCTTCTTGAGGATGCCCCGGCGGATGCTTTCAATCTGAACATTTATTTCGACCGAGCCATTTCCCAAAACCGACTTTTTGGGCTCCCACTCGACGGTCAATGGATTACCGTTGGCACACCGGATGCTATAGAGGATGCGGAAAGAACAATCGCAGCCGTAGCAACCGACAAGTGAGATACATCATTGGCGAATGCCAAGCGTATACTAACCATAGCCCCGGGAACGCCATTCCTCAAAACGCTTGCGGAAAGCCTATGTGACGGCAGACTGGCGCCCGATTTTCACTATGACGCCTCGGATCCGCTTTCTCTGGCGAAAGTCACCATCTACGTGCCGACCCGCCGTTCGGCCCGCGTGCTGCGCTCTGAATTCGTGGACCTCCTTGGAGGGCAGTCGGCCATTCTGCCGGTTATCAGGCCTCTGGGCGAAACGGATGACGACAGTGGCTTTTTCGATATAGAAACGCCCGCAACGATCGATCTCGCGCCGCCGATTTCCAGCACGGCAAGGCTGGTTGAGTTGGCACGTCTTATCCTCGCATGGCGCAACAGTCTGCCGGATGCGATCCGGGCGGTCCATTCTGATTCGCCCCTGGTGGCGCCGGCAAGCCCGGCCGATGCAATCTGGCTTGCCCGTTCGCTCGGTGAAGTCATCGATGCCATGGATACGGAAGACCGTGATTGGGACGCGCTCGCCAAACTCGATACGGCCGACCATGCGCAGTGGTGGCAGTTGACGGCTGACTTTTTAAAAATCGCCAGCGTTTTCTGGCCAGCGCGCCTGGAAGAGCTGAACAAGTCCTCAGCGGGGCGTCACCGCAATGCCATTTTGCGCGCAGAGGCCGAGCGCCTGACAAGAAGCGGTTGGGACGGACCCATCATCGTTGCAGGCTCAACCGGCTCGATTCCAGCGGCAGCGGATCTGATTGCAGCAGTAGCATCTCTAGCGCAGGGCACGATTGTTCTGCCGGGGCTGGATGTCGAGATGCCCGAGGATCAATGGCTGGCAATCAATGAACATCCGCATGATCCTTCCAACCGCACCCATTCGCAATATGGCCTTTTCGTCCTTTTGCACAAGCTCGGCGTGTTGAGAAGCGATGTCGAGCAGATCGGACGCGTGGATAGCGACCTGAAAAACCGGGCGGCGATTTTTTCCACCGCCATGGCACCTGCTAAAGCCACCAGCGAATGGAACGAGTGGCGTACCGACAAGGACGACACGTTCTTCGACACTGCATTCGCCGCTGCCGCCATCATTGAAGCCGCCAATGAGCGGGAAGAGGCAACAGCCATTGCGATTGCGCTCCGGCTCGCACTAGAAAAGCCTGCAAGCACTGGCCAGTCTCAGGCGGCGCTCATCACCCCGGACCGTGGGCTGGCGCGAAGGGTGGCGACCGAGCTTGCCCGCTTTGGCATCGAGGCAGATGATTCCGCCGGCACGCCGCTATCGGCCACGCCACAGGCAGGCCTGTTGCAGCTTGCCTTGGAAGCGATCCTGCGTCCCGGCGATCCCGTCGCGGCCATGTCTCTTCTCAAGCACCCGCTGTCACGTTTCGGTTTCGAAAATGCGAAGGTGAAGTCGGCAGTCGCAGCTCTGGAGTTGCTGGCTCTTCGCGGCGGGAAGACAGAAACGACACTCGATACGCTTGATGCATTGCTTGAGCAGCAGTTGAACCTCCACAAGCTCGATCGGCACCCGCCTCAATGGCGCCAATCTCTGCCGGAAGGCAGCGAAGACCTCGCCGCCACGCTTGCGGCTCGCCTCAAGACTGCAATCGAGCCATTGGACTCAGCCTTTATCCGAAAGACACCCTTTGGTGGCCGTCTGACGGCGCGCCTGACGCTGGCGGATTGGGCCGAGCGCACGGGCCGCGTCCTCGAAGCCATCGCAATCGATGAGGCAGGAGATCTGGTGGCGCTTTGGTCCGGTGAAGCGGGTGAAAAGCTCTCCAGCCTGCTTGCCGAGTTGATGGAATGCGGCAGCGTTCTGGAGGCCGACGGCCCTCAATGGATAGACATCATGACGGCATTGGTGGCGGGTGAATCCATCAAACCGCGGGCAATGCGTCACCCGAGAGTGTTTATCTTCGGTGCCCTCGAAGCTCGTCTCCAAAGCGTCGATACGCTGATCATCGGCGGGTTGAACGAAGGCATCTGGCCCGCACAGACGGCCAACAACCCATTTCTTTCCCGCAACATGAAGACGGCAATCGGGCTTGAACCGCCCGAACGACGGATCGGTCAGCTCGCCCACGACTTTGAGATGGCAAATGGGACGCGCGAAATCTTCTATAGCCGAGCGTTGCGACAGGGCTCCACCCCGGCCGTCGCATCTCGCTGGCTTCAGAGGCTGCTTGCGCTTGGCGGCGATGCATTTACGCAAAAGCTGAAAGAGCGCGGCAACGCTTACCGTCACTGGGCCAACATGCTGGACGAAGGTGAAAGTCAACAGCCTGCGAAGCGTCCTGCACCTACCCCGCCGGCAGAGCTGCAACCGAAATCATATTCCTTCAGCGAGGTCGGCAGGCTGCGACGGGATCCCTATTCGATCTATGCGCGTCGCATTCTCAAGCTCGATCCGCTGGACGAATTCAACCGGGATCCCGGCGCTTCTGACCGTGGCACGCTCTATCACCGCATCATGGAAACCTATTCCCGAGAGGGGCACTTACCCGGTACACCCGCCGCTGAAGAAGCGATGTTGCGCGTGCTGCACAGCTGTTTTGACCACGAGAATTTGCCGCCGCACATCGATGTCATCTGGAGGCCACGCTTTCTCGCGGTCGCCAGAGAATTTCTGAAATGGGAAAAAGACCGCCGCGCGATCGTGAAACGAAGCCTTATCGAGGCACGGGCCGGTCAGGAAATACCGGAAGCGGGTATTCGTCTGACGGGCGTTGCGGACCGTATCGACATCAAGACCTCAGGGAAAGCCGACATCATCGACTACAAGACGGGGCTGTCGCCATCGGTCAAACAGGCACGTTCACTGCTTGACCCACAATTGGCTCTGGAGGCCGCGGCCCTCATGCGTGGTGCCTTCCGCGATACCGGTTCGGCAATACCGGAAGACCTGATCTATGTCCGTCTGCGTCCGGGGGAACGTTTTGGAACGGATACGGTCAACAACGAACATGCGAAGGCGACGGCGAAAACGACACCGAAATCCGCTGTTGAACTCGGCACCGATTCAATCGAGCAGCTGGCAAATTTCGTCAAATCCTTGCGGGAAGGCAGAAACGGCTTCGTCTCCCGGCTGATCCCGGAGGAACAGCAGGCTTATGGCGGTGAATACGACCATCTTGCCCGGGTTTCCGAGTGGTCGACGGCTGAACCGGGAGATGGCGATGCGGAATGAGATTCTAGATCACGGCCCGGAACGTGATGATCCGGCCAGCTGGATCGACTGGACAAGTGCACAACAGACCCGAGCTTCAGACCCCGCAAGCTCGGCGTGGGTGTCTGCGAACGCAGGTTCCGGAAAGACGCATGTCCTGACACAGAGAGTGATCCGCCTTCTTCTGGCCGGGTGCAGGCCCTCTGCTATCCTGTGTCTGACCTATACGAAGGCGGCAGCTTCGGAAATGTCGAGCCGTGTCTTTGACCGTCTGGCGGACTGGGCGACATTATCGAACGCCGAGCTGAGTAAAAGGATCGCCGCGATCGAAGGACGTGCTCCCGATCAGATCAAGCTGAAAGAAGCCAGACGACTGTTTGCCAAGGCGCTGGAAACGCCGGGTGGGCTGAAAATTCAGACCATTCACGCTTTTTGCGAAGCACTTCTTCACCAGTTCCCGCTGGAAGCAAATGTTGCGGGCCATTTCTCCGTTCTGGACGACCGCGCGGCCAGTACGCTGCTGGCGGAAGCACGTCGGGCGCTTCTAACCGCAGTATCGACAGAAAACGACAAACCGATCGCGCAGGCTCTGGCCTATGTTCTCGACATCGCCGACGAGAGCGGTCTTGAGTCCTTGCTTTCCTCCATCGTTGCCAACCGTAACCCGATCAGGGCTTTTCTCGATCAGGCCCGGCAATCCGGCGGCATCGATGCCATGCTGCGCCAGAAGGCCGGTGTCGGCAGCGACGAGACCGAGGAGACCGCGGCATCGTCCTATTGGCCCCTCCCCGGCCTTTCCGGACTATCACTGGAAACCTATCTGACATTGGCAGACGAAATCGGCGGATCACGCGTGATCGATGTCGCCTACGCGCTTCGGGAAGCCGCAAGAGCGACGGATGTTTTCAAGCGTGCGGAATTCATTGAAGCCGCCCTCCTGACCTCTCAGGGGGCTGCCAAGTCGGATGCCTATGTCATCAACAAAGCCATGCAGAAATCGGCTCCTGCCCTGCTGGATGACCTTATTGTGGCCCGCGCCCATGTGGTGGCCTGCCGGGATCGGTACCGCACCATTCGGATGCTGCAAGCCACGAAACACGCGCTCACCTTGGCGGAACGGCTGATCGGTGACTTCGAGGATCTGAAGAAGCAACGCAGCCAGCTGGATTTCGAGGATCTGATCGAAAGAGCAGCGACACTACTGAACCGCGACACGGCGGGCGCCTGGGTGCATTACAAGCTCGATCAGGGCATAGATCACATTCTGGTGGACGAGGCGCAGGATACGAGCCCCGTGCAATGGTCCATCATCCAATCGCTTGCGGCAGATTTCTTCCATGGAGAAACCGCACGCGAAGGCCGCCGGACGCTGTTTGCGGTGGGCGACGAAAAACAGTCGATCTACTCGTTTCAGGGGGCTCGGCCTGAGCGATTCTCGCAGGAAAGCCGGGAAACACAGCGCCGCGTCAAGGCTGTGGAACAAACATTCCATTCCGTTCGCCTTCCTCTTTCATTTCGTTCCACGGCGGATGTTCTGGCGGCTGTCGATCAGGTCTTTTCCCTGCCTGAGCATGCCGAGGGCCTGAGTGCCGAGCGAGAACCCGTCGAACATCGTTCGAACCGCCAGGGCCAGGCTGGCACGGTGGAACTGTGGAACATGGTTGCAGCTGAACCGACGGAAGACGACGAGGACTGGACAGCGCCCTTCGACGCCCTGCGTGAAACTGCACCGCCTGCTGTTGTGGCGCGACGAATTGCATCTCGCATCGCAGACATGATTGGCCGGGAAACCGTGATTGAGAAGGGTATCGAACGACCCGTCGAGGCAGGCGACATTCTGGTTCTCGTTCGAAAGCGACACGCCTTCGTCAACGCCCTGACGAGAGAGCTGAAACAACGAAAAAATATCCCGGTTGCCGGTGCCGACCGCTTGCGGCTGACCGACCATATTGCAATCCAGGACCTGCTGGCGCTCGGCCGCTTCGTGCTGTTGCCGCAAGACGACCTGTCGCTTTGCGCACTTCTGAAAAGTCCGCTCTTCAATCATTCCGAAGAGGATATTTTCGAGGTCGCGGCAAATCGCCCGCCGGACATCAGCGTCTGGCAGCATTTGCATGCACTGTCGCAAGAGCAGCCAAGCGGTCCGTTCTCGCACTCGGTTGCGCGGCTGACGCACTTTATTGCGCTTTCCACGACGCTGACGATTCATGATTTTTTTGCAGCGGTTCTGACCCTCCATGAGGGGCGGGCGAAGTTTTTGGGACGGCTGGGCAATGAAGCCAGTGACGTTCTGGATGAATTTCTGTCCTTCGCGCTTGACCACGAAAAAGCGGGGCTGCCGGGGCTGCAGTCTTTCATCTCAGTCATGGAAAGTGATGCTCCGGAAATCAAACGTGAGCAGGACAAGGAACGTGGCGAAGTCAGGATCATGACGGTTCACGCCTCCAAGGGCCTGGAAGCCCCTGTCGTCTTTCTGGTGGATGGAGGCTCCAAGGCCTTCATCCATAGCCATCTGCCGAAACTCCGCTTCATTGAAAACAGCGACACCTCGCTGCCAGTCTGGTTGCCGGGCAAGGGCTTCGATAATGCTCTGGTCTCAAAGGACGAGGAGCGGCTGAAGCTTTCCGCCGAGCAGGAATATCGCCGTCTGCTTTATGTGGCCATGACACGCGCTGCCGATCATCTGATCGTTTGCGGATATCGCGGTCCGCGTGAAAACCCGGACTGCTGGCATGCGATGATCGCAAGATCGCTGGCTGCCGATGAAAAACGCTGCCAGGCTCACCAATTTTCAGCGGGTGGCGAGGAATGGGATGGTTTGCTGTGGCAATCCACGACACGTGCCGTCAGGTCAGCAGGGATAATCGAACCCCTATCCCCACCGTCTCGCGAGGCGCTACCGTCGTCGCTTACGACGCCCTTGCCGCCACCGCCGCCGCTCCCGCGGCCCCTTAGCCCTTCCGGTGCCGGCACGATCATCGATGACGGAGCGGAGGATCTGATCGTCAAATCCCCGCTTTTTACGAAGCAGGAAGTCTCATCCGGTCTTGCTTTGCAACGCGGCCGACTGATCCACCGCATGCTGCAGACCTTGCCGGACTATCCCCCGGAGGAGAGACCAGCAGCTGCGTTGCGCTATGCAGAGCGCGCTGCGCGATTCTGGCCGAAAAACGAGCGTGAAAAGCTGGTCCAGTCGACACTTGCCGTGCTCTCGGCACCGGATCTTCAGCCAGCATTTTCCGAAAATAGCCGCGCTGAAATCTCGATCATGGGCACGTTGCGACTGGGCAGGAAAGACTATGCCGTTTCAGGCCGGATCGACCGGCTCGCCGTCGAGGGCAACAGGGTCATATTGATCGACTATAAGACGAACCGCGTTCCACCCGTCAGGGAAGATCAGGTGTCATCGGCGCATATTGCCCAGCTGGCCATCTATAAAAGCATTTTGCAACCTCTCTACCCCGGCAAGTCGTTTACCTGCGCCCTCGTCTATACGGAAAATGCGTCCTTCCTGACCTTGAGCGATGAAGCACTGTCGGCCGCCCTTGCCGCAATCGAGACAAAGTGAGATACCGGGCATTGAAATCGCCCACGAAGCGCATCACATTCTTGCCAACACAGGTCATCCGACCTCAATGACACTGAAAGGAGAGCCATCCATGGCTACCGTGAAAGTCGATACGTCCAATTTCCAGTCTGAAGTTCTTGATTCCGCAGAACCCGTCGTCGTTGATTTCTGGGCAGAATGGTGCGGTCCTTGCAAAATGATTGCGCCAAGCCTTGAAGAAATCTCCACCGAGCTCGCTGGCAAGGTCAAGGTCGTCAAGCTCAACATCGACGAAAACCCGGAACTGGCCGCACAGTTTGGCGTACGCTCCATCCCTACCCTTGCAATGTTCAAGGGCGGCGAAGTTGCTGACATCAAGGTAGGTGCTGCTCCGAAGACCGCCCTTTCCGCCTGGATTTCCAGCGCTGCCTGATGTCTTGAAGGCATGAAAACAATGAAGCCCGGCATTGCCGGGCTTTTGCTTTTATATGGGCCACGTTTCGCCTCAAAGGCTGACTCGACGGTCAGGTCGGCGCTGTGCCGTTCAATGCCAGGGCATTGCCTGCAAGATAGAGCGAGCCACCAATCAGAATACGCGGTGGCTGTTTACCCGGAGCCAAACGTTTCGTCAGCTCCTCCATCGCTTCCTCTATCGAGGATGTTGGCGCTGCCACCAGTCCAGCATCAAACACGGCGTGCGCAAGCACAACCGGGTCGATAGCCGCGTCAGTCCCTTTGATGGGAACCGTAAACACATAAAGTGCGATATCGGCGAAGGCCTTGAAATACCCGACCTGATCCTTGGTATTGATCATACCGGCAATCAGAAAAAGCGGGCGAGCCTGTTTTTCTTCAAATCCCGCCATTGCTTCGGCAATCACCTCGCCGGCACCGGGATTGTGACCGCCATCAATCCAGATTTCGGAGCCAAGCGGTGCCATGTCGACCAACCGGCCTGACGTGATCCGCTGCAGCCGACCTGGCCATTCAACGGACGCCATGGCCGTTTCTATCATGCGATCGGTCACTTCAAATCCGGCTGCCTTGACGGCGCGGATAGCCGCTGCCGCATTGGCCAGCTGATGACGGCCGGGAAGTCTGGGCAGTGGCGCATCGACGAGACTGAATTCGTCCTGATAGACCAGCCGTCCAAATTCTTCATGCGCCGAAAAGTCTTGTCCATACACCGCAGTCGGGCATTTAAGCCGCTCGGCGGTCGCTACCAGAACTTCCAATGCCGCATCATATTCCTGGTGGCCGATCACAACAGGCGATCCGGCTTTCATGATCCCCGCCTTCTCGGCAGCAATCAGTTCGACACTATCGCCGAGATAGGCCTGGTGATCCAGCGAGATCGGCATGACAACCGAGACCGCCGGATTGGCAATGACGTTGGTGGCATCGAAACGGCCACCAAGGCCGACCTCGATAATGGCAACATCAGCCGGTTGTTCTGCAAACAGGACAAAAGTTACAGCCGTCAGTATTTCGAAGACGGTTATCATTTCCCCGTCATTGGCGGCTGCCACGCGCTCCAGCGCCTCCGCCAGAACCGCGTCTTCGACATAGCGGCCTCTTTCACCGCGCACACCGAGGCGGTAGCGTTCATGCCAATTGACGAGATGGGGCGAGGTATGAACGTGAACTGCAAGCCCTGCAGCTTCCAGCAAAGCCCGGCAGAACGCGGTGACCGACCCTTTGCCATTGGTTCCGGCGACATGGATGACGGGCGGCAACCGTTTGTGCGGGTTGCCGAGCCTGTCGAGCAGACGGGTGATCCTGTCGAGAGACAGATCGAAGCCCTTGGGATGGAGCCCCAGGAGCCGCTCTATGATCCGTTCTGCCTCGCTATAGGCGGGCGTCGTCATATCCGTCATCTGCTCCTCCGGAGCCAGTTCAGACTTATCAGGCAGAAGCTGCTAAAGGCACCACGTCCGCCGCTGCCTGAACATTAGACTTGGTCAGGATTTTAAGAAGGCTTGCCAGCGTATCGGGAATCTCGCGCCGGTCCACGACCATGTCGACCATGCCGTGATCCAAAAGGTATTCAGACGTCTGAAAGCCTTCCGGCAGCTTTTCGCGGATTGTCTGCTCGATAACGCGCTTACCGGCAAAGCAGATTTCGGCACCGGGTTCTGCAATGTGCACATCACCCAGCATGGCATAGGACGCGGTAACGCCGCCCGTTGTCGGGTTGGTGAGAACGACGATATAGGGCTGGCCCGCTTCCTTGAGCATGTTGACCGCAACGGTGGTGCGCGGCAACTGCATCAAGGAAAGGATACCCTCCTGCATACGGGCACCGCCCGATGCCGGGAACATCACAACCGGGCAGCGCTCGGAAATGGCGCGCTCAAACGCCTTGACGATTGCCTCACCGGCTGCAATGCCGAGCGAGCCGCCCATGAACTGGAATTCGTGCACGATTGCGACGATCTTCAAGCCCTGGAGCTTGCCGACGCCCGCAAGGATCGTATCTTCCTGCTCCGTCTTGGTGCGGCTGTCGCGCAGACGGTCGGAATACTTTTTCGAATCGCGAAACTTCAGCGGATCCTGCGCCACTTTCGGCTGCGGAAGGGCTTCGTATTCTCCACCGTCGAAAAGGTCTTCAAGACGTGCCTTGGCTGGCATCTTCATGTGGAAGCCAGACGCCGGAATGACCCACTTGTTTTCTTCCAGGTCCTTGTGAAAGACCATCTCGCCAGTTTCCGGGCACTTGATCCAGAGGTTTTCAGGCGTTTCGCGACGGCCCAGCATGGAGTTGATCCGAGGGCGTACGTAGTTGGTGATCCAGTTCAAGTCTAATACTCCTGCCTATCTGCGCTGAACCGAAAACTTATTCGGCAGCTGCAAGGCGTGATACACGCACGCCTGTTGAAAGCCCCTTTACCAGCGTCGTCACTGAGGGCACGGTGTCATTGGTGGCCTTGCCATCCTTGGTCAAACTTCCGGCAATCTGATTGACGATGGCAGACCCGACGACAACGCCATCTGCAACTGCGCCAATCGCCTTAGCGTGGTCTGCCGTCTTGACGCCAAATCCGACGCATACCGGCAGAGCCGTGTGCGATTTGATCCGCTCGACAGCGCCCGAGATCGTCGATGGGTCCGGCAGTGCAGAACCCGTGATCCCGTTCATGGACACATAATAGACAAAGCCCGACGTGTTCTTGAGAACCGCAGGCAGACGCTTGTCATCGGTCGTCGGTGTTGCGAGACGAATGAAATTGATACCGCGGGCAAGCGCAGGTACGCAAAGCTCGTCGTCCATTTCCGGAGGAAGATCGACAACGATCAGGCCATCTATGCCTGCTTCCAGCGCATCGTCCAGAAACTTCTCAACGCCATAAATATAGATCGGGTTGTAATAGCCCATCAGCACGATCGGCGTGGTGTCGTCCTGCTTGCGGAACTCGCGAGAAAGCGACAGCGTGGTCTTCAGCGTCTGCCCGCCCTTCAGAGCGCGCTGCGCAGCCAGCTGGATCGCAGGGCCGTCTGCCATCGGGTCAGAAAACGGCATTCCAAGCTCGATGACATCGGCACCGGCTTCCGGCAGCGATTTCATGATGCCGAGCGAGGTATCGAAATCCGGATCTCCACCCATGAAATAAGTAATGAGCGCCGGGCGGTTTTCAGCGCGCAGATCAGCAAAGCGCTTGTCCATACGTGCAGTCATGATCAGGCACCCATTTCCAGAAGTTTCGCCACGGTGAAGATGTCCTTGTCGCCACGTCCGCACAGGTTCATGACGATAATCTCATTCTTGTCCATCTTTGGCGCGCGCTTGACGACTTCCGCCAGCGCATGGCTGGGCTCAAGCGCCGGGATGATCCCTTCCGTGCGGGTCAGAAGCTGGAAAGCATCCAGTGCCTCGGTGTCCATGATGGGCACATATTCGACGCGACCGGTATCCTTCAGCCACGAATGCTCAGGACCGATACCGGGATAGTCGAGGCCAGCCGAGATCGAGTGGCCTTCCTTGATCTGTCCGTCACCGTCCTGCAACAGATAAGTGCGGTTGCCGTGAAGCACGCCTGGCGAGCCCGCTGTCAGGGACGCACAGTGCTCTTCCCCTTCCAGACCCTTGCCGCCCGCCTCTACGCCGACAATCCTGACGCTTTCGTCATCGAGAAACGGATGAAACAGCCCGATTGCGTTTGAACCACCGCCGACTGCTGCGACCAGCAGGTCAGGAAGACGGCCTTCCGCTTTCATCATCTGCTCGCGAACTTCATGTCCGATGACGGACTGGAAGTCTCGGACCATCTCCGGATATGGATGCGGCCCGGCTGCCGTGCCGATCATATAGTAGGTGTCATCGACATTGGTCACCCAGTCCCGCAGAGCTTCGTTCATGGCATCCTTCAGCGTGCCATGGCCAGCGGTAACAGGCACGACCTCTGCGCCGAGAAGCTTCATGCGGAACACGTTTGGTGCCTGACGCTCCACATCGGTCGCGCCCATATAAACGACGCAGGGTATGCCAAAACGGGCGGCCACGGTGGCCGAGGCAACGCCGTGCTGTCCAGCGCCGGTTTCCGCGATGATGCGGGTTTTGCCCATGCGCTTGGCAAGCAGGATCTGCCCCAGGCAATTGTTAATCTTGTGCGAACCGGTGTGGTTCAGCTCATCGCGCTTGAAGTAGATTTTTGCGCCGCCGAGCTCCTGCGTCAGTCGTTCGGCGAAATAGAGCGGGCTGGGACGGCCGGTATAATGGGTGTTGAGATGGGAAAGCTCGGCCTGAAATTCCGGGTCCGTCTTGGCCTTGTCCCACTGGGTCTGAAGCTCGAGAATGAGCGGCATCAAGGTTTCGGCCACAAAGCGGCCTCCATAGATACCAAATCTGCCGTCCTCATCGGGACCGGCGCGGAAAGAGTTGGGTTTCGGCGTCTCGTTCACTCTCAAACTCCCTGCGGCCTGGCCGATCTGATCGCATCGAAAAATGCGTCGATCATGGCAAGATCCTTGACACCCGGCGCGCTTTCGACACCGGAAGATGCATCTATTCCCAGAGCCCCGGTCACTTCCAGGGCTTCAGCGACGTTATTTTTGTTCAATCCCCCGGAAAGCATGTAATCGACGCCTTCGTCAAGAGAGCGCAACAAGGTCCAGTCGAACGACACGCCGTTGCCGCCTGGCAGGTCCGAACCTGCGGGTGGCTTGGCATCGAAAAGAAACTTGTCGGCAATTCCTATATAGGGATCAATTTTGGCGAGATCATCGCCATCGCGGATGGAAAACGCTTTTATGACAGGCAGTCCATAGACGGCCTTGACGTTCAGCACCCGCTCCGGGCTTTCGCTCCCATGCAATTGCAGCATGTCCGGTTTCAAAAGGTCGATGATCTCATCGAGCTCGTCATTATCCGCATCGACAGTAACGGCAACGATCTTGACGCTACCGCGCACGGCATCTGCCAACTGGCCCGCAACATCGGGCTCGATATTGCGCGGGCTCTTCTCAAAAAAGATGAAGCCTAAGTGGCTGGCGCCCCGTCTTACAGCGCGCTCGATCGCGTCCGCCGACTTCAATCCGCAAATCTTGATATCCGGTTTCATGGCTTTGGAGGTGCCACGAAACAGCCCGTGAGTCGAGCCCTATCAATACGGGGAAACAAAGAGCGGTGATGTTTCACGTGAATCCAAACCGTTTCTGCAGCAACTCAACCGAAATCGATGGCGTGGAGCTGCGACCCGTGCCGTTTCAACCAGGCTTTCGACGCTTCCATATCCGGACACAGCCTGTTGCAGAGTGCCCAGAATTTGGGGCCGTGGTTCATTTCTTTCAGATGCGCGACCTCATGCGCTGCCAGATAGTCGATGACACTTTCCGGTGCCATGACGATCCTCCAGGAAAAACTCAGATTGCCGTCATGGGAGCAGGATCCCCAGCGGCTGCGGGTATCCTTCATGGAAATGGAGCGTACCGGCTTACCAATGGCTCCGGCATGGAGGGCAACCAATCTTTCCAGGTCGGCGCGGGCTTCTTTCTTGAGAAAGGTAGCGATGCGGCGACCCATGTGTTCCGGCGCGCCACTGACCCTTAGGACTGCCTCCCCCTCTGCATTTCTCGCCAGCTGCGTAACACCGCGCAATGTGCCGGTATGTTCGATCCGGTGAGCAACGCCGCGAATGGCGATCGTTCCGCCATCCCTGATACTGCTCTCTTCCTGCGAAAACTTCGAGAGCTTGGCCTTTAGCCAGCCATTATGGCGTTCCAGGAAATCATCGACCTCGCGGTGATGCAAACCATATGGAATTGTCATTTTCAGCGCCTTGCCGCCCGGTTCGATGCGAAGCGTTATGCGTGTGGCGCGCTGATTTTCCTTGATAGTGATGGGTACGCTTAGATTTCCGACATCCACCATGCGTTGAGCGGGCGGTGCTTTGCCGGATGAAGACGGTCTCAAGGATTTTCGAAGCAGGGAGAACATGCCCTTTCATAGCGATTCGGCGCTGAAAAAGCTATCGGCCCGCCATCAATGCGCATGGCCATGTTTGTGCATGAAGGCGAGCATTCTGGGGACAATGTCTCGCCGGAAACGGGAGCCGTTGAAAACGCCATAGTGTCCCACGTCCGGCTGCATGTAATGATCCCGCTTGTCAGCCGGAATATTCCTACAGAGGTCGTGGGCGGCCTTCGTTTGACCCAGACCGGAGATATCGTCGTTCTCTCCCTCTACCGTCAACAACGCCACGCGCGTGATGGATGCAGGATCGACCGGTACTCCCCGGTGACTCATCGTGCCCTTGGGCAAGGCATGTTCGATAAAGACCCTTTCCACTGTCTGCAGATAAAACTCCGCCGTAAGATCCATGACGGCGAGATATTCGTCATAGAACTCGCGATGCTTCTCTGCCGAGTCCCCATCATTCTTGACGAGATTGAGATAGAAGTCCTTATGCGCTGTCATGTGCCGGTCGAGATTCATGGACATGAAACCCGACAATTGCAGGAAGCCGGGATAGACGTTGCGACCAAATCCCGGTTGTGGCCACGGCACCTGCATGACGACATTGTCTCGAAACCAGTCGATGGATTTCCCCTTGGCGAGTTCGTTCACCGCAGTGGGATTGATACGCGTATCGATGGGGCCACCCATGAGTGTCATGGAGGCCGGCGCAAATGTATCGCCATTCGCTTCCATCAACGAAACTGCCGCCAGAACGGGGACTGATGGCTGGCAGACAGCGACCACATGCACGCCCTCACCCATGTGGTGCAGGATGTCGATGATGTAGGTGATATAGTCATCGAGATCGAAACCACCTTCAGTCACGGGCACGACACGCGCATCCGCCCAATCGGTGATGTAGATATCGGCCGAAGGCAGAAGCGCTTCGACTGTTCCGCGCAGCAGCGTCGCATAATGGCCCGACATGGGCGCAACCAGCAGGATCTTGGGATCTGCTTTTCTGCTCGCAGGCAAATCCCGCTTGAAGTGAACGAGGTTACAGAAGGGTTTGGAGAAGGTGATTTCTTCTTCAACGGCAACTGAACGCTCGTCTACCGTGGTGGAAGACAGACCGAAGGTCGGCTTTCCGTAGCGTCGCGTCAGCCGCTCGAAAACCTCAAAACCGGCATCCAGGCTGCGCCCGAAAGCAGTGTTGGACAAAGGGTTCATTGAATTGTTGCAGGCCTGACGCATGAGTTCAGCGCTGGCTCTCAGCGGTGCCATGGCCGCGTGGTTCATTTCATAGAGGTGATAAAACACGAATGAACGCCTCCCGTCGTTGATCGCAGTCTTTTTGACAGGATAGCACCTTTTCGCAGCTGCACAAAATGCAACAAGCGCCAGCGGTTTTTCCGCAGGCGCTTGTCATATCAAACTCATCAAAGATGAGGTGTTTTACCTAGATGTCGGCGACAAAGGTCTGCTTTTGGGTGCCGAGACCTTCGATACCAAGTTCCACGACATCGCCTGCCTTCAGGAAGCGCGGCGGCTTCATGCCGAGGCCGACGCCGGGAGGGGTGCCGGTGGAAATGACGTCACCCGGGTGCAGCGACATGAACTGGCTGAGATAGGACACAACATTTGCGACGCCATAGACCATCGTCTGGCTCGAACCGTTCTGCATCGTCTCGCCATTGACCTTGAGCCACATGCCTAGATTTTGAGGATCGGCGACTTCATCCTTCGTGACGAGCCAAGGGCCGATCGGACCGAAGGTATCGCAGGATTTCCCTTTGGTCCACTGTCCCTGACGTTCGGACTGGAAGGCGCGTTCGGAAACATCGTGGGAGACGCAATAGCCGGCAACATAGTCGAGAGCATCGGCTTCTGACACATATTTGGCAGTCTTGCCGATGACAACGCCAAGCTCGACTTCCCAATCTGTCTTTTCGGAGCCGCGGGGAATGATGACGTCATCATTAGGGCCGACGATTGCAGATGTCGCCTTCATGAAGATAACGGGTTCTGGTGGTACCTTCGCGCCTGTCTCTGCCGCATGGTCGGAATAATTCAGGCCGATGCAGATGAACTTTCCCGTACCTGCAACGCAGGCGCCTATGCGGTCGTCAGAAAGAATGGGAAGCGACGCGAGGTCAATCCGTGCGATCTTTTCCAGCCCCTCTGGAGAAATGGCTTCGCCACCAATGTCTTTCACATGAGCCGAAAGATCGCGGATATGTCCATCTGCGTCCAGAATGGCGGGCTTTTCCTGGCCCGGCTGGCCAACACGCATCAACTTCATAATATCACTCCCAATTGCTGAACGGATTATGCATATATGAACGAACTATTTATCCTTGTCACCCCTCGCGTCCTCATCTGGCGAATGCGTAAATTCTTCTGGCACCAGCCACGCGCTTGACACGTTGTTATCGAAATCTCCTATGAGGTTTTACCGATATGAGCCAAAGTTGGTGTTCCAGTTTGTCGAGGAAACAATATGACCCACAGCAATACCCGCCAGTCCGAATATCCGGTTGATCCCCTTTTTCTGGATCGATGGTCACCACGCGCTTTTGATGGCGCGAATATGCCAAAAGAACATCTTCTGACCATTCTGGATGCGGCACACTGGGCGCCATCGGCTTCCAATCTTCAGCCATGGCGCTTCGTCTATGCCCATAAGGGCAGCGCACAGTGGGACACGTTTTCCGAGCTGCTCATGGAAGGCAATCGGGTCTGGGCGAAGAACGCTTCCGTCCTGTTGTTCATCATCTCTCGCAGCTACAGCATCTCCCGTGACGGAGAGAAGAAGCCCGCGGCTACCCATTCATTTGATGCTGGCGCAGCCTGGTTCTCGCTCGCCATGCAGGCACATCTTCTCGGCTATCACGCGCACGGAATGGCCGGCATCTTTACCGACAAGATCGTGGAGACGCTGAACGTGCCAGAAGGCTATGTTGTGGAAGCCGCAGTGGCGATCGGCACACTGACGGACAAAAGCACGCTGCCGGAAAATCTCGCCGAACGTGAGACACCCAGCAAGCGGTTGCCACTGACTGACGTTGCATTTGAAGGAAGTTTCACAGGAAAGGCAGACTAGTTGAGGAGGCTAGCACCGAGCCACTCTTAATTCTGCATTCCAAAAACAAAGGCCCGACAGAGCATCCGTCGGGCCTTTTGTTAATTTTCTGTTTCACGTGAATCGCCCTGACGGAGATCCACAGAGAAATATCAGATATCGAGGTTTGCAACGCTCAAAGCATTTTCCTGGATGAAATCCCTGCGTGGCTCTACTTCGTCGCCCATGAGACGAGCGAACAATCCGTCCGCATCAGTCGCGTCAGGAATCTTGACTTGCAGCAACGAACGGACGTTGGCGTCCAGAGTCGTCTCCCACAACTGTTCCGCGTTCATCTCGCCGAGACCCTTGTAGCGCTGCATGGAAAGACCCTTGCGCCCTGCAGCAAAAATGGAATCGAGAAGTGCGCGCGGTCCGGAGATTGTCTGGCTTCCGTCCTTGCGCTGCAGGACAGGCGGTGTCGCGTATATTTCAGCCATGCGGGAAGCCAGCTGGTCGATATGGCGGGCGTCCGCGGAGCCAAGCAGTCCCATATCCAATGTCGATACTTCCTTGACGCCCCGCACCATGCGCCAGAATCTCAACCCGCCATCGCCAAGGACTTCACCGGTCCAGCCACGTTCCGTTTCTTCTGCGATCATGTCCAGACGACGCGCGACTTCCGCCACTGTGGCTTCCGCCTTGCTGGCATCAGCTGAAAGTTCCGGGTTGAGAGCACCAGCGATTGCAGCCTGTTCGACAATCGAACGGCTGTAACGCGAATGGAGGCTTTCGATGAGCGTCCGCATCCTGACGGCATCCAGAATGACTTCGCGGAGGTCCTCGCCTACGCGCACTTCACCCGAACCGACGGTCAGCGACGCTTCCTCGATACCCATCGAAATCAGATATTCTTCCAGAGCCTTCTCGTCTTTCAGATACTGTACGGACTTGCCACGTGTGACCTTATAGAGCGGTGGCTGGGCGATATAGAGATGGCCGCGCTCGATAAGCTCCGGCATCTGACGGAAGAAGAAAGTCAAAAGCAGCGTGCGAATATGCGCGCCGTCGACGTCAGCATCGGTCATGATGATGATCTTGTGGTAGCGTAGCTTGTCGGCGTTGAATTCATCCTTGCCGATGGATGTGCCGAGAGCGGTAATCAGCGTGCCGATTTCCTGGCTGGACAGCATCTTGTCGAAACGGGCGCGTTCGACGTTCAGGATCTTGCCGCGCAAAGGAAGAATAGCCTGCGTTTCACGCGAACGGCCCTGCTTGGCGGAACCACCGGCAGAGTCACCCTCGACGAGGAAGACTTCGGACTTCGCAGGGTCGCGCTCCGAGCAATCGGCCAGCTTGCCGGGCAGCGAGGCGATATCGAGCGCACCCTTGCGACGCGTCAGTTCACGCGCCTTCCGGGCGGCTTCACGGGCAATCGCCGCTTCAACGACCTTCCCCACAAGCACCTTTGCTTCTGCCGGATGCTCTTCGAACCAGGTGCTGAGTGCTTCATTCACGAGGTTTTCGACCGCTGGTCTGACTTCCGACGATACGAGCTTGTCCTTCGTCTGCGACGAAAACTTCGGATCTGGGACCTTCACCGACAATACGGCCGTCAAACCTTCGCGGCAGTCTTCACCCTGAAGGGAGACCTTTTCCTTTTTGGTGATGCCGGAACTGTCCGCATAGGACGTCACCTGACGTGTCAGTGCCCCACGGAAACCGGCCATATGCGTGCCGCCATCGCGCTGGGGAATGTTGTTGGTAAAGCACAGGACGTTTTCGTGGTAGCTGTCATTCCACCACATGGCGACCTCGACGGTGATACCGTCCTTTTCGCCCCTGATGGCAACCGGCTTGTCGACCAGCGGCTTCTTGGCACGGTCGAGATAACGAACGAAGGCTTCAAGCCCGCCGTCATAGGTCATCTCTTCCTGCTTTATGTCGGAATGGCGCTTGTCTGTCAGAAGAATGCGCACGCCGGAATTGAGGAAGGCCAGTTCGCGCAGGCGGTGCTCGAGCGTGGCGTAATTATATTCCGTCATGGTGAAGGTGTCGGAGCTGGCAAGGAAGGTGACTTCAGTGCCTGAACGACCTTCGTACTCCCCGACAATCTTCAGCGGGCCATCGGCCACGCCGTGGGTGAAGGTGATTTCATGGACCTTGCCGTTGCGCCGGATGCGCAGCTTCAGCCACACAGACAAGGCATTGACAACAGAAACGCCAACGCCGTGGAGGCCGCCGGAAACCTTGTAGGAGTTCTGGTCGAACTTTCCGCCAGCGTGCAGTTGCGTCATGATGACTTCGGCGGCGGAAACGCCCTCGCCCGTATGTATGTCGGTGGGAATACCACGGCCGTTATCCGTAACAGTCACTGAGCCATCTGCATTCAGCGTAACGGTCACCAGATCGGCGTGACCGGCGAGTGCTTCGTCAATGGCGTTATCGACGACTTCGTAGACCATGTGGTGAAGACCGGAACCATCGTCGGTATCGCCGATATACATGCCTGGGCGCTTGCGCACAGCATCAAGGCCCTTCAGGACCTTGATGGAATCGGCTCCATAAGCTGCACTGGCTGCGTTTTCGCTCGACGATGTTTCAGTCATAAGCACTCTTTCCAACTGTGTCTGCCGCAGCGCGTGCCAATGACACGGCGCGACAGCGAATCACTTTCAATCTGACGTGTGACTATAGAAATTCCGCCTCGATAACCAAAGTCCACAAGCGCCAAAACCCTGCACAAAGCAGGGGATAGCGAGGGTTTCAGTCGCAAGAACGGCTTTTTTGCAGCACGGCTGCCAATTCATCTATCACACTTGGTGGCAGCTTGCGAATATCCCGTGCCAATCCGTTGGCGAGGGCTGTATATTCCTTTGGCAATCCGGCGGTATCGATGACAACGCGGGGATTGGAAACGCCCGCCAGCGAAAACAATTCATCGGCCTCGTCCCAGATAATGTTGAAATATCCGGCTATGCGCTGCAGAAGATCAAAGCTCGGCGTGCCTCGCTTTCCATGTTCCAGCGCCGAAAGATAGGCCGGCGAAACACCGATGGCCAAGGCCATCTGCCGTTGAGTGACCCCTTTTTTCTCGCGAAGAACCCGCACGGCTTCCGAGAAAGGCGTCACGAGGTATCTCCCCGGCGCCGCGCGAGGCGAACATAGAGCGCGCCATCGCCGCCATGGTTCATGGAGGCGTCCTCATAGGACGATATGAGGTAACGGTACTCCGGTTTGGAAAACCACATGGGCACCGCCCTCTTCAACGCGCCGTCACTGCCGAGGGAGCGTCCCTTGCCGGTAATGACGAGGACATGTCTCAGGCCGCGTTCGTGGGCTCGGACGAGAAAATCCAGAAGAACGGCGTGAGCCTCGCTCTGGAACATTCCGTGCAGATCGATGCGCGCCTCAAGCGAAAGCCTGCCACGGGTCAACTTGCGTTTGACCGGTTTTTCCATGGGGCTATGGATGCGTTTTCGATCGGCCTCGGTTGCCGTAAGTTGGGGCACCGTCTCGACGATCATTTGAGGAAACGGCGGAATCGTCTTTACGGTTTTTTGTTCAGCCACCGGCTGGGCTTCGGCTTCAAGGGCCTCAAATTCCAGCAAGTCTTCAACGCGCCCGGAGACAAGCCTCGTCGTCCTGGCGACCTTTCCCCACAAGATGCGTTCGTCCTTGCCGAGTTTGCGGCCGCCCTTCATTACCGAAACCTTTCCGCCGCCCCACGGGGGATCAGTATATAGAAATCCGCCGCATTGCGCACGGTGCCGGCAAGCTCTCCCGCGAGATCCCCTGACCCGGTGAAAATGTCACCGCGGGCTGGCCCGACGATGGCGGAGCCCGTATCGAGTGCCAGCATCAATCGCGCAAAGGATCGCCCCTCATCCAGATGCGTAAGGCTTTGCGAGGCGATGTAAAACGGAAAACCGAATGTATGAATAAGCCTGTCTACGGCAAGAGAACGCCCTGCGACCAAAGGCACCTTGGCGGCAGCAATCGGCCCAAGATCGAGACTTTCCACATCAGCTTCGCGAAAGAAAATGTAAGACCTGTTGTGCCAGAGAACCTCATCCACCTGCTCGGGATGATCGCGTAGCCATTGACGGATGGTCTGCATTGAAACGGTAGCGGGATCCAGTTCACCCCTATCAAGCAAGAGGCGACCGATCGGGGAAAATGGATGGCCTGCCTTTGCCGAATAGGTAATACGCTTGATCGTCCCATCAGCATATCTCAATCGCGCTGCGCCCTGTACGTGGACGAAAAACAGATCAACCTTCGACTTTGCCCAGGCAATTTCAAGCCCGCGGCCATCCAGATAGCCGCGATCAATCTCGCCCCTGTCTGGATAAGGCGAAATCTCGCCTTCCCGCTCCAGCCCGAAAGCATAGTATGGATCCATGCAGTCAGGCCGATTGCTTTCATCGAGGTCGATGAGATCGTCAGGCCGACGATATATAGGGTATTTCCAGACATCATCCGGCGTGTGGGATACTTCCAGTTCCGGTTCGTAAAACGCGGTAACGAAACCCGCATTGCCTGATGACAAGGAAATCTTGAAGGGCAGGCACTGCTCTTCGAAGAATTTGCGAGAAGCGGCAGGGTCCGAGGTATCGACGGATTCCGCCTGTTCCAGGAGTGGCAGCAGGTCAGACGCAGTAAGACCCAACTTTCCCGTTCGGTAGGGCTTACCCCTGCGCAAATGTTGCAGAATGGCGCTTAATGCCGGAAACAGATCTGCAGGGTCGTCCTGTTGCCAACCCGGCAGGGCGGCAAAAGGCACTTCCTCCAATCGGAATTCCGGATCGACGCCTGTCATTGTTCGGATTCGGTCGCGATCAGCTTCCAGTTCGGATCACGCGAACGGATGTCGCGCGAGAACGTCCAGATGTCATCGACTTCGGAAACATTTTCGGCATCGCCATCGATCAGCTTTCCGTCCTTGTCATAGGTGGCGGAAATCAGCTGGCTGACGATCCTCAAGGTGATCTGCTCTTCCGCATCACGGATGCTGGCATTGGTGATGTCGATCTTTTCAATGCCGACGAAGGTGGACTTCACGACTTCGCCACGGCTCTCCCGGTCAGTAATCGCGGCATTGAAGCCATCATAAACCTCTTTTGAAAGCAGATTTTTAAGCGCCTTGCGATCGCCATCCGCAAAAGCCATCACGATCATCTCGTAAGCCATACGGGCGCCGTTCAAGAATTCCTTCGGGCGGAAGGAAGGGTCCGTCTTTGACAGCTCCCGAAGCGAATCATTCAGCGGCGAACCGGCAGGAGCGACGGCATCGATTTCGGCAAATCGGTTCTCTTCGTCGCCTTCTCCCTTTTTCGGCAAGGTCACAACCTTGTTATCGTCAGAGAGTGATTTGGCAGCATCGCGCGGGCTATAGGGATCCATTGGCGGCTTTTCATTGCCTGTACGACGGCCAAGGACGCTACGTAGCTGAAGAAAAATCAGCACCGCAGCCACTAGAAAAAACAATGTTATAAAGTCGCTTGAGCCCATCTTTTACCGAAACCGCCATTTAAATCCAATTTTCTACACATCATATAGTCTGCATCTGCCCATCATTCAAACAGGCAGATTCAATTGCCGGTTTCCTAAGCATGGATTTTGGCAATATGATTTTTGCCGAGGCACCGAATTTTCCGCGAGGAGCAGCGGATGTGGTTCGGTGTGAGTTTTTTCGATAGGTTGTAGTATCAGCGAATAAGCCATCGCAAGGCTGTTGAGCTCCAATACCAAAAGGCAGGATTTATGCGTTTTTCTTTTGTCCCGGTCATCGCTCTTTTGATGCCAATACTGGAAATTGCCGGCTTCATCATTGTCGGCAAGGCTCTGGGCTTGTGGCTGACATTGGGGCTTATCCTGCTGACGTCTTTTATCGGGCTTCTCATTCTCCGTTCAGGTGGTCTTGGAATGGTCCGCGATCTTCAGAACGCCAGCAAGACAGGCGCGGAACCCGCTGCCGCAATGATTAGCGGCGGACTGCGTGTCGTGGCCGGTATACTTCTTTTCCTGCCCGGCTTCATCACGGATATCCTCGGGCTTCTCCTGCTTGTTCCGGCCTTCAGGGCTTTGATCTGGAAAGCAATGGGCCCGCGGATCGTCGTTGCGACATCCTTCAAGTCGTCGAATTTCCGCTCAGGACCGCAGGGCGCAGGCCCGGGCAAGGTCGTGGACCTCGACGAAGAGGACTTTCGTCGCGACGGCCCAAATTCATCGCCCTGGTCGCCCTCCAGAGATGATCGCGACCTGCCCAAACCGTAACGGCCCAACAGTTCAAAGGGTTGTAAGCCCCTTGCCTAGGTGATAGACGGGCTTCCAATTATTCAATCCGCGAGGACATATCATGACATCTGAAAATGGTGCGCAGGAAGGGGCAAATCCTTCCCTCAACATACTGACCCAGTACACGAAGGATTTGTCGTTTGAAAATCCAGGGGCTCCGCGGTCGCTTCAGGCACGTGATGGTGCACCTGCCATCAACATCAACGTGAATGTCAACGCGAACCCGATTTCAGGTTCTGACTTCGACGTCGTGCTGACACTGAATGCCGAGGCAAAGGATGGCGACAAGGTTCTCTTCGTTGCCGAGCTGGTTTATGGCGGCGTATTCCGCATCACCGGTTTCCCGCAGGAGCACATGTTGCCGGTTCTGTTTATCGAGTGCCCTCGCCTGCTCTTCCCATTTGCGCGCCAGATCATTGCTGACGTGACACGCAACGGTGGCTTCCCGCCATTGATGATCGATCCTATCGATTTCTCGCAGATGTTCGCGCAGCGTGTTGCCGAAGAACAGGCCCGCGCCAAGGTTCAGGCCGTTCCGAACTGATTGCAGTAGAGTCTTAAAAAGAAAACCCGGGTCCAGCACCCGGGTTTTTTGTTTGATCTCACTGAAGGTATTTGTTCCAGATCGCCTTCTCACCCATGGCCTGCACAAGCTTCTCATGCGCGGCGACCGTTGCCGGATCAAGTCTCGGCGGCAAAGGCCGAGTTCTTACAAGTGCTTCCATAGGAACGTCGTCCACCACCTCGGTCACCTTGGACTTGACGGCGCCGCCAAAACCAAGCGCGGTCTGACGCCCACCGATCATTTCGATATAGACTTCAGCCAGGAGTTCGGAGTCGAGCAACGCGCCGTGCTTGGCACGGTGTGAATTGTCTATGCCATAGCGTCGGCAGAGGGCGTCCAATGAATTGGGCCCCATCGGATGTTTCCGGCGCGCCATGGACAAGGTATCGGTCACCAGCTCGGGCGACACTGGCTCTATTCCCAACCGCGCAAATTCGGCATTGATGAAGCCCATATCGAAGGTGGCATTATGAGCCACCCAGCGAGCACCCTCGAAGAAATCGCGGATTTCCTGAACAACCTCTTCGAATTTCGGCTTGTCCTGCAAAAATTCGTCGGTAATGCCGTGCACTGCAAGGGCGTCAGGATGGACCTTGCGGTCTGCCGGATTGATGTAGAGATGGATGGTTCTACCCGTTGGAAAATGATTGAGGAGTTCAATCCCACCAATTTCGATGATGCGGTCAAACTTCGACTCAAGGCCCGTGGTTTCCGTATCGAATATGATTTCGCGCATTTTAAGTCTCACTTCCACGGTCGGATTTCAGCTTGTCGAGAATTGCCTTAACCTGCACTCGTGCATCCGCAATTCCGTTGCTCGTATCTATTATGTAATCCGCGCGTCTTCTTTTTTCCTCGTCTGGCATCTGACGTGCAAGGATCATCTGAAGTTTTTCTTCTGTCATTCCCGGCCGATCCATCACGCGCTGCTTCTGTATCTCCGGTGCACATGTGACGACGACGACGACGTCCACGCGGTTTTCAGCGCCAGTCTCAAACAGGAGTGGAATGTCCAGCAACGCAAAATCGAATCCTGCTGCACGGGAGGCCTGAAGAAAGGCCGCTTGCCGCTTGCGAACCAGCGGATGCACGATCTCTTCAAGGACTTTAAAATTAGCCGGATTCTCGCGCAAAAGATCGCCGAGTATTTTCCTGTTTACTTCGCCGTTCTCGACGACCCCCGGAAAAGCCTTCTCAATCGGCTGAACGGCTTCATCCATATAAAGTTGGTGGACGACAGCATCTGAATCGCAAACGGCCACGCCTTCATCTTCGAAAAGCTTTGAAGTCGTCGACTTACCCATTCCGATCGATCCGGTGAGGCCGATGGTGATCATGCGTGAACGTCCATATCGGCGATGATGAGACTTCTCAGTTCTTCATCAACATCAGGTTTTTTACCAAACCATTTCTCGAACCCGGGTCTGGCCTGATGAAGGAGCATTCCCAAACCGTCTACAGTCGAAAACCCCTGTTCCTTTGCCATTTTCAGAATGGGCGTTTTCAGCGGTACATAGACAATATCAGTGACCACCGCACCGGAAGCGAGCTTCGAGAAATCAATGAAAGGCGCTTCGCTTCCATCCATGCCCAGGGATGTCGTATTGACGAACAATCCCGCTCCTGCGGAGACTTCGCCGAGTGCAGCCACCGAGTGCGCAAAGATATTGCTTCCAAAGCGGTCACGAAGCTCCTGCGCTTTTGAGACAGTCCGATTAAGCACATGGATTTCACGCACGCCGCGATTTCGTAGTGCTTGCACCACAGCACGGCTTGCGCCCCCTGCGCCGAATATGACCGCCTTATCTGTGCGGTCCCATCCCTGATGGCATGCATCCAGATTGGCAAGGAAGCCAAAGCCATCTGTATTTGTTGCGTGGATCTGTCCGTCTTCTACCCAAAGCGTGTTAACAGCGCCGAGTTCCTGAGCCAGATCATCAGGACGATCCGCCAGTCGATAGGCGGATTCCTTATGGGGTATCGTGACATTGCCACCCACGTAACCATTGGTGCCAGACCGCAGGCCGTTCATGAAATCAGGCAAGGAAGCGGGTTCGATTGCGACCGCTTCGTAAGAACCGTCTATTTTGAAATGGCTGAGCCAATGACCGTGAATAAGTGGCGAACGCGAATGTTTGACAGGATAGCCGGTAACGAACGCCTTGATGGTTAATGTTTCACGTGAATCAGGCATCGACGATACCCAATTCGCGCATTTTCGTTAACATTGGCAAAAGCGGCAGCCCTAGAATGGTGAAATAGTCACCCTTGATGTCAGTGAAAAGCTGAATTCCCTCGCCTTCGAGCTGGTAGGCACCAACGCTTGAAAGGACCTTCGTCCCTACTTTTTCGAGATGACGTGCGACGAAGTCGTCCGTCAGTTCCCTTACGGTCATGTCCGCAATCGTCACTACATCCCACAGAATTTCGCCATTTCTGGCAATCGCTGCTCCACAATTCAGGCGGTGCGTCTTGCCCCCGAGCGACATAAGGTGTGCGTGCGCCTCGCTCATATCTTTAGGCTTGTGATAGATGCGTGAACCTAGCGACATCGTCTGGTCGCATCCTATAATGAATGCGTCTGGCTTGAGGAGACTGACAGCTGCAGCCTTCGCTTTCGCCAGCTCGCCGGCAATCTCTTGCGGCGAAGCACCGTCTTTCTCGAGTTTTGCGTCGATCGCGCGTTCATCGATCTCTGCTGGCTCGACAGAAAATTCCAGGCCCGCATTGCGCATCAGCATCTGGCGCGACGCACTGGACGACGCAAGTATCAGTTCCGGTCTCATCAACCATGGTCTCCGAACAAGGGTGCGAAGGATTAACGCGTCCTCTGGCGAAGAGCAAGAATGGCTGCTGCCGTCTCTTCAATGGAACGTCTCGTCACATCAATGATCGGCCAATTGTTGCGGGCGCATAGCGAGCGAGCATATTTCAGCTCTTCCATGATGGTTGCTCGATCAATATATTGCCCGCGATCAAAACCGCCGGTCGCTCCAAGTTCCCTGTTTTCACGAACCTGGGAAATGCGATCCGACGTTGCCACGAGGCCGACGATGAGCGGTTTCGTTGCCTTGTAGAGGCTTTCAGGTAGTGGGACATCCGGCACGACAGGGATATTGGCGGTCTTGATACCTCTGTTGGCCAGATAGATACTCGTTGGTGTCTTGGACGTCCGGCTGATCCCCACAATGACGACATCAGCCTCATCATAACTTTCCGGGAATTGCCCGTCGTCATGGTCCATGGTGAAATTCAATGCTTCGATGCGCGCGAAGTAATCCGCATTCAAGGCATGCTGCGCCCCGACCCGCCTTCTTGAGGCCGTGCCGAGATAGGTCTGGAAGATGCCGATAACAGGCTCGAGGACGTTGACGCAGGGAACACCTATGGCGTGACAGCGCAGATCGAGAAACGCGGCAAGCTGTTCATCAACAATCGTATAGAGAACGATCCCGGGCTTCTCATCGATGCTGTCTATCACCTTTTGCAGCTGTTTTTGGTTCCGGATCATCGGATACACATGCTCGAGTGGCATGGCAGAATGAAACTGTGCGGAAACAGCCCTACCGGCTGACATCAGAGTCTCGCCCGTGGAGTCAGAAATCAGATGGAGATGAAAGAAACTTTTTTGGTTCTCCACGCTAATTCCGTGCCCCTGTTGATAAAGCTGGACAACATCGTCGCTTTTGCCAGCCAGGGATCAGGCTGAGGGAAAAACTGGCTTTTGTCCACAATTGGAGGGACGGTGTAGCAAGTGAAGCGTGCCCTGTGAATTGTGAGGACAAAAACAGTTAAGAAATTCTGCCTAACCGTTATCCACAAGACGGCGCAAAAATACAGGGGATTAAATAACTGAAATTCATGGATATATACGGGTTTTCAACACTAACCCGGCAAACGCGGCTGGAACATCTTTCATCTTCGTGGCTTAGGTCAGCTTGCGGCATTTCCGCCAGATAGATTTTAATCCTTGCTACCCACAGACTCTAAGAAATAGAAAATCTTATAGATCTCTTAGATTCTTTTTTTAGAAAAGTTGGCCGACATGTCCGAGCGAAGCGTAATGAAGGTTTTAAATGGAGAAGCGCTGTCTCCTCCCCCGATCTGGCTCATGAGGCAGGCAGGTCGTTACCTCCCGGAGTACCGGGAAACGCGGAAGGTTGCCGGAAATTTCCTTGATCTCTGTTATAATCCTGAACTCGCGACAGAAGTGACTTTGCAGCCTATTCGCCGTTTCGATCTGGATGCGGCCATCCTGTTTTCCGATATCCTGGTGATCCCTGACGCACTGAAGCGAAATGTAACCTTCACAGAGGGTAGAGGGCCAGCCATGGACCCGATCGATGTGGCGGGTATTTCCAGTCTTAAACGTGACGATGTATTGGCGCACCTTCGGCCAGTATTTGAGGCCGTTAACAGGCTACGTCGCGAGCTTCCTTCTAAAACGACACTTCTCGGTTTCTGTGGTGCGCCCTGGACGGTTGCGACCTACATGATTGCGGGTCATGGGACACCCGATCAGGCACCTGCCCGGCTTTTCGGCTATCAGGAACCAGAAGCGATGGAGAAGCTTCTGGCGTTTCTCGCAGAGGTGTCTGCCGACTATCTTGTCGAGCAACTCGACGCCGGTGCAGATGCCGTGCAGATTTTCGATTCCTGGGCGGGTGTCCTGGGAGAAGCCGAATTCGAGGCTTTTGCGATAAAACCTGTTGCCCGTATCATCAAGTCTGTCAGAGCAAGACGGCCGGGAGCTAAAATCATCGCCTTCGCCAAAGGCGCGGGCATCCTCCTCAAGGACTATCGTCAGAAGACGTCCGCAGATGCCATTGGCCTCGACTGGAGTGTGCCGCTATCCTTCGCGCAAGATCTGCAGAAGGATGGCCCCGTTCAGGGAAATCTCGACCCGATGCGAATGGTTGCTGGAGGCAAGGCGCTGGAGGAAGGTATCGACGCCATCCTCGACAAGCTTGGTCAAGGTCCGTTGATTTTCAATCTAGGCCATGGAATTACGCCGCAGGCTGATCCGGAAAATGTTGCCAGGCTCGTTGCCCGTGTCAGGGCACGCGGAGCAACAGTATGACGACAGGCAAGCAAACGTCGGCAGATGCGGGCCGCAAAACCCGGCTGCGTGCAGCGGTAGCGCTAGGCGCACTCGTTGCCCTGGCGGCCGTCGTTCTTCATGTCGACTCCGCAGATGCCTATCTCTGGATCAAGTCCCTCCACATCATCGCGGTCATTTCCTGGATGGCAGGCTTGTTCTACCTGCCCCGGCTTTTCATTTATCACACGGACGCTGCGCCCGGATCTGAAAAGTCTGAAACGTTCAAGGTCATGGAACAGCGCCTGATCAAGGTGATCATGAACCCTGCGATGATGATTTCCTGGGTGTTGGGGCTCTATCTTGCCTGGTCGGCCTTCGGTTTCTCTGGCGGTTGGCTCCACGCTAAAATCGGGCTCGTCGTGCTGATGACGGTGACGCATGTGTATTTCAGCAGAAGTGCACGGCGCTTTGCCCGCGACCAGAACACACGCTCAGCCCGTCACTGGCGGTTGATGAATGAGGTTCCGACCCTGCTGATGATCGCGATAGTCGTACTTGTGGTTGTGAAACCCTTCTCTTAAAGGTCTATCACGATAAATTTCTCGGAATTGGTGCTTTCCTCTTGCGGCTTTCCCGTTCAATCGCTATTTTCGCGTCACTCATCTCAATGGCATGTGAATTATTCAGACGTCTGCGGGGAACTCCCCAGTAGCTGATTCGCGATCACGCCCTTCCCCACACATATTTAAAGACGGTCTTTCTCTTCATGGCTGAAATGAAGCTTCAGGAACTTAAGAGCAAATCTCCTACCGATTTGCTGACTTTTGCCGAATCCCTGGAAGTCGAAAATGCGAGCACGATGCGCAAGCAAGAGCTCATGTTTGCAATCCTCAAGGTACTGGCAAGTCAGGACATCGAGATCATCGGCGAAGGCGTCGTCGAGGTCCTGCAGGATGGTTTCGGCTTCCTGCGTTCGGCGAATGCGAATTATCTCCCGGGCCCTGACGACATTTATATTTCGCCGTCCCAGATACGCCGCTTCTCTCTGAAGACAGGCGATACGGTTGAGGGACCGATCCGTGGACCCAAAGAAGGCGAGCGTTATTTTGCGCTGCTCAAGGTCAACACGATCAATTTCGATGATCCGGAAAAAATCCGTCACAAGGTCCATTTCGACAATCTGACGCCTCTTTATCCGAACGACCGCTTCAAGATGGAGCTGGATGTTCCGACATCCAAGGATCTCTCGGCCCGCGTGATCGATCTCGTTGCACCGCTCGGCAAAGGTCAGCGCGGCCTGATCGTGGCGCCGCCGCGGACTGGTAAAACTGTCCTGCTGCAGAATATTGCGCATTCCATCACGGCGAACCATCCAGAGTGCTATCTGATCGTACTATTGATCGATGAGCGCCCGGAAGAAGTCACCGACATGCAGCGCTCGGTCAAGGGAGAGGTTGTTTCCTCGACCTTCGACGAACCCGCTGTTCGGCATGTGCAGGTCGCCGAAATGGTCATTGAAAAGGCCAAGCGTCTGGTGGAACACGGCCGTGACGTCGTGATCCTGCTGGACTCGATCACCCGTCTTGGCCGCGCCTATAACACGGTTGTTCCCTCTTCCGGTAAGGTTCTGACCGGTGGTGTTGACGCCAATGCCCTTCAGCGCCCCAAGCGCTTCTTCGGCGCGGCGCGTAATATCGAGGAAGGCGGATCGCTCACGATTATCGCGACCGCTCTGATCGATACTGGTAGCCGCATGGACGAAGTCATCTTCGAAGAATTCAAGGGTACGGGTAACTCGGAAATCGTTCTTGACCGCAAGGTTGCAGACAAGCGCATCTTCCCGTCCATGGATATTCTCAAGTCCGGCACGCGTAAGGAAGACCTGCTTGTGCCTCGCCAGGACCTCCAGAAGATTTTCGTGCTACGTCGTATTCTCGCCCCGATGGGCACTACAGATGCCATCGAATTCCTGATCGACAAACTGAAGCAGACGAAGAACAACGGCGACTTCTTCGACTCCATGAACACTTAAGTCGTCTGTTTTATAAGAAGTGATCAGGCCGCGTCCCATGGGCGCGGCCAATTTCATTGTACTGATGGTGTGAGGTCTTATCGCAGAAAGGTCGTTACGCTCGTCTGCGATGTGAGAGTTGATCTGATGACAATATCGCAAGACACTATTTACGCATTATCGAGCGGCTCGCTTCCCGCTGGAGTGGCTGTAATCAGGCTAAGCGGCGCGAAGGCGCAGAGCGCCTTGGCTCAGTTGATTGGCGGCGATCTCCCTAAGCCCCGTTTTGCTGCCTTGAGAACGATTCGTAACCGAAATAATTCTCCAATCGATCAAGCTCTCGTGTTGAATTTCCCGGCGCCAAAATCCTTTACGGGGGAAGATTGCGTAGAGATTCATGTTCACGGCGGGCGGGCCGTCGTAGACGCTGTATTCGCAGAACTTGGCTCAATGGATGGTTTGCGCCCAGCGGAAGCAGGAGAGTTTTCCAAAAGGGCCTATGATAACGGAAAGATGGACCTGGTCGAGGTCGAAGGAGTTGCTGATCTCCTCAAAGCTGAGACAGAGATGCAACGTCGATTGGCGCTGGAACAGACAAGCGGTAACCTTTCTGAGCTATATGACGACTGGGCTAACAGGCTGACGAGATGTCGAGCGTTCATTGAGGCAGAACTGGACTTTGCCGATGAAGATGATGTTCCTGGCTCGATTTCAGACCGGGTTTGGGTCGAAGTGGGGGCAATTCGCGATGAACTGGTATCTCATCTCCGAGAAGCTGAGCACGCTACGATTATCCGCGACGGTTTTAAAGTTGCCCTTATTGGCGCACCGAACTCTGGCAAGTCCAGCCTCCTTAATGCCTTAAGCGGTAGAGACATCGCCATCGTTACTGATATCGCGGGCACAACACGTGATGTCCTGAGTGTTGACCTGGATCTTGGTGGCTATCTTGTAACAATCTTCGACACCGCCGGCTTGAGAGAGACTGATGACGTCGTTGAGAAAGAGGGTGTGAGACGGGCAGAGAAAACAGCCGCCGCTGCCGATATGGTGATCCAGCTCTCAGCTTTTGATTCGGCCCCGCAACAATTTAACAAGGTGTCAGCCGAAGCTTTTCCAATATGGTCTAAATCAGATTTGGCACCGGGGCGCGACGACGTTGCCGGCCTGCGGGTGTCTTCCAAGACCGGCGATGGGCTAGAGCAACTGAAGAGCCTCATCCGAAATCAGATTGAAAACAGAACAGGCTCCGGCCTCACGCTCGCGCCCGGCAGGCTCAGGCACAAAAATAGGCTTGTAGAGACGCTGAACTATGTTAGTGATGCTCTTAATTCGACCGATACCGATCTAGCAATCAGGTCTGAATATCTTCGTCTCGCTGCGACAGCGCTTGGGCGAATTACTGGCCGTGTTGACGTAGAGCAGTTGCTGGGCGTCATCTTTTCCGAATTCTGCATCGGGAAGTGATTCACGTGAAACATTCGGATTTTTCCGACGAGGCATTGAACAATATGACCTATGACGTTGTTGTTATTGGCGGTGGACACGCCGGATGTGAAGCCGCGGCCGTTTCGGCTCGATACGGCGCTGAGACAGCGTTATTAACCCACAACAGGGCGACGATCGGGGTGATGTCGTGTAACCCCGCCATCGGTGGTCTTGGCAAGGGTCACCTTGTTCGCGAGATCGATGCGATGGACGGCCTCATGGGCAGGATGGCCGACGCTGGCGGTATTCAGTTCAGGATGCTGAACAAGAAGAAGGGACCCGCCGTTCGCGGCCCTCGTACCCAGGCAGATAGACGTCTTTACCGAGAAGCAATGCAGTCTGAAATAGCATCAACGCCCAATCTCACCGTCATCGAAGGTGATGCATGGGACGTTGAGATGCTAGATGGCACAGTCAATGCCGTCGTTCTCGCGGACGGGCAGCGGTTTCCTTGCAAGGCGGTTGTTCTCACAAGCGGCACGTTTCTTCGAGGCCTGATTCATATCGGTTCCGAAAAGACACCCGCGGGAAGAATGGGCGAGAAACCCTCCTTGGGTCTTTCTGAAACGCTTGCTAGGGCAGGCTTGGCGATGGGTCGCCTGAAGACTGGCACGCCCGCCCGACTGGATGGCCGGACGATAGATTGGCTTTCGGTTGAGCGGCAGGGAGCAGACGAGGATCCTGTTCCTTTTTCATTAATGACCGATACTATCGTCAATCCGCAAATCGAGTGTGGGGTAACCCGAACGACTCCCGCTGGGCACAAGATAATTCAGGATAATATCCATCTGTCAGCAATGTATTCCGGGCAGATCGAGGGCGTCGGGCCACGCTATTGCCCGTCTATCGAAGATAAGATCGTCAGATTTGGCGAGCGCGACGGGCATCAGATATTTCTGGAGCCAGAAGGACTGGACGACCACACGATTTACCCTAACGGTATTTCAACGTCACTCCCCCTGTCTGTCCAAGAACGATTTATCAAAACGATACCGGGTTTGGAAAACGTTACGATCCTCCAGCCCGGTTATGCGATTGAGTATGACTATGTAGATCCTCGCGAACTGCATATGTCTCTCGAGGTAAAGAAAATACCTGGACTCTTCCTCGCCGGTCAAATTAACGGCACGACTGGCTATGAAGAAGCCGCGGCTCAGGGCTTGGTTGCGGGCATCAATGCTTCCAGGCGTGCGTCTGGTGCTGACGCAGTTCATTTCAGCCGAACTGAATCCTATATTGGCGTCATGATTGACGATTTGACTTCAAAGGGCGTCAGCGAACCCTACCGCATGTTCACGTCGAGAGCTGAATATCGATTGTCTCTCAGAGTCGATAATGCAGACCTCCGACTGACGCCACTAGCGATGTCTTTGGGAATTGTTGGAACATCTCGCTCTGAAAAGTTCTCCGTTCTTCTTGAAGAGCTCGATGGGGGTCGAAACTATTTAAAGGCATTATCGATTAGCCCTTCTCAAGCCGCCAAACACGGCCTTCAAATCAATCGAGATGGCCAACGCCGTAACGCTTATGAGCTGCTAGCCTATCCTGACATTGATACAGCAAGGCTTAAGATCATTTGGCCAGAGATTGCATCGCTGTCCCCAAAGGTCTCGGAAATTCTGGAGATTGAAGCGAGCTACGCCGTTTACATGCAGCGGCAGAGTGCTGACATCGTCGATATAAAGAGAGATGAACAGCGTATCATTCCAGATGATTTCGATTTCTCCGCGATTTCTGGACTGTCAACCGAACTAAGACAGAAGCTTCAAAAGGCACGGCCGGCCAATATATCACAGGCAACACGGGTCGACGGAATGACCCCGGCTGCCATTTCTTTGATATTGGCCCTCATACGTAAATCCGCGGCCCAGGATCGGTTGCAATCACACTCCTAACGAGTCCTATAATGATTATAAACGGACAGAGTGTTTCACGTGAAACACAACAGCGCCTCGAGCATTTTGTAGAATTATTTAAGAAATGGAATGCCGTTACGAATCTCGCGGCGCCTTCCACGCTTCAGGATATTTGGACGCGCCACATCGCTGACAGTATGCAAATCCATCAGCTCCTCCCAGAGCCAATTCGCTGGGCCGATCTTGGCAGCGGCGGCGGATTTCCAGGAGTCATAACCGCAATTCTTCTCGCTGAGACAGGAGACGGCTGGGTCAATCTGGTTGAGAGTAACCATAAGAAGGCTGGTTTCTTACGCCTCGCTTTGGCTGAGACAGGGGCGAGAGGCAGTATCCATCCGGTCCGAATTGAAACGGCACCAGAAACCGTCGGTACGGTTGATGCCATCTCGGCTCGAGCGCTCGCAGATCTCGACAATCTGCTCGGATATGTCCATCCCTGGGCGGCTGAGAACGAAAAATTGCGTGCGCTGCTCAACAAAGGCAGGGATTATGAAGCCGAGTTGGAAAAAGCTCGTGGTCGTTGGCAGTTTGATCTGATAAAACACCAAAGCAGCATCGACGCAAACTCCGTTGTTCTGGAGATCAGCAATTTGCATCGACGTGCTGATTGACCAAGTCAGGTGCCGTTCAATGTTGGAAAAGAACCGAATAATAACGATCGCTAATCAAAAAGGCGGTGTCGGTAAAACGACGACTGCCATAAATCTGGCCACCGCCCTTGCTGCGATAGGCGAGAAAGTTCTCGTTATTGATCTTGATCCGCAAGGAAATGCGAGCACGGGACTGGGAATTGATAGGCGTGAGCGCAAGTTTTCTTCCTACGACCTGCTGATCGGCACGAATTCGGTTTCTGAAACGGCGGTCCCAACCGCGGTCCCAAATCTCGATATTGTTCCATCGACAATGGATCTTCTTGGATTCGAGATGGAGGTGGCGAACGCGACAAACCGCGTTTTCCTGCTGAAAAAGGCTCTCGAAACCGCTGACGCCCGCGCATACTCATATGTATTGGTGGACTGCCCCCCATCCTTCAACCTGCTGACGATGAACGCGATGGCGGCAGCGCACTCTGTCCTGGTTCCTCTCCAGTGCGAATTCTTCGCTCTTGAGGGATTAAGCCAGTTGCTCGATACCGTCAGCCAGATAAAGAGCACCGTCAATCCAGCCCTTGATATTCAAGGCATCGTGTTGACGATGTTCGACTCTAGGAACAATCTGGCTCAGCAGGTGGTGAGTGACGTAAGGACCCATCTCGGCGAGAAAGTCTATCATACACTTATACCGCGAAACGTTAGAGTGTCTGAAGCACCCTCTTATGGGAAACCGGCCATTTTGTACGATTTGAAATGCGCTGGCAGCCAGGCCTATCTGCAGCTGGCCTCTGAAGTTATTCAGCGCGAGCGTTTACGCAAGGCGGCATAAGTGCCTTGCGTCACCTCTTTGCCAGATGAAATCGACCCTAGTTAATGTGTGGAGTATCTCATGAGCGATGATCTATCGAAGCGCCGGCTCGGGCGTGGCCTCGCGGCGTTGATCGGCGAGATGGATCAACCCCTTCCTGTTGGTGAACCTCAGCGGACGGTCAACGCCGACCGTACAGTGCCAATCGAGTTTGTCGCTAGAAGCCCTCGCAACCCTCGCCGTCACTTCGATGAAAATGAGCTGCAGGATTTGGCATCGTCAATCCGCCAGCACGGGATCGTTCAGCCGGTTGTCGTTCGTACCGTGGCAGACAATCGCTTTGAAATCATTGCCGGTGAAAGGCGCTGGCGTGCGGCGCAACTGGCAGGCTTCGCAGAGATACCTGTTATCGTCCGCGATGTCGACGATCGGACCGCGCTCGAACTTGCAATCGTTGAAAACGTTCAGCGCTCAGACCTCAACCCCCTCGAAGAGGCTCTGGGTTATGATCAGCTTATCGCCGAACATGGCTATACCCAGAACGATCTTGGCGAAATCATAGGCAAGAGCCGGAGCCACGTTGCTAACAGTCTGAGGCTACTCAAGCTTCCGGAGCCTGTCAGAGATATGCTCGCAGAAGGTTCTTTGTCGGCGGGTCACGCCCGCGCTCTGGTATCAACGTCAGATCCGGTTCAATTGGCAAAGACGATCGTCGCTAAGGGGCTCTCTGTACGTGATGCGGAACGGATTGCTCAGGCCGACATCAAACAACAACTCGACCCGACGCAAAGTCGCAAAGCGGAAAATGAAAAAGACTCTGACACCGTGGCGTTGGAGCGCACTTTGAGCGACGCGCTGGGGCTTGATGTAAAGATCACCCACAAAGGCAGCAGCGGCAACATCCGGATCAACTACCGGACCCTCGAACAACTCGAGGCGGTTTGCCGCTTGCTTGAACAAAGATGATGAAGAGCGTACGTTAAGTGGCCAGGGTAGTTTCTTTACTCTGGCCGAAATGCGCTCTTAATCAAAAGTCGATAGCGCGCCCCTTTATTTCGTAGTCCCCGAAACGGACTGGCTCTGCGCCGCCTCGCCCACCGGTTTCTGGTGGCAGTTCCAGTTCTTTCGCCTTCAAGCGTCGTGCTTCAGCCTCATCAAGCGCACGTTGTGCTGCTGGCGAGATTTTCCTAGGGTTTTCACCCGTGTTGTCGTTGTCGGCATCGTGCATGTCTTCTGGTCCATGGAGTCATTGAAAAACGTATCTCAGTAACCAGATTATACGCTGTGCTGATCTTTGATAAGCAATTTCATATCTGGAAGGAGCGTTTTAGATGAACTTGATGCGTACAGCCATGTTGTTGGCGTTCATGACGGCCTTGTTCATGGGCATCGGGTTTCTCATCGGCGGCAAAGGCGGCATGATGATCGCGTTCCTCGTTGCCGCAGGTATGAACTTCTTCTCCTACTGGAACTCGGACAAAATGGTCTTGAGGGCCTATCGCGCCCAGGAGGTGGATGAGCGCACTGCGCCTGAATTCTTCGTGATGATCAAAGATCTGTCCCAAAATGCCGGTCTGCCGATGCCTAAGGTCTATGTCTATGACAGCCCGCAGCCCAACGCTTTTGCGACGGGCAGGAATCCGCAAAACGCTGCCGTCGCGGCTTCGACTGGCCTGTTGCAAAGTCTCACGCCGCAGGAAGTCGCAGGCGTGATGGCACATGAGCTGGCGCATGTTCAGAACCGCGATACATTGACGATGACGATTACCGCGACACTGGCGGGCGCTATATCAATGCTCGGCAATTTCGCATTCTTCTTCGGAGGAAACAGGGAAAATAACAATCCTCTCGGGTTCATAGGTGTGCTGGTCGCCATGATTGTTGCGCCACTTGCGGCGATGCTTGTGCAAATGGCCATAAGCCGTACGCGCGAATATTCCGCCGACCGACGCGGCGCAGAAATATGTGGCAACCCTCTTTGGCTGGCATCAGCACTTCAAAAAATCTCTGGGGCTGCACGACAGATCCATAATGACGATGCGGAGCGTAATCCTGCCACCGCGCATATGTTCATCATCAATCCCCTGTCCGGCGAGCGGATGGACAATCTCTTTTCCACGCACCCAAATACGGAAAACCGGGTTGCAGCCCTTCAAGCTATGTCGCAGGAATTCACGCAGCCATCGACCTACGGTCAATCAGGTGGTACAGCGATGCGAAAATCCCGCTCCGTGCCCAAGGTTGGCGCATCTGGCGGAAGCAACAGCGATCGCAAAGGGCCTTGGTCTTGACATTGAACAATCCTGCCAAACCGGCAAGGCAACAAAAACGAAATCAGTCTGGCAGGGCGAATGAAGGTTCCGAAGGCGATTCAGATTGGAAGCCCGGACTTGCTGCGCGCGTTGCGGCGGTCAAAATCATCTCTGCGGTTCTCGACAAGAAAACATCTCTCGACGGAATGTTGGACGGGGAAAATGGAAATCCCGCTTATCGCGCACTGAGCCTGGCGGACCGCGCGCTGGTTCGCGCCATTGTCAATACGGCGCTCCGCCACCTGCCGCGGATCGAGGCTGCCCTTGCGTCCCTTCTTGACGGGCCACTTCCGCAAGGCGCACGGTCACTACACCATGTGCTTCTGGTGGGTGCGACGCAGATGCTCTATCTCGATGTTCCCGACCATTCGGCCGTGGACCTGGCCGTGGAGCAGGCGCATCGTGACCCACGAGCACGGCGCTTCGTCAAACTTGTGAACGCTGTATTGCGTCGACTTGGACGAGAGAAGCAGACAGTCATCGAGTCAATTTCGGCCGTTCCCGTTCTTCCCGCATGGTTTTATTCAAGACTGGCGAAGGTGTATGGCGATGATGCGGCCAGCCGTATATCCGATGCTCAGCTTATTCCCTCTGTCATCGATGTCACGGTGAAATCAGATCCTGATTTCTGGGCGGAAAAACTCGATGGCAACGTCATGCCCAATGGCAGTGTCAGGCTGAATTCCTTTGAAGGTGCAGTTTCTGCGCTGCCTGGTTTTGATGATGGAGAATGGTGGGTTCAGGACTTTTCTGCGAGTATGCCTGTCCGCCTCATGGGCGATCTGACGGGGAAACGCGTTGCGGATCTCTGTGCCGCGCCGGGTGGGAAAACAGCGCAGCTCATCCTGGCTGGCGCTGAAGTTACCGCTCTCGATCAATCTGGAAATCGCCTTCGCCGGCTGCGCGAAAATCTCAAACGGTTGAAGCTTAACGCCGAAACGATTGAGCTGAACATGTTGAAATTTCAACCTGATGAGTTGTTCGATGCGGTCCTGCTCGATGCGCCCTGCTCTTCCACAGGCACATTGCGCAAGCATCCGGACGTCTGCTGGACAAAGGATACCACCGATATTGCAAAACTGGCAGCCCTTCAGGAGCAGATGCTGCGCCATGCTATCACACTTGTGAAGCCAGGTGGCATCATTGCCTTTTCCAATTGCTCGCTTGATCCCTCGGAAGGCGAAGAGATGGTGGCCAAAGTTCTTAAAAGCGAGCCGACGCTCGAACGTATCCCGCTGTCGTCGTCTGCATTTCCTGAGATGGCATGTGCCATTAACGCGAGTGGCGATATGAGAACGACGCCAGATATGTTCGGGGGTGTCGATGGCTTTTACGCGAGCATTTTGCGCAGACGGTAAGTAGGTCTCGGATTCCGATAGCCATTCTCTTTTTGGTGTTTGGTTCCCGCACGCGGCACCCGCGTAGGGCTGCCGAAGGTTTCTCCGTTAACGAAACATGAAGCTTTTCATGAAAGATTGAATGACTTGTCAAATGCTGCCTGGCAGCCGTAATCATCTAAAATACCACAAGTCCTTGCGTAAACGGGAATTACAGGTTTGGTAGGCTCCCTGAAGAGCGGCTTCGGTGTTGCGAGGTTGTTTTTGCGCATCCTCTGGAACAGTACCATGATTGGTATTGCGCCTTTGCGTATACGATTCTTCACACTCACGGACAGGACGCCCACGGGCCTGGTAGCAGCCCCGACCGATCTCCATGCCGTCGACCCCTATATAGCCGAAGAACTCGTGCGCGGTCGCATCGCGTTGGCAGGGCGTATCCTTGAAACCGGCGGAGTGTCGCCTTTTACAATGGACATGCCATCGCCGGAATTCGAGGAAGCGCTCCATGCTTTTGGTTGGCTTCGTCATGTCAGGGCCAGTAAATCTGAAGAAGCTTCTGTGCGCGCGCGTATTCTCGTTTCCGACTGGATGGCTGGACATGGACGCAGAATTGTCGGTGCGGCCTGGAAGAGTGAAATCGTCGCTGAGAGATTGATCGCCTGGCTGTCTCACTCCCCGGTTATTTTGCAAACCGCGGATGCGGGCTTCTATCGACGATTTCTGAAGAGCCTCGGCTTTCATGTGCGCTATCTGAGCCTTATCGCGAAGCACGCTCCAGATGGCGAAACGCGGCTCAAGACCCGTATTGCCCTTGCCATGGCATCTATTTCGTTACCAAACCGGCCATCGAGAATTGCCCGCCATGGCATGAAGCTTGATAAGGAGCTGGAGCGGCAGATATTGCCGGATGGCGGGCATATCTCTCGCAATCCTCGCATCATGCTGGATCTTCTGCTCGATCTTCTCCCTCTAAGACAAAGCTACATCAATCTGGGACATGATGTACCACCCGGTCTTGTGCCGGCTATTGATCGTATGTTCCCTGCTATCCGCTTCTTCCGACATCAGGATGGTGACCTTGCGCTTTTCAACGGTTCTACAGCAACTCTTGCGAATGAACTCGCATCCGTGCTGCGATATGATGAGACATCCGGGCGACCCTCCCGTACTCTGCCGGACATAGGCTACCAGAGGCTTTCGGTTGGTGATACGTCAATACTGGTAGATACTGGAATCCCGTCGCGTCTCGAGCTCTCGAAGGGTGCCCATTGCGGTTGCCTATCTTTCGAATTCTCGTCCGGCAGAAGCCGATTTGTTGTGAATTCCGGTTATCCAGCTTTCGCAGCCCCCGCATTCCAGCGCGCAAGCCGATCCACTGCAGCGCATTCCACAATCACCATTAACGACACCTCATCCTCTCGCATTTCCCGATCCAGCATATTTGGGCCAATCATTTTTCCGGGCGTCACCGACGTTACGGCAACCCGTGAAACAGATGTTAAAGGCTCCGACATCCTTACAGCGTCGCATGACGGCTATCTCAAGAGCTTTGGATATATCCATCAGCGTCAGATCGAGTTGAATGCCGATGGGAGCAAGATAAAGGGACGCGATCTGGTGCAGGCCCAGCACGACGACTCGAAACGGCTGTCGGTTTCGGATGAGGTCGTCTGTCGGTTTCACATTCACCCCTCCATCGAACTGGTTTCTCTCGATGAAGAGTCCGTCATGATGCGGGCAACGGACGGGACAAGTTGGGTTCTTGCGGCTCCAGGACATGTCCTCTCCATTGCCGATGATGTGTTCATGGCGCATGCTTCGGGCGTTCGTCCTTCTCAGCAGATAGAAATTTCCTGCATGGTCACAGGCAGCGTTGACATCCGCTGGCTCATAGAGCGACGGGTTTAAGCCTCCGCAAACGCCACGCACACGCCTGCATGAATTGCAGCTTGGACGGTCCGCTCTGTTTATTATTCGACAAAGCTGTGCTAACGCGGCGGCTATCGCTGGAGGCGTGTCTCCGGCCGGTCCTTTCCGCATCACGGAGTTTCCCGATGGCTGTCGTTTCAAAGAAGATTCCCGCCCCAGATAAAGTCAAGATCCGCACTGCTCTGCTATCTGTTTCAGACAAGACCGATATCATCGAGCTGGCCGGTACCTTGGTCAAGCTCGGCGTCAAGCTGCTGTCCACCGGCGGGACATCCAAGGCCATCGCCGATGCGGGCCTGCCAGTAACGGATGTTTCCGACATTACCAATTTTCCGGAGATCATGGATGGGCGGGTAAAGACGTTGCACCCGGCTGTTCATGGCGGCCTTCTCGCCATTCGTGATGACGCAGAACATGTGGAAGCCATGCGTGCGCATGGAATAGAAGGCATCGATCTTGCGGTCATCAACCTCTATCCCTTTGAAGACGTCCGGGCCAAGGGCGGCGATTATCCCACCACAGTCGAAAATATCGATATTGGCGGCCCTGCCATGATCCGCGCCTCGGCAAAGAACCACGCCTATGTCACCGTGATCACCGATCCGTCTGATTATCCTGCACTGCTTGAGGCTCTCCAGTCAGACGATGGCCAGACAAGCTATGCTTTGCGTCAGACATTTGCTGCGAAAGCCTATGCGCGCACCGCAGCTTACGATGCGGCAATTTCAAACTGGTTTGCCGATGCTCTCAAGATCGAAACTCCACATTATCGCGCCATCGGCGGCGTCTTGAAAGAGAAGATGCGCTACGGTGAAAATCCGCACCAAAGCGCTGGTTTTTATCTGACAGGTGAAAAGCGGCCGGGCGTGGCAACAGCCACGCTGTTGCAAGGTAAGCAACTCTCCTACAACAATATCAACGACACCGACGCAGCCTATGAACTCGTTGCCGAGTTTTTGCCGGAGTCTGCGCCCGCAGTGGCAATCATCAAACACGCCAACCCTTGCGGCGTGGCGACGGGCAGCACTCTTCTGGAAGCCTATAAGCGGGCGCTCGCTTGCGACCCCGTCTCGGCCTTCGGTGGGGTGATCGCGCTCAACCGCACGCTTGACGCTGAGACGGCCGAGGAAATCATCCAGCTCTTTACCGAAGTCATCATTGCCCCTGACGTGACCGAAGAAGCAAAGCTGATTGTTGCTCGCAAGCCCAACCTCAGGCTTCTGTCGGCAGGTGGACTGCCTGACGCGCGCTCTCCCGGCATCACCGCCAAGACCGTTTCTGGCGGGCTTCTGGTCCAAAGCCGTGACAATGGCATGGTGGAAGACCTCGATTTGAAGGTCGTCACCAAGCGTGCACCGACACCGCAAGAGCTTGAAGACATGAAGTTCGCCTTCAAGATTGCCAAGCACGTGAAGTCCAACGCGGTGATTTACGCCAAGAACGGCCAGACCGCAGGTATCGGTGCCGGCCAGATGAGCCGTATCGACTCCGCGCGAATTGCAGCGCAAAAGGCCGAAGATGCGGCGAAAGCCATGGGCCTTGCAGAGCCGCTGACCAAGGGTTCCGCTGTGGCGTCCGAAGCATTCTATCCATTCGCGGATGGCCTTCTGGCCGCAATTGCAGCGGGCGCAACGGCTGTTATCCAGCCGGGCGGCTCAATGCGTGACCAGGACGTGATTGATGCGGCCAACGAGCATAATGTCGCGATGGTCTTTACCGGTATGCGTCATTTCCGCCATTGATTGATACCTAGCCCAATGAAAAAATGCCGCCGTTGATTTGGAGATCACGGCGGCATTTTTCATGGTTTCACGTGAGACACAATTCAGGTGACGGCCCCGACCTGCCACGGCACGAATTCATTGTCGCCGTAGTCATAGATTTCACTGACGGTCTTCTCTCCTGAGGCCACGGCAATGATGTGCTCGAAAATTCTTTCGCCGGATTCTTCTATCGTTTCGTTGCCGGTTACGATCTCTCCGCAGTTGATGTCCATGTCTTCCCGCATGTGCTCGAACATTTCGGAGTTGGTGGCAATCTTGATGCAGGGGGCTGGTTTGAAGCCTGAAACAGAACCGCGTCCCGTGGTAAAACAGATGACGTTGCATCCTCCGGCAACCTGCCCCGTTACGGCCACAGGGTCGTAGCCCGGGGTGTCCATGAAGACAAAACCTGGTTCCGTGACTGTCTCTGCGAATTCATAGACGGCCTTCAGCGGCATGGAGCCGCCCTTGGCCACGGCGCCAAGTGATTTTTCGAGGATTGTTGTCAATCCGCCTAGCTTGTTTCCATGAGAGGGGTTGTTGTTTAACTCGTCGCCGTTGCGAGCCGTATAGTCTCGCCACCAGTCGATCCGTTGCAGAAGTTTTTCCGCGACTGCAGGTGTTGCTGCCCGGCGCGTCAGCAGATGCTCGGCGCCGTAGATTTCGGGTGTTTCCGCCAGAACGGTGGTGCCACCATTACGCACGATCAGATCGGAGGCATATCCAAGTGCCGGATTAGCCGATATCCCGGAATAGCCATCGGAGCCTCCGCATTCCAGCGCCACCTTCAGGGCAGACAAGGGTTGTTCGCTCCTTTGCGCGGCATTCACACCGGGCAGCATTTCCTTGATGTGGGCGATGGCGGCATCGATGGTTTTGCGGGTGCCACCATGTTGCTGGATTGTCATGGTGCGAAGGCGGTCACCCTCTTCCATTTTGTAGTGTTCGAGGATCGGCGCGATCTGGTTGGTTTCACATCCCAATCCGATCAACAGAATGCCGCCAAAATTCGGGTGGCGGGCGTATCCCTGGATTGTGCGGATCAGAAGTCGGTAACCCTCGGATTTTGTATTGATCGCACAACCGCTGCCATGCGTCAGCGCCACAACGCCATCGATGTTGTCATAGCCATCCAGACCGCCATCGCGGTTGAAATAATCTGCTATGTAGCGCGAGACGGTGGCGGAACAGTTCACGGAGGCAATCACGCCGATGTAGTTGCGCGTGCCGACGCCACCTGCCCCGCGGGCAAAGCCCATGAAAGTGCGCCTTTGAGCAAGCGGCAACATTCCCTTTTCTTCAATATCGACGCTGAAATGGTGGGCATGTTCCGAGGGCACCATGGCGAGGTTGTGCAGGTGAACAAGCCGCCCGGCCTCGATGTCCTGCGTGGCCACGCCGATCACCTGGCCATATTTTAGCACCTCTTCGCCGATACCTATCGTCTTCAGGGCAACCTTATGGCCGCGTCCGATTAGATCCAAAGCCTTCAGGCCATTCCTGCCCGTTTCCCCTCCGGCTGGAATGGAGCGGCGGGCCACCGCGACATTGTCGCGCGTGTTGAGCAAGATGGTTGCCTCTGAGTTCGCAGTCACGCGGTTTCCTCCCTCGTCATTCATCGATCAGTTCTCGACCCATCTGCGTCTGGAACTGTCCAGATGCAGATGCATGGCGGCCTGCGCCAGCAGCGGGTCTCGTGCTTCGAGCGCGGCCAATATCGCCTCGTGCTCCTGCAAGGCAAAAATCCAGGTGTTCTTGTCTTCGAACTTCACCCGAAGTTGCGCGGAAATTGGGCTGTGGCGTTCATCAAACAGATTCTCCACCAGTCTCGCCAGAACGCCGTTGCCAGACTGTTCGGCAATGATCACATGGAACTGGCGGTCCTGATCGAGAGGTTTGCGCCCAGCATCAATCTCGTGGCGCATGGCGTCCAGCGTCGCTCGCAGATTTTCCATGGCTGCGGGCGTGATGCGGCTTGACGCCAATTGGACGGAAGCGCCCTCCAGCGCAGCCCTCGCCTGCATCAATTCAGATGGGCTTTCCCCCAGCGACTTCGTGCCAGAGCGGACCTCCGGTGGCTGCACGGAAACATAGACGCCTGACCCCATCCGGATTTCGACGCTGCCGTCAATTTCGAGCGCAATCAATGCCTCTCGCAGCGAGGGTCTCGAAACCCCAAGCCTCTGCGCAAGCTCGCGCTCGGGTGGCAAGCGGGCACCTGGGGCAAACTCGCCGCCATCGACCAGTTCACGTATCTGATCTGCAATTTGCTGATAGAGCCTCCTGGGCTCCGGTGTTTTGGCCTGACCAGTCATAAATTTCTTTCGATGGCTCTTTGAGACTGCCGAGTGGCCTTACCGTACTTATTGAATTGAAAACACGCAAGGAAATGTTTATCTCCTTGAAATTCAATAGGTAATTTTCAATCTCCAAAACCTTCCGACTCTGTCCGTGAGTTCAAATCACAATCATCTGCCAAATTGGCTTGACCAAATTTCAAAAGCGGCCTAACCATTTCGCACATTAGAAATGCCTTGGGTGGAGTTGAGGCATTTCCGGGAGGGTATCATTTGTCGCAGGACATCTCTGTCAATCTGGATTCCTCCGGGAGCGCGCAGTCGCACCTCGAGCACGGCCGCGTCCTGCTCCAGCTTGAGAATATCAGCAAGGAGTTTCCGGGCGTCAAAGCCTTGAGCGATGTGCATTTCGACCTTCGATCTGGCGAGGTTCACGCCATCTGCGGTGAAAATGGTGCTGGCAAGTCCACCCTTATGAAGATTGTCAGCGGCGTCTACCAGCCGACCAGCGGTACAATCCTGCACAAGGGGCGTGCGGTTCAGTATGCGTCTCCGCTCGAGTCGGAAGCCGCGGGCATCGCCATCATCCACCAGGAACTCAATCTCGTCCCACATCTGAGCATCGCCGAGAACATCTATCTCGCGCGTGAGCCAAGACGAGGGTTTCTGGTTGATCGAAAAACGCTGCGTGCGGATGCAAGCCGGTGTCTCGGCCGTCTCGGCATCGATCTTGATCCCGACCAGTTGGTCCGAGGCCTTTCCGTGGCCCAGTGCCAGATGGTGGAAATCGCCAAGGCACTTTCGCTCAATGCCGAGGTTCTCATCATGGATGAGCCAACCTCCTCCCTGACAGAGCAGGAAACCCGGCTCCTTTTCAAGGTCATCAGGGACCTCAAGGCCTCAGGCGTCGGCATCGTCTATATCTCGCACCGCCTTGATGAAATGGCAGAGATCGTTGACCGGGTTACCATCTTGCGGGATGGCCGTTATATTTCGACGGACGATTTTTCGGCAGTGACGGTGGACAATATCGTGACGCGCATGGTGGGGCGTTCGCTTGAAGAGAAATTCCCGGAGCGGATGTCGAAACCGACGGATGAGGTAATATTTTCGGTAAAGGGTCTGAGCCGGAAGGGCGTGTTCCACGATATCAGCTTCGATCTGAGGCGCGGAGAAATTCTTGGCTTCGCCGGATTGATGGGCGCGGGCCGTACGGAGGTGGCAAGGGCTATCTTCGGTGCAGATGGATTTGATGCCGGCACAATTACATTCGAAGGTCGTGAGCTTGCCATCTCATCACCGCAGGACGCCATCGCCGAAGGAATCGCCTATCTTTCGGAGGATCGCAAAAGCGATGGTCTTGCCATCAAAATGTCGGTGGCCGCCAACACGTCGCTCGCCAACATGGATGCAGTCTCCAACCGCTTCGGCCTTATCGATTTCAAGAAACACGATGATGCGGCCAGGCGTTATGTCGATCTTCTCAACATCCGGACCCCGTCGATAAAGCAGACTGTCCGGCTGTTGTCGGGTGGCAACCAGCAGAAGATCATCATCGGCAAATGGCTGTTTCGGCAATCACGCATCCTGTTTTTCGATGAACCGACCCGCGGCATCGATGTCGGCGCCAAGTTCGCAATCTACAAGATCATGGACGAACTTGCCGCCAAAGGCATCGGCGTCATTCTCATCAGTTCGGAGTTGCCGGAAGTGCTTGGCCTCACGGACCGCATTGCCGTTTTTCACGAGGGCCGAATTACCGGCATCGTTGAAACGGCCAGGACCAATCAGGAAGAAATCATGCGCTATGCCTCCGGCTATAGCAGCGGAGACAGACATGTCAGATAATACGCCCGCGCCAAAGAGCTTTTCCTTCAGCGACCGGCAGAAGGATATCATCCAGAAATTTGCGGCCCTTGGCAGTCTTGTCGTGCTGACAATGGTGTTTTCCGCCACAAGCGATGCGTTTTTTACCGTCAACAACGCTATGACGATAGCGCTGCAGGTAACGTCGATTGCCCTTCTTGGTATCGGTGCGACATGCGTCATCATTACCGGAGGGATCGATCTCTCGGTTGGTTCGGTTCTGGCATTGGCGGGTGTCGTTGCGGCGCTGGCGGTCAAGGAACTGGGGATGCCGGTTCCCGTCGGCATGTTCTTTGGTATCCTGACCGGTTCCCTGTGTGGCCTGATCAACGGAGTGCTGGTCACGCGCTTCAAGCTGCCACCCTTTATCGCCACTCTTGGCATGATGCTGATTGCACGTGGCGTTGCCCTGCAGATCACCGGCGCCCGCGCTGTGTCCGGCCTTGGAGAATCCTTTGGCGAACTCGGCAACGGTTCACTTTTCAAAGTGGTGACCATTGGTGATGATGGTTTCCCGAATGTCGTCTTTCCCGGCATTCCCTACCCGGTCATATTGATGATCGTCATCGCCATTGCGGTGGCCTTCATGCTCAACCGATCCGTGCTGGGGCGTCACATCTATGCGGTTGGCTCGAATGCCGAAGCGGCGCGTCTGTCGGGTGTCAATGTTGCCCGTGTGACCAACTTCACCTACGTGCTTTCCGGCACGCTTGCCGGGCTGACGGGCTGCGTTCTGATGTCGCGCCTTGTCACCGCCCAGCCCAATGAGGGTGTCATGTACGAGCTCGACGCGATTGCCAGTGCCGTAATCGGCGGCACCTCGCTGATTGGCGGTGTGGGTACCATTTCCGGTACGGCAATCGGCGCTTTCGTTATCGGCATCCTGCGCAATGGCCTTAATATGAACGGCGTTTCCGCCTTCACACAGCAGATCATCATCGGTCTCGTCATTCTCGGTACGGTCTGGATCGACCAGCTCCGTAACCGCCGCTGACGCAGTTTTGATGGCGTATGGTCTCTTTCGCGAGAAGAGAAACATATGAGAGGGTGCGGACCCATTCCGCGGGATGACCGGCGCGCGACGAGGAGATATCGCCTGCCGGTACTATGGAGGACATCATGAAAAGACTGACAACTGCCCTTTTGACGTCGGTTATCGCTCTGTGGAGCGTCTCGACGGTACAGGCTGGCGAAATCGCCGTCATCGTCAAGACCGTCAATTCCACCTTCTGGCAGAACGTCCAGAAGGGCGCAGATGCGGCGATGAAAAACTCATCCGGCAATACCATGACCTTCCAGGGCCCGGCGTCGGAATCCGCCATCGCAGATCAGGTCAATATGGTCGAAAATGCCGTCAACCGAAAGGTGTCCGGCATCGTGCTTGCCCCTTCTGATCCAGACGCACTTGTCCCAGCCGTCAAGAAGGCGTGGGAAGCCCGCATCCCTGTTGTGATTGTCGACTCGCAGCTCGCCAAGGGTGCCGAGCAGTATTACCAGTCATTTCTGGCCACCGACAACAAGAAGGCGGGTGAACTGGCGGCCCAGGCACTGATCGAGAAGGTTGGCAAGGAAGGCAAGATTGCCGTCATGTCCTATGTCGCCGGTGCTGGCTCTGAAATCGGCCGCGTTGGCGGTTTCACTGACTATATCAAGGCCAATTCCAAGCTTGAGATTGTTGGCCCCTACTACTCGCAGTCGCAGATGGCCACCGCCCTGAACCAGACGACAGACGTTCTCGCCGCCAATGCTGATCTCAAGGGCATCTTTGGCGCAAACGAGCCGACGGCCATCGGTGTCGGTCGCGCTCTGGCGCAATCCGGAAAGGCAGGAAAAGTCGTTGCCATGGGCTTCGACGGCAATCAGGATCTGCAGGGCTTCGTCAAGGACGGAACGTTGGCTGGCATCGTCGTTCAGGGCTCGTACCAGATGGGCGAAAAGGGCGTGGAAACCGTCACCAAGCTCATCAAAAAGGAAAAGGTCGAGAAGTTCGTCGATACCGGCGTCGTCGTTGTCACGAAGGACAATATCGACAAGCCGGAAGCCAAGAACGTCCTTTACTAAACAACAAACCTTGGGAGGGCGACTGCGGTCGCTCTCCCTGCCCTGATCCAGATGTGAGAGTAGCGCGATGAAAGTCTCCGAAAAACGTAAAATTCCGCGCCGGGATGTGGATGTCACAGTCATGGGCCTTGGTTGCGCGCAAATGGGAAACCTGTACCGCGTCACGCCCTATGAAGAATCGAAAGGTGCTTTCGATACGGCCTGGGAACACGGGATACGATATTTCGATACCGCTCCCTTTTACGGCTACACGCGCTCGGAGCGCCGCCTCGGCACCATGGTGACGGAGCATGAGCGTTCAGACTATACGCTGAGCACCAAGGTTGGACGTGTCATGGTGCCGGATGATACCGTAGGTCCGGAGGAAGATGCCTATGTCGCCCCCCTGCCCTTCCGTCCGGTCTATGATTATTCCTACGACGGAATTCTTCGGTCCTTTGAGGCCAGTCAGCAGCGTCTTGGTATTCTGAAGCCGGATATTCTCTACATTCACGACATCGGTACCGTCACACATGGGGACAGGCACGCGCATTACTGGGACCAGTTGACGAGTGGCGGAGGTTTCAAGGCGCTTGCGAAACTTCGGGATGAAGGCTCCACCGGAGCCGTCGGGTTGGGCGTCAACGAATGGGAAGTCGTCCGCGATGCTTTGGAGATTTTCGATATCGACGTGGCGATGCTTGCCGGTCGCTATACGCTGCTGGAGCAGGATAGCCTGGCTTTCATGGATACCTGTGCAGCGCGGGGCGTCGCCATCGTCGCAGCCGGTGCCTTCAATTCCGGGATTCTCGCGGGAAATCGCAAGTTCAACTATGCCGATGCGCCCTCCGATATCCTTGCAAAGGTCGATGCCCTGCATGACGCCTGCGATGAAATGGGGGTTTCGCTGCAAGCTGCCGCATTGCAATTCCCGTTGGCGCACCCTGCCTGCGTTACGGTTGTCTCCGGCGCGCGCAACGCGGCCCAGCTCTCCTCAAACATTGAATGGTTTGAGCAGGACATTCCCGCCGAGTTCTGGAGCGAACTGGAGAAGCGGGGATTGATTGCCGAAGGGGCACCCGTACCACGGGCCAGGGCGTCATCATGATCATCGATGCCCACCAGCATTTCTGGCGTCTTAAGGACCGTGATGGCCAATGGCCGCCCGCGTCTCTGGACGCGATCTATCGTGACTTTCTGCCCGACGACCTCCTGCCGCTGATCGGAAAGGCCGGGGTGGATGGAACGGTGCTGGTGCAGACAATGGAGACGGATGCCGACACCGACTTTATGCTGGACCTGGCGGACGGCCATAGCTTCATCAAGGCTGTTGTCGGCTGGGTAGACCTGAAGGCCGAGGATGCGCCGGAGCAGATAGCGCACCGTTCGTCCCATCCGGCCTTCAAGGGTGTTCGACCCATGCTGCAGGACATTGCAGACATAGGCTGGATCTGTGACGCTGCGTTGGAACCTGCCATCACGGCCCTGATCAAGAGCAATCTTGTCTTCGATGCACTGGTTCGCCCGGCGCAGCTGGAAGACCTCCTCCGCTTTGCCCGCCGTTACCCAGCGCTGCCGGTCGTTATCGACCACGGCGCCAAGCCCCTGATTGCAAGCGGGCATTATAGCGCCTGGCGTTGCGATATGGCGGCGCTTGCAAGTCTTCCCAACGTTTACTGCAAGCTTTCAGGGTTATTGACGGAACGGGGAGAACAAAAGCTTGAGGCCGTACGTCCTTACGCTGAAACCATTCTGGATCTTTTCGGCCCGCAGCGTGTGATCTTCGGGAGTGACTGGCCGGTGTTGCGTCTGGCTGGCGACTATCAGGACTGGCTGAATTTCTGCCGGGACATCATTCCCCCTATCCATCACGAAGCAATTTTTGGCGCAAATGCCGTTCGATTTTATTCTCTTTCTGACAGGTGACCTATGCTGGCGATTTTTTGCGATAAACCCGGACTGCTTTGCGCGAAGGAACTGCCAAAGCCCCATCGTGGCGAAGGTGAGGTTCTCGTGCGCATCCGCCGCATCGGCGTTTGCGGAACAGATCTGCACATTTTCACCGGCAACCAGCCTTACCTCTCCTACCCGCGCATCATGGGGCACGAACTCTCCGGCACGGTAGAGGAAGCTCCACAGGGTAGCGCGCTATCTTCAGGTGATGTCGTCACCATCATGCCCTACATTTCTTGCGGAACGTGCAGCGCCTGCATCAAGGGCAAGAGCAATTGCTGCCGCAATATCGGTGTCCTGGGTGTCCACCGTGACGGCGGCATGGTGGAATATCTGAGTGTACCCCAGCAATTCGTCCTCAAGGCTGAAGGCCTCAGTCTCGATCAGGCAGCGATGACCGAGTTCCTTGCCATTGGCGCGCATGCGGTGCGGCGTGCGTCGGTGGAAAGGGATCAGTCCGTTCTTATCGTCGGTGCTGGCCCCATTGGCATGGCGGTTGCGGTCTTTGCCGTGCTGAACGGCGGTGTTGTGACCATGATCGACAGTCGCAGCGACCGGCTGGACTTCTGCAAGGAACAGTTGGGTGTCGCCCATATCGTCCAGCTGGGCGATGGCGACAGGGACGCGCTTTCCGATATCACCGGTGGAGATTTCTTCGACGTGGTTTTCGATGCCACGGGCAATCCGAAGGCCATGGAACGCGGCTTCTCCTTTGTTGGCCATGGTGGCTCCTATGTGCTTGTGTCCATCGTCGCCAGCGACATCACCTTCAACGACCCGGAATTCCACAAGCGCGAAACGACGCTGCTTGGAAGTCGCAATGCGACGATCGAGGACTTTCAGACAGTGCTCGCGGCGCAGCGTGCGGGCAACGTGCCCGAGAGCTTGATTACCCACCGCATGGCGCTTGCCGATGTTCCCTCCCGTTTTGCTGACCTGACGAACCCGAAAGCTGGCGTCATCAAGGGCATGGTTGAAGTGGCCTGATCCATTCACCCTGCCTGCCAGGCATCAGAATTATGACCTCCAGACCGCGAGTAAACGGCCATGACCAAAATCACAGACCTGCGCGTTTTTGACTTGCGCTTTCCCACCTCACAAAGCCTCGATGGTTCCGATGCGATGAACCCGGACCCCGATTATTCGGCGGCCTATGTCATTCTGGATACGGACGACGAGACCCTGAAGGGTCATGGCCTGACATTTACCATCGGACGCGGGAACGACATCTGCTGCATGGCTATCGAGGCGATGCGTCATCTCGTGGTCGGCACCGAGCTCTCAACGGTGCTCGACAATCCCGGCCAATATTGGCGGCACCTGACCAGCGACAGCCAGCTTCGCTGGATTGGACCGGACAAGGGCGCAATGCATCTGGCGACAGGCGCGGTTGTGAATGCGGTGTGGGATCTCTTGGCAAAAAGCGCCGGCAAGCCGGTGTGGCAACTGGTAGCCGACATGGGCCCGGAAGAGATCGCCGATATCGTTGATTACCGTTACCTCACGGATGTGCTGACGCGGGATGAGGCTGTTGCCATCCTCCGCAAGGCTGAGGGCGGCAAGGCGCAACGTGTTGAAACCCTCAAAAACGAAGGTTATGCCTGCTATACGACCTCTGCCGGTTGGCTGGGCTATGATGACGAGAAGCTGCGTCGTCTCTGCCAGGAGGCGATTGATGCCGGATTCAACCACGTCAAGATGAAGGTCGGCCGGGATCTGGCCGACGACATCCGCCGGCTGACCATCGCGCGCGAGGTCATCGGGCCGGACCGGTATCTGATGATCGACGCCAATCAGGTTTGGGAAGTCGATCAGGCCATTGAGTGGGTCAACCAGCTTGCCTTTGCAAAGCCCTTTTTCATAGAGGAGCCGACCAGCCCCGACGACATTGCCGGTCACCGCAAGATCCGCCAGTCCATTGGAGATGTGAAGGTCGCAACCGGTGAAATGTGCCAGAACCGCATCATGTTCAAGCAATTCATAGCCGAGGGCGCTATCGATGTTGTCCAGATCGATTCCTGCCGCATGGGTGGACTGAATGAAGTGTTGGCAGTGCTGCTGATCGCCGCCAAGTATGATCTCCCCGTCTGGCCACATGCAGGCGGCGTTGGGCTTTGTGAATATGTCCAGCACCTGTCGATGATAGATTACCTCGTCATCTCGGGAACCAAGCAGGGACGCGTCATCGAATATGTCGATCACCTGCATGAGCATTTTCTGGAGCCCTGCGACATTAGGGATGCCGCCTATATGCCACCGAAACGTCCCGGATTTTCCATCGAAATGAAGCCGGAGTCGATCACGGCCTATACCTTTGCGGGATAGCGCTGGCCGCTCGAATTCCGGCATGGACAGGATCGTCGCCGCGCACTGGTAATTTACCGCCATTTCCGCCATATAGAGGCAATTGCGCCAGCCAGACTGCGCACTTGCCCCTTACAGGTTCAGGATGATGGTAAACACGGTAGAATTTGCGAAGATGAACGGTCTTGGAAACAAGATCCTGGTCATTGACATGCGCGGACGCAAGGATCTGGTCACGCCAGAGGCTGCGATTGCGCTGGCCGCCGATGCCGAAACCGCCTTCGATCAGATCATGGCAATCCACGACCCGAAACTTGAGGGAACGGATGCCTATATCGATATCTTGAATTGCGATGGCACGAAGGCGCAGGCCTGTGGCAACGGGACGCGCTGTGTTGTCCAGGCGCTGGCGTCCGAAACAGGCAGGAAGGCTTTCACATTCCAGACGGTCGCTGGCATTCTCAACGCGTCCGAGCATGAAGACGGAATGATATCCGTCGATATGGGATTGCCGCGCTTTCGCTGGAACGACATTCCCCTGGCGGAAGAGTTTCACGATACCAGCCGCATCGAACTGCAGATTGGACCGATCGACGATCCGATCCTGCACTCGCCCGCCGCCATGTCCATGGGCAACCCGCATGCGGTATTCTGGGTTGATCGCGATCCGATGACCTTTGATCTGGAACGCTTTGGCCCTCTCCTTGAGAGCCATCCAATGTTTCCTGAAAAGGCCAATATCACCTTGGCGCAGGTCATATCCGAAGGCGCGTTGCGCACCCGTACCTTCGAGCGCGGCGCAGGCTTAACGCTCGCATGTGGCTCTGCTGCCTGTGCTGCCGCCGTTTCAGCAGCCCGCACGGGGCGAACCGGTCGCACCGTCGAAATCGATGTCGCCTCCAGTCCGGTGCGCATCCCGCTTAAAATCGAGTGGCGCGAGGACAACCATGTCGTGATGACCGGACCTGCGGAATGGGAGTGGTCCGGAACGGTGGATCCGAAAACGGGGACGTGGCAGCGCGACGTGGGCGGCGAAAAGGCGGCCCTATGAGCGGCGTCGAGGTCATAACCTTGGGCTGCCGCCTCAACACCTATGAATCGGAAGTGATGCGGGCAGAGGCCGAGAAGGCGGGGCTGAACAATGCCGTGCTGGTCAACACCTGCGCCGTGACAGGCGAAGCAGTGCGTCAGGCGCGCTCCGCCATTCGCCGTGCACGGCGCGAAAATCCCCACGCTCGTATCATCGTCACCGGCTGTGCCGCGCAGACGGAGAAGGAAACCTTCGCCGAGATGCCGGAAGTCGATGCTGTGCTCGGAAATGAGGAAAAGCTGAAGAGCGCTTCCTACCGCGCCCTTCCCGATTTCGGCGTATCGGCGGAAGAAAAGCTGCGCGTCAACGATATCATGAGCGTGCGCGCCACCGCGCCGCAGATGATCAAGCATATTGACGGGCACGTGCGCGCCTTCATTCAGGTGCAGAATGGCTGCGATCACCGCTGCACCTTCTGCGTCATTCCTTACGGGCGTGGCAATTCCCGCTCGGTGCCGATGGGTGCCGTGGTGGATCAGGCCCGCAAGCTGACGGAAAACGGCTATCGAGAGGTCGTGCTGACCGGCGTCGATGCGACTAGCTATGGTGCCGACCTGCCGGGAGAACCGACGCTCGGCTATCTCGCAAAGACGCTGTTGAAGCAGGTGCCGGAAATCCTGCGTCTCAGATTGTCGTCTATCGACAGCATCGAGGCCGACCGGCATTTGCTGGATCTGATCGCCGACGAGCCCCGCTTCATGCCGCATCTTCATCTGTCTCTCCAGCATGGTGATGACATGATCCTCAAGCGAATGAAGCGTCGGCACATGCGCAGCGACGCCATCCGCTTCTGTCGCGACGTGAGGGCACTCAGGCCCGATATTGCCTTTGGCGCGGATATGATCGCCGGTTTCCCGACCGAAACCGAGGAAATGTTTGAGAATGCGGCAAGTCTGGCCGAGGAATGCGGCCTGTCCAGCCTGCATGTGTTTCCCTATAGTCCGCGTCCCGGCACGCCTGCAGCCCGTATGCCACAACTCGATCGCTCCGTGATCAAGGAAAGAGCTGCGCGGCTTCGCCAGCGCGCCGAGGTGTTGCGGTCTGCTCATATGGATGGAATGGTCGATAGTCACCAGACCATCCTTGTCGAGAATAACGGCTTTGCCCATACCGACAATTTCACCCTTGTCGCGGCGCCCCAACTTGCGCCACGCACCCTTGCGCAGGTGGTGATTACGGGGCACAACGGAAACCATCTAGAGATGAAATGTCTGGCGGCGCAAGCTGCGTGAATGAGAGATGCGGAAACGTCATGGCCCTTGGCTTCATCAAAAAAGTTTTTTCGTTCGGCAAGGAAAAGGCTGAGACGGACAGACCGGACAGCGACGTCACGCCTGAGGGTGTCAGCGAAGCCTCATCATTCGAGCAGGTGCTTGTAGAAGCCGAAGCGCACGCGCCTTTGGCAGAAGATCCCGTTTTACCCGTCGAAATGGAGACTGCAGGAGGCCCTTCTCCTGATGAGCAAGACGCCAGCGACGGCCCAGATAGCAACGGCGAAGAGGAAGACGCGCCGCTTCTGCCCGGGCCGGAACAAGTCGGCGATATGGGCATGGTACCATTGTCTCTGCTGCAAGCTGAAGCGCAAGCGCTGGATGAAGGCGCTGACCTCAACGAGCCAGTGCCAGCAGCCGACGCGCCGCTGGATGATGCAGCGATGGACAGGCTGCTCGATGAGGCAGAAGACGCGACGGCCACTGACGACATTCCAACCCCTGCCGTTCTTCCGAAGGGCTTCAGCACCGCAAGTGAGCGGATCGAGCCGGTAGAGCCGGAACCCGAGCAGAAGTTGACCTGGTTCCAGCGCCTGCGCGCCGGGCTTTCCCGGACATCGCTGCAACTCACCAGCCAGATCTCGGCTCTTTTTACCAAGCGCAAGCTGGATGAAGATACGCTGGATGAGCTGGAAGACCTGCTGATTCAATCCGATCTCGGTGTCGAGACAGCCATGCGCATCACCGGCGCATTGTCGTTAGAACGTTATGGCAAGGATGTCAGCGGTGAAGATGTCGCCCGGATCATGGCGGGCGAAATTACCAAGGTTCTTGCACCGGTGGCCAAACCACTTGAGCTTGATCTTTCGCACAAGCCGCATGTCATCCTCGTCGTCGGCGTCAATGGTACGGGCAAGACGACGACCATCGGCAAGCTGGCCGCCAAGCTTTCCGGCTCTGGCCTGAAGGTCATGCTTGCGGCAGGCGATACATTCCGCGCTGCGGCCATCGAACAGCTGAAAATCTGGGCGGATCGCACCGGCTCGGAATTCGTCGGAACCAAGCTCGGTGCCGATGCTGCGGGCCTCGCCTACGATGCCTATGAGCAGGCGCGCGCCAGGAAAAGCGACGTCCTCATCATCGATACGGCCGGTCGCTTACAAAACAAGACGGAATTGATGGCTGAGCTCGAGAAGATCGTTCGAGTGCTTGGCAAGCTCGATCCCGACGCACCGCATACGGTGCTGCAGACGTTGGACGCGACCACGGGGCAAAACGCAATGAACCAGGTGGAGATATTCCGGAATGTCGCGGGTGTCTCCGGCCTGATTATGACAAAATTGGATGGCACGGCCCGAGGTGGCATTCTGGTTGCTATTGCTGCAAAGCATAAGCTGCCGGTGTATTTCATCGGCGTTGGCGAAGGCGTGGACGATCTGGAGCCCTTCGAGGCGGAAGATTTCGCCAAAGCGATTGCAGGAGTTTGACAATGGATGTGGAAAGCAATCAGCGCGAAAGCGAAAAAATGGTCCGCGAGATCAGCCCGCTGCTCAAGTTCGTGCTGGAGCTCGGCCCGCTGCTGGTATTTTTCTTCGCAAACTCACGTGGGGAGTGGCTGGCGAAGACCTTCCCTGTCTTGACGGAGTTCGGCGGTCCGATATTCATCGCGACCGGCCTTTTCATGTGCGCGACAGCCTTGGCGCTGACGGTGTCCTGGCTTCTTACGCGTACGCTGCCCATGATGCCGTTGATTTCGGGTCTGGTCGTTCTGGTCTTCGGCGCGCTGACGCTCTACCTCCAGAACGACACCTTCATCAAGATGAAGCCGACCATCGTCAATGCGCTCTTTGGCGTCATTCTCCTGGGTGGGTTACTGTTTGGCCAGTCTTTGCTCGGTTATGTCTTCAACTCCGCGTTCAAGCTGAATGACGAAGGTTGGCGCAAGTTGACCATTCGCTGGGGATTTTTCTTTTTGTTTCTAGCCGTTCTCAATGAGGTTGTCTGGCGCGGCTTCTCTACGGATACATGGGTTGCCTTCAAGGTTTGGGGAACCATGCCGATCACCATCATTTTCACGATGGCGCAGATGCCCCTCATCATGCGGCACTCCGTTGAGCCGCTGAACAAGGACAAGCCATGACGCTCGCCGGGACGTCTCCCTCTCGCTCCTCGTCGCACAAGTGGTATGTCGTGGCAGCAGCGTTGCTTCTGGTACAAGTCCTTGTCCTGTACCTCATGGGGCGTCTTCCCATCTGCGAGTGCGGTTACGTCAAGTTGTTTGAGCCGGGCGTAAACACGCCAGGCAATTCCCAGCACCTCGCCGACTGGTACACGCCATCCCACATCATACACGGCTTCCTGTTCTACTGGTTCGCCTGGCTGTTGCTGCGTCAGAAGCCCTTGTCCATGAGGCTCTCGCTTGCTGTTCTCATTGAGGCAGCGTGGGAAATTCTGGAAAACTCACCTGTTATCATCGATCGATATCGCACAGCGACCATGGCGCTCGGCTACGCCGGTGACAGTATCCTCAATTCCGCGATGGACACCGTTTTCATGGTGCTTGGCTTTTTCTTCGCCGCTCGCGTGCCGGTCTGGCTGACAATTCTCGTCGCCATCTTCTTCGAGATACTGACCGCCTGGCTGATCCGGGACAATCTGACGCTGAATGTCCTGATGCTCGTCGCTCCCATCGAATCCATCAAGACGTGGCAAAACGCGTTGTGATGGGCTGAAGCGTTTCCATCTACCAAGGGAAATCTCTAAAATCCGGCCTCAATCGCCCGCGACAGCCTTTTCTATCGCTGGGATGATGTCGCGTTCATAGGTTGCGGCGTCTATCGGGCCAACCTTCTTGTAGACGATGATGCCGTTCCTATCGACCAGATAGGTTTCCGGAATGCCATAGACACCCCAATCGATGGCAGCTTTGCCGTTTGGATCGGTGCCGATTGCAGCATAGGGGTTCCCAAGCTCACCTAAGAACCGCAGTGCGTTTTCGGTTTTGTCCTTGTAATTTATGCCGACCACATTCAGTCGCTCGTCTTTGGACATCTCCTTCAACATCGGGTGCTCCTGCCGGCATGGCACGCACCAGGATGCAAAGACGTTCACGAGGGTGACCTTGCCCTTTATGGCCGCATCATCCAGGGCTGGCAGGCCGGAACCATCGAGCGGCGGCAGGGCCAGTTTGGGTGCCTGTGTATTGATCAGGGCAGAGGGAATTGCGCTGACATCGAGGCCGTTGACGTCTTGCTCATACAGCATCTTAGCGGCGATGGCGGCGAAACCTGCAAAGGCAACCAGCGGCAGGAAGGCCAAAAATATCCGCGCCTTTTTACCCGTTGCAGCGGTCGCAGGCTCACTTTTATCTGTCATGCTTTGGCTTCCGGAGAATTGCGACGAGACCGACGCCGGATGCCCGATGCCTCAAGCTGTGCAAGCTCCTTGCGGCGGGCGCGGCCATCCAGCCATACCCAGGCAATCAGGGCGAACGTGATCAGCCCTGTCAGGGCGTAGGACATGCCAATGTAGAATGCATGGCTCATGGCTGGCTTGCCTCCCTGCTTGCCATGCGTGCTGCGAGGCGTCGTTGAGCAGCGATGCGCCTGCGCAGGATTTCGTTGCGCATGGCGGCGATATGGAGCGTAAAGAAAAGAAGCGTGAAGCCCAGCGCCATGACAAGCAGTGGCCAGAGGAACTCAGGCGCAATCGCCGGCCCGCTCATTCTGATGACGCTTGCCGGCTGGTGCAGCGTATTCCACCACTCGACCGAGAACTTGATGATGGGGATATTCACGAAACCGACGAGAATGAGGACAGCGCTCACGCGGGCGGCCTTTGACGGATCATCCATCGCCTTGTTGAAGGCGATAAGGCCCAGATACATCAAAAAGAGAATGAAGACCGAGGTCAGGCGCGCGTCCCAAACCCACCAGGTTCCCCACATCGGCTTTCCCCAAAGCGAACCCGTCACCAGTGCAATCAGCGTAAAGGCCGCGCCGATGGGTGCTGCGGCCCGATGGCTGACATCCGCCAGGGGGTGACGCCAGACCAGCGTGCCGATGGCCGACGCCGCCATGACGGTGTAGCACATCATCGATAGCCAGGCTGCAGGCACATGGACATACATGATGCGGACAGTATTGCCCTGTTGATAATCGCTATCCGTCGTGAATGACAGATAGAGCCCAATGGCCAGACAGAGCGCCGACAGCGCTGAAAGCCAGGGCAGAACACGTGCCACCAGTGCCAGAAACCGAGTGGGATTGGCAAGATCGCTGAATTTGGTGATTGCAAGGCTCGTATCGTTCATGGCGTCTTTCTACAGCGAGACCGGGATTGCCGCAATTGATCCTTATCAATCCATGGAACTGCGCAACGCCAAAGCTGCGAAGAACGGACCGACGACTGATGAAAATAGCGTGATTGCCGCAAGGATAAGCAGGGGTGGCATGAAGGGCGCTGGATCCTCAACTGCCGCATAGGACGCGCTCACGCCGAAGATCAATACGGGAATGGCGAGCGGCAGCACGAGGATCGATACCAGCAAACCGCCGCGCGGCAAGGCTACGGCCACCGCAGCGCCCACTGCACCAATGAAAGTGAGTGCAGGGGAGCCAAGCAGCAAGGTCAACATCACCGCACCGATGGCAATTTCGCTCATATTCATGAAAAGGCCGAGCAGTGGCGAGGCAATCACCAGCGGCAGGCTGGTTGCCGTCCAATGCGCAAGGCATTTCACCGCAACCGTGAGCACCAGCGGCGTCTCCTGCATCAGGATGATGTCGAGTGATCCGTCATCGCGTTCTGCCTGAAACAGGCGGTCAAGACCGAGCAGAGCCGCCAGAAGCGCGCCAATCCAGATAATGGCGGGGCCGATGCGTGACAGGAGATTGAGGTCAGGCCCAACCCCGAAGGGAATAACGGCGACGACAGTCATGAAGAACAGCACGCCGATCAGCGCCCCGCCGCCAGCGCGGATTGAAAGCTTGAGATCGCGCAGGAAAATCGCGGTCATGACAGAGTGACCTCTTGTCTTGAGACGTCACCACATCGCATCGCGGGCACCTGGCGTTTCTGCGGTTGCAGGACTGAGTTTCTCACCACGCTTCTTCCACTCCTGCAAAGCCGCTCATCTGCAGTTGATGGGCATCGTGCAAGCCAAGCGGCTGATGCGTGGCGGCGAGAACGATCCCTCCCCGCTCAAGATGAGCTGTAATCAACCCGGCAAAGATGGCATCGGCGTGCGAATCAAGCGCTGCGGTCGGTTCATCCAATATCCAGACGGGTCGCCATGCCACGAGCAACTTCGCCATTGCAAAGCGTCTTTGCTGGCCCGCCGAGAGATAGCCGAAGGGAAGATGGGTGATCCCCGAGAGGCCAACCATGTCTGCGGCCTCATCGATCCCGAAGGCTTCACCCTGGTTGAAATTTCCCAGGAAGCTCTTCCAGAACTGGAGGTTTTCCAGAACGGTCAGTTCCTGTTTCATCGCGTTTTTGTGGCCCAGATAATGAGCCGCTTCGCAAGCAGGGATATCATCAGCAATTCCTTTGCCGGCTATCTTTACCGCACCCGTTTCAGGGCGGAGCAGACCTGCCACGACCCGCAGCAAGGTCGATTTTCCCGAACCATTCGGCCCGGTCAACACCAGCGCCTCTCCATTCGTTAACTTGAAGGAAATATTCATGAATATCAGGTCTTCCCCCCGTCTTGCGGAGAGATTTTCTGCTGTCAGCAGCATCTGGCGACCTCGGTTAAGATTTTAATCATCTCGATGCAAAAAAATCGATTTAGGTGTTTTTCCGGTCTGGCACGTTTCGACGAAATTATCTATATGACTTTCAACCACGCCAGCGGTCGGCGTGATCATCATATAGCGCCGGACCTGAAGGTTGTGAAAACAGTCTTCTCGTGCGGACAGCGGAAATGACCGTACCCGCATCCTGATGTGCATGAGTGCATAGGTGTCCGCACGCGCGTGTTGGCTATCAGAGGAAGCGGGGTTTTTATCCGTGGCTAAATCTCTCGACAGTTTCAATTGTCGCTCTATTCTTACCGTTGACGGTAAGGATTATGTTTATTTCAGCCTGCCGAAGGCGGAAGCGAACGGTCTTGCCGGTGTTTCCAAACTTCCATATTCGATGAAGGTTCTGCTTGAGAACCTGCTGCGTTTTGAAGACGGCCAGACCGTTACCAAAGATCATATTCTTGCTGTTGCAGAGTGGCTCAACAACAAGGGCCGTGTTGAAAACGAGATTGCCTACCGCCCTGCCCGCGTTCTGATGCAGGACTTTACCGGCGTTCCCGCAGTCGTCGATCTGGCTGCCATGCGTGATGCGATGGTTGCTCTCGGTGGCGATCCCGAGAAGATCAATCCGCTGGTTCCGGTCGATCTGGTCATCGACCACTCGGTCATCGTTGACGAATTCGGCACGCCAAATGCCTTCGCCCGCAACGTCGAGCTGGAATATCAGCGCAATGGCGAGCGTTACCGCTTCCTCAAGTGGGGCCAGCAGGCGTTCCAGAACTTCCGCGTTGTTCCTCCTGGCACAGGCATCTGTCACCAGGTCAACCTCGAATATCTCGGCCAGACGGTCTGGACCAAGGAAGAAGACGGCGAGACCATCGCTTACCCCGACACATGCGTCGGCACCGACAGCCACACGACCATGATCAACGGTCTGGGCGTTCTGGGCTGGGGCGTTGGCGGTATCGAAGCTGAAGCGGCCATGCTTGGCCAGCCGGTTTCCATGCTTCTGCCTGAAGTCATCGGCTTCAAGCTGACGGGCAAGGTCAAGGAAGGCGTTACCGCGACCGACCTCGTGCTGACAGTCGTTCAGATGCTGCGCAAGAAGGGCGTGGTTTCCAAGTTCGTTGAATTCTTCGGCCCCGGCCTTGATTCGATGACGCTGGCCGACCGTGCGACCATCGGCAACATGGGCCCTGAATACGGCGCGACATGCGGCTTCTTCCCGGTTGACGGCGAAACCATCAACTACCTCACCATGTCTGGCCGCACCAAGGACCGCATCGCGTTGGTCGAGGCCTATTCCAGGGCGCAGGACATGTGGCGTACCGGCGATGGTGCCGATCTCGTCTTCACCGACACGCTGGAACTCGACCTCGGCGACGTTGTGCCATCCATGGCTGGCCCGAAGCGTCCGGAAGGCCGTCTGCCGCTCGAAACCATTGCACCTAATTTCGCAACGGCGCTCGAAAACGACTATAAGAAGCCCGGCCAGCTCGACACGCGCTATGCGGTTGAAGGCGAGGACTTCGATCTGGGCCATGGCGACGTCGCCATCGCTGCGATCACGTCCTGCACCAACACGTCAAACCCATCGGTTCTGATCGCCGCTGGTCTTCTGGCCCGCAACGCCGTTGCAAAGGGTCTGACATCCAAGCCTTGGGTCAAGACATCGCTTGCACCTGGATCTCAGGTCGTTGGTGAATATCTTGCAAAATCCGGTCTGCAGAAGGACCTGGACGCCATCGGCTTCAACCTTGTTGGCTTTGGCTGCACGACCTGCATCGGTAACTCCGGTCCGCTGCCATCACCGATCTCAAAGACCATCAACGACAAGGGTCTGATTACCGCGGGCGTCCTCTCCGGCAACCGTAACTTTGAAGGCCGTATCTCGCCCGACGTTCAGGCGAACTACCTCGCTTCGCCTCCGCTCGTCGTTGCCTACGCGCTGGCCGGTACGGTCCAGAAGGATCTGACCAAGGAGCCGATCGGCACGGGTTCTGACGGACAGCCTGTTTTCCTGAAGGATATCTGGCCGACATCGGCAGAAATCCAGGAATTCATCCTGAAATATGTCACGCGTGAACTCTACGAGTCCAAGTACGCGGACGTCTTCAAGGGTGATGAAAACTGGCAGGCCGTTCAGGTTCCTCCGGGCCAGACCTATGCGTGGGACGACAAGTCGACCTATGTCCAGAACCCTCCTTACTTCGTGGGCATGGGCAAGACCGGCACAGGCCTGAAGAACATCAAGGGTGCGCGCGTTCTCGGTCTCTTCGGCGACAAGATCACCACCGACCATATTTCTCCGGCCGGTTCGATCAAGGCAGCATCCCCTGCAGGTGCCTACCTCACCGGAAACGGCGTGGCGGTTGCAGACTTCAACCAGTACGGTACGCGCCGTGGTAACCACGAAGTGATGATGCGCGGCACCTTCGCCAACATCCGTATCCGCAACCATATGCTTGGGCCAAACGGCAAGGAAGGTGGCTACACCATCCATTATCCGTCCAAGGAAGAAATGTCGATTTACGATGCGGCCATGCAGTATAAGGCTGAGGGCGTTCCGCTCGTCATCTTTGCCGGTGTGGAATATGGTAACGGCTCCTCGCGTGACTGGGCTGCCAAGGGTACCAACCTTTTGGGCGTGAAGGCCGTGATTGCGCAGTCGTTCGAGCGTATTCACCGCTCCAACCTCGTCGGAATGGGCGTTGTGCCGTTCGTCTTCGAAGAAGGCACGACATGGGCGAGCCTCAACCTCAAGGGCGATGAAACCGTGGAGATCGACGGTCTCGAAGGCGATATCAAGCCACGCGAGAAAAAGATTGCCAAGATCACCTACGGTGACGGCAGCGTGAAGGAAGTTCCGCTTCTTTGCCGCATCGATACGCTGGATGAAGTGATCTACATGAACAATGGTGGCATTCTGCAGACCGTTCTTCGCGATCTGGCCGCCTAAGGCGCACGCCTGATGAAGTTTGAACGCCGGGAGCAATCCCGGCGTTTTTGCGTGAAAGGTAGTGCGATGGTCGTGCTGACTATTGCCTCACCCCATCGTGACTTTCCATTGAAGAGGCTTAGGCGTTATTTTCGCCATCGGCTTCCCGACATGAATTGATTGCATCAATAGTCTGGAAAAATGTCCAGGCAAGGGTTCTCGCAATGTCTCTCAAATACGGGTCTCTGAATTTCGGTCTTTCGGTCTTCGCCTTGAGTATGCTTGCTTCCGTCTCGGTCCAGGCGCAGGAGCAGGTGAAAGGCGTTGTCGAATTGTTCACGTCGCAGGGATGCGCGTCCTGCCCGCCTGCTGATGAGGCCTTGCGCAAGCTCATCCAGAAGGGTGATGTGGTTGGACTGTCTTACCATGTCGATTACTGGAATTATCTTGGCTGGGCAGATTCGCTGGCTTCCAAGGAAAATACAGAGCGTCAGTATGGTTATGCCAGAGCGCTCGGCCGCAACAATGTTTATACCCCTCAAGCGGTCGTCAATGGCCGCGACCACGTCAAAGGGGCGGATGTGCAGGCCATTTATGGCCGCCTGGACGCTTTCACTCGCGCTGGCGAAGGCTTGAGTGTGCCAGTCAAAGCCTCGCGTGTGGCAGATGAGATCGCCATCGATATCGGAGAGGGGAAGGGCAAGGCCGACGTGGTGGTCGCTTACTTCAACCGAGAGCAAGTGGTCGACGTACAGAAGGGTGAGAACCAGGGAAAGAAGATATCATACTGGCATAGCGTTTATGACGTGCAAACGGTTGGAATGTGGGACGGAAAGTCCATGTCCGTTAAACTTCCCGCCAGCATCCTCAGCAAGGCCAAAAACGGCGGCTGTGCGGTGTTGCTGCAGACGTCCGATGCGCAGGGAAATCCGGCAGCCATCGTCGGGGCGAGTGTCTTGCTGCAGTAAGGGGAAGCAGCTCAGGGGGCTGAGGGAGATCCGATCCGGGCATTGGGGGCTGGGGGTAAAGGGTCAATGCACCGGACCGGGTCATCTTGGTGCCTAGGCATCAATTGACAATAGCTATATTCCACTCAATTCAGGCCATGGTTTGACCGAAATAGGGCATTTGCTAATGCACTTCCTGCCCAAATCCTTACCGGGTAAAGCCGGCCAGCCTGACCAGAACGAAGCTTGCAATTTCGCCGACAGAGCGGCAGACTGTCTTGAAATTGTCATTTGCCGTCGAGCGGGGTTACCTGATGACCGATCAGCCGGATGCGCAGCGCGCAGCTTCTTTTCACAGAGACAGTTCACCCGTTATCGATCTTCGCGAGTACAAGCAGAGCAAGGACCCCTTGCCGATTACCTTCCACCGGCGTGAACTGGACGCCATCCTGCGCATCTACGGACGCATGGTGGGAGAAGGTGAGTGGCGGGACTATGCCATCGACCATCTGAAAGACAAGGCGGTGTTCTCGGTCTTCAAGCGGTCAGGGGAAATGCCTCTGTTTCGTATCGAGAAGAACCCGAAGCTCGCCGCAAAACAGGGCGCTTTCAGCGTCGTCAATGTCGATGGCCGCATCCTCAAACGCGGACATGAGCTGTCGCAGGTCCTCAAAGTGTTTGACAAGGTACTGCGACTGATCGAGTGACTGCTCATCTTCGTTGAGCCGAAAGCATAAAAAAAGGCGGCCAGAGAGCCGCCTTTCTTGATTCAAGTCTGATCGGTTACTCGTCGCGGTTACCAAGAAACTGCAGAAGGAACGTGAACAGGTTGATGAAGTCGAGGTAGAGCGTCAGTGCACCCATGATAGCCTTGCGACCAGCAACGGCCACATCGTCACCGTCGAAATACATTTCCTTGATCTTCTGCGTGTCATATGCGGTCAGGCCAGCAAAGATCAGCACGCCGATGGCGGAGATCGCAAAGCCCATTGCTGATGAATGCAGGAAGATGTTGACGATGGACGCGATGATCAGGCCGAACAGGCCCATGATCAGGAACGAGCCGAGGCCGGACAGGTCTTTCTTGGTCGTGTAGCCGTAAAGCGACAGGGCGCCAAAGGAAGCAGCTGTCACGAAGAACGTCTGTACGATGCTCTCGCCAGTAAAGACGATGAAGATCGACGAAAGGGAGACGCCCATCAGCGCAGCGTAGGCCCAGAAGGTGGCCTGTGCAGCAGGTACGCTCATCTTCTCAATACGGAAGCTCAGGAAGAACACCAGCGCGAGCGGTGCGAACATGATAACCCAGCGCAGCGGCGATGTGTAAAGCAGCTGTGCGAAGGCCGGATTTGAAACCGCCAGAGTGTAGGTGCCAAACGAAGCCACGCCGGTAATGACCAGCGCAAGAGCCATCAGGTTGTAAACCTTCAGCATGTATGTGCGAAGACCTTCATCGATCATCGCACCAGACTGGGCACGGCCTTGGGCCATGCGGTTCTGGTAGTTGTTGAAATCAGCCATTGTTTCCTCTTTTGAGCTCCGAAGTTCCTACGGTGTCGGGATATGACCGTACTCGGGATCATAACCCAGGCGCCGCTGCGGAGCTACAGCAAGCCTACCGAAGAATATGAGGATATCCCATTTCAGTTACAAGAGCTTTCAATGTCGAAAAAACACCGTATGCGCGAAAACCGATAACGTTTTGGAGATCAAACTTCCCGATTAATCGCAAAGGTTAAGTTGCGCGCAATTTTCTAGCGCCACGCTATGCATGTGGCCACCCGAAATATTCATTCTCCGCTCAGGCAATTTATCTCACAAGACATGAGAGCTACTCGCCAGTCTGACGCAGCACGGGCGCTGCCTTCTGGCCGAGGATCCGCCATGTCCCGATAAGGCCAATGCCAACCGTCATCACCAAGGCGATAAGGATGGTTGCGATCGCAACATCCGGCAGGAAGCTGGATGGCAGCTTCATGATCCGGGCAACGACAAACCATGCGGAGACCCCACCTGCGAGGAGTGCGAATACCGCAGTGGCCAGACCAAGCATCATATATTCATACGAGAAAGCGCGGATTAGCATGGCACGGGTGCCACCGAGCGTTTTGAGAATGACAGCGTCGTGGGTCCGTGCCCGGTTTCCAGCCGCCAAGGCACCTGCGAGAACCAGGACAGACGCAATCAGGGCAACAGCCGCTGCGGCCCTGATCGCCGTCGCCAACTGTTCAACCAGACTGTTGACCAGATCGAGCGCGTCCTTGACCCTGACCGTGGTAATGGTGGGGTAGCTCGCGGTGACCTTTCTCAATATCTCGCCTTCCTGGGCGGCAGTCGCGCTTGGGTCTGCAAGGGTTGCCAGCCAGGAGTGAGGTGCGCCGCGGAACGTGTTGGGTGAAAAGACCATGACGAAGTTGAGCGAGAGCGACTCCCACTGCACGTCGCGCAGGTTGGCAATTTTTGCGGTGATGTTACGTCCCAATACGTTGACGGTTACGCTGTCGCCGATCTTCAGACCCAGTTCGCCCGCCTCTTCCGCCGCAAAGGAAACGAGAGGCTCGCCGGTATAATCGCCGCTCCACCAGGTGCCCTCTGTGAGCTTGGCATTGTCGGGCATGGTTTGGGCATAGGTGATGCCACGATCTCCGCGCAGGACCCATCGGCCAGCAGCAGGCACTTCCATCTTGGTCACGTCCTGGCCGTTGAGAGCAAGGATGCGACCCCGCAGCATGGGCACCTCCGTCAACGTACCCTCCGGCGCTTCTTTCTGGACAAGCGCCTTGAACCCATCCCGGTCGGCACCTTGAATGTCGACAAAGAAGAAATTCGGTGCCCGCTCTGGCAGACTGCCGGTGAGTTCCCGTCTAAGATTGCCGTCGATCAGCGTTAACGCGACCAGCAGGGTCAGACCGAGCCCCAGAGACAAGACCACGGAGGGCGTCAAAGCCCCGGGGCGATGAATATTGCCGATCGCCAGCCGCAGTGCTGCGGAATGGACGCGAGGGCTTCTCTTGGCAACGGCCCTGATGCCCCAGGCCACAAGCCTGAGAACGATAAAAGCGAAAGCGACCGCTCCCAAAAAGACCGACGCGATATATCTCTGTTCAGCCGAATAGATCGCCATGCCGGCCAACAGGGCAAGAAGCAAGCCAGTGGCGGCCAGATAGGGCCATGACGGCAATCGGTTGGCTTCAAATCCCTGTTCGCGAAACAATGCGGTGGCGGGGACTTCGCGAGCCTGACCCAATGGCAAGATCGCAAAGGCGAGTGTCGTCAACAGCCCGAACAGGGCGGCCATGAACAGCGCGCCGGGGTAGATCGCCAATTCGTCCGGAACAGGCAGGACACCTTCGAGAAAGCGCATGGCCACGAGCGGAGTAACCGCCCCCAACGCCAGTCCGATTGCGATACCGATGATGGCAATGAAGGCGATCTGGAAGAGATAGGTTAGTGTCACGACGCTGGCCGGTGCGCCGAGGCATTTGAGTGCCGCTATGGTGGTGCGCTTGGAGTCGAGGAAGGCGCGTACCGCGTTGGCAACCCCGACGCCGCCAACGATCAGTGCTGTAAGCCCGACCAGTGTCAGGAATTGAGAGAAACGGTTGACGTTTTCCGTGAGCGACGGTGCCGCCCGGTCGCTCGTTCGGATCGACCAGCCGGCACTTGGAAACTCACGATTGGCCTCTTCGGTGATCCCGCCTCGCTTGGCTGCGTCGTTCAAGCGGATCTTGTAGGCGTGTTCCACAAGGCTGCCATTCTGGATGAGCCCGGAGGTTGCGAGCGCTTCGCGGCTGATCAGAAGCCGCGGCGCAAATCCAAAACCATCCGATAGCGCGTCGGGCTCAGTAACCAGCGTCGCTGAGATTTTTAGCCGGACGTTGCCCAGCAGGACCTCATCGCCCCGTTTGATGCCCAGCCGCTCCAGAAAAAGCGGAGCGACGACTGCGCCATAGGCTTCGCCCTGCCTGGCCAGCAGTTGGGGAAGTAGCATTGCGGGGTCTGACTCCAGCTTGCCATAGAGCGGATAGGCCCCGTCGACAGCCTTTACCTCGGCAAGGGTCTGCTGCGACCCATCGGCGAGCCTTGCCATCGACCGCAGACCAGTAGAGACAGCAACAGTCCCCAGATTGTCGAGATAGGCCAATTCATCCGGCGAGGCTTCGCGGTTGCGCAGCTCGAAACGAATATCGCCCGCCAGAATGGATTGCCCCTGCGTTGCGATGGAACTGGTTATGGCGCGGGAGACGGAATTGACTGCAGCAATGGCGCCTGTACCGAGCGCGATGCAGGCAAGGAAAATGTAAAAGCCGCTGAGGCCGCCGCGTATTTCACGTCTTGCCAGACGCAGCGCATTGCCAAGGCGAAAGAAAAAAAGCGACCTGACCTTCATACCGACGCTGCCTGTCTGGCAACTGAGGTGGCGCTGTCACTTTCTATTTGACCTGACCTGACCTTGATCTGGCGAGAGCAGCGCGCGGCAAGCGACACATCATGGGTAACCAAAATCATTGTCATGCGGCGCTCCATCTGTTTGGAAAACAGAAGGTCGGCAATCTGCTTGCCGGTATCGGTATCGAGGTTGCCTGTCGGCTCGTCGGCAATCAGGACCGCAGGGGAAGGCGCCAGCGCGCGTGCAATGGCAACGCGCTGCTGTTCGCCCCCGGACAGCTGCCCCGGATAGTGGTTGAGCCTTTCACCCAGGCCCACTGCGACGAGTTCCTTGCGCGCGATATCAAAGGGATTGGCTACATTCGCCAATTCCAGTGGCACGGCAACATTTTCAATGGCTGTCATGTTGGCAATGAGGTGGAACGATTGGAAGACGATGCCGACATTGCGGCCGCGAAACTCGGCCAAGGCGTCTTCGCCCAATTTATGAAGCTCCGTTCCCGCAATTGTGATCTCACCGCTGTCAAGCCGCTCCAACCCGGCAAGAACCATCAGCAGGGTCGACTTTCCTGAGCCGGAAGGGCCGACAATTCCAACCGCTTCGCCTTCATTGATGACGAGGTCGATGCTCTTGAGAACGTGGACGGACGCGGCGGCATTACCGAGGGTTAGATCAGCCTTATTCAGATCTATGATGCTTTTCGTCACAATTCGCGTTCCTATATGTAAGAGACATTGGCAGCTCGATAGCGATCTTGGGCAGCCCGAAAGACATCAAATGTTTCGGCATTGCCAGACAAATTAGGGAGGCCGATATGGGTTTTAAAGCTGCTACCGCTCAATTCATCGTCATATGCGCAGCATTGCTGCCAGCAGGGGTAGTGTATTCGCAGTCAAAGCCGGTCGAACTGGTCGGCTTTGGCGACAGCCTGATGGCGGGATATCAGCTGCCGCCGACGGAAAGCTACACGGCTCAACTGGAAGCGGCGCTTCGAAAGAAGGGCATGAACGTTGCCGTTGCCAATGCCGGTGTTTCAGGAGACACGACCGCCGGCGGTCTGGCGCGGGCGGACTGGTCTGTGCCTGACGGAACCGACGGCGTCATTCTCGAACTCGGTGCCAACGATGCTCTTCGCGGTGTTTCGCCTGATGAGACCGAGAAAAATCTCGACCAGATCATTGCCGGTTTCAAGAAACGCAACATCCCTGTTTTGCTCATCGGCATCATGGCTCCTCCCAACATGGGTGGAGATTTTGCGGCCCGGTTCAACGAGATTCATCCGCGGCTTGCCAAAAAATACGATCTGCCGCTCTACCCGTTTTTCCTCGATGGCGTGGTGCTCGATCAGACACTTCAGCTGGAGGACAGGATGCACCCCAATGCAAAGGGCGTGGGCATCATGGTGGAAAGAACGCTTCCGGTTGTTGAGAACTTTGTAAACGCTATTGGTGCTCAATAGAAATAAGCGCTTGCGCTGCGCTGCGTTGCATGATTCGCTAGACTTGTTCTGCCAAGAGATTCGGGGAGCTCGCCATGCCGAGACTGTTTACCGCCCTCGAAATTCCGCGCAATGCGGCCATGAGCCTCTCATTGTTGCGCGGTGGTCTGCCGGGTGCCCGGTGGATTGACGTGGAGAATTACCACATCACATTACGGTTCATCGGGGATATCGATGGTCGAACGGCAGACGAGGTGGTCAATCGCCTGGACCGGATCGACCGCCCCGAATTTGAAGTCAACCTCACGGGCATCGGTTCTTTCGGTTCGAAAAAACCACATTCCATCTGGGCGGGCGTCTCGCAATCTCCAGAAATGACGGCTTTGCAGGGCGAAATCGAAAGGATTTGTCAGCGGCTTGGCCTGCCGCCGGACCCGCGCAAATTTACGCCGCATGTGACACTCGCGAGGCTTCGGAATTCAAGACTGGACGACGTCGTGCACTATCTCTCCGGGCGCGGGGACTTCAGAACGACGACATTCAAGGTCGGCCGCTTCGTTCTCATGTCGTCCAAGGAATCGGTGGGGGGCGGCCCTTACATCGTTGAAGAAGCGTTTCCGCTTCAAGAGGCTTGGCCGATATCGAATTTCTCCGGCGCTGAACTACATCCTTCGAAGGGAATGGTTTAGGCGACCCCTGTCTATTCGCAGATCAACGCCCTCGTTGTAGAGGGCTCCTGAAACGCCGATAATAACATTCAAGCAGCGCTGCGACGCGTCGAGACGGTTGCGAATGAGCCGCGCTGTGTTGCAAACAGGCGCAAAACTCCCATGCAAACAAAAGAAGCGTTGTGCGTTTGACAAGACGGCAGCGAGCAAAGAGGCAAGGCAATGAAATTTCCCAAACTCGAACAGGCAGCCATAGAGAGCGAACTTGCAAAACTCGACGGCTGGACATTGCGCGACGATGGTCTAGCCATCCTCAAATCGTTCAAGTTTTCAAACTTTGCCGAGGCTTTCGGTTTTATGACGGAGTGCGCCATTGTTGCGGAAAAACTCAATCATCATCCCGAATGGTCAAATGTCTATTCCCGGGTCAAGGTCTGTCTCACCACCCATGATTCCCAAGGAATAACCGAAAGAGATTTCCTTCTGGCCAATGCGATGCAGAAGGCCGCTGCGGGCAGGGGATGATTGAAGTGCTTTCGTCTCGTCCTATATAGTTGGCATGACCAGAGGACCTACGACCATGGATGATGTGAAAATCGGCGAGATACTTCTGCCGGGCGATCCTGACACCCAGGAAAGTCGTGAGCAGCAGGTCCGGGCAAAGTTCTGGCCCAAAATGAAGCGTGTCATCAGCAAGGTGCCATTCGCGCGCGATGCGGCAGCCGCATATTACTGCGCGGTGGACAAAAACACGCCGTTTCGCGCCAAGGGCGTTCTTTTTGCGGCTTTGGGCTATTTCATTTTGCCGATGGACGCCATTCCCGATATTTTTGCTGTCGTCGGGTTCACAGACGACATAGCCGTCTTGACGGCGGCGCTGGCAATGATCCGTGCTCACATCAAGATGGAGCATTATGATGCTGCCGATGCGGCGATAGAGGCTATGAAGCAAGAGTAACGCCTCTGTGATTGCCCGTATGAGGCCGCGCTAAAAGCTGACAAATTCTTGCCTGAATTCTTGTGTCATTGCTGATGACGCAGGCTTTTCTCTCGCCTGCTTCGCTGGCGCTTGGAGTGACCAATCTGTAACACGCCGATGCAACCCTCTATTTTTAGCATTGGTGTTGACGGTTTGGTAACCGATCTTTAGCCAATATCAGGATGACGGACTTCACCTAGCATCGGCCCGGCGCAGCCGTTCGGCCAACTGGAAGACAATAAACCCGGCAGGAAATTCAATGTTTGTAAGAAGTGTAGCAACCGCAGTCGCCATTTTGCTGGCCAGCATCAATGTAGCCTCTGCACAGTCGCCCACGCGCATCCAGCAGTTCAATGCATGGGGTGCCTATTCGTACAAGTCGGGTAACAGCACCGTTTGCTATGTTCTTTCCATCCCCACCGCCAAGGAACCTGCAAGTGTTGATCACGGTGATATCTTCTTCATCGTTTCGCAGCGCCCCGGCCAGAACATTTCCTATGAGCCGCAGGCAATGGTCGGCTACACCCTGAAGGAAGGCTCGAAGGTCAATGTGACCATCGACAACAAGAACTTCGTGATGTTCACCAAGGACAAGGCTGCCTGGGTTGAAAATGCTGCAGAAGAGCCAGCGCTTGTTGCCGCCATGAAGGGTGGCAAGTCGATGACGGTCAAGGCCACGTCTGCCCGTGGCACGGCAACATCCTATTCCTATTCTCTCTCGGGCATTTCTGCTGCCTTCAAGCAGATCGAAAGCTGCAAGTAAGCTCAGCCTGCACATGGTTTTTGAGTGGCCGGTCGTCGACCGGCCATTTGCGTTTTGGCGATTTTGATGCTAAAGGCCGCGCTAACACTGACGAGTGTCTGCGCAACAGGCGCATTACACTTGATTTTTCTCGACATGCAGACGCTTTCAACCTTTCTCTAGAGGGTGATGCAGCGCTGTATGGGATGATGGGATAGGGACGATGTCCACACTGGAAGCCACTGCTGGTCTTGCAATCAAAGCCCCTCTGATCGCCAATAGCGATCTCATGTCCGGCAAGCCGTCTTTGATCGGCCTGACGCGTGAGGATATGGCCGAGGCTTTGCTGGATGCCGGCGTGCCGCAAAAGCAGGTCAAGATGCGCGTGAGTCAGTTGTGGAACTGGCTCTATGTGCGCGGCGTCTCGGATTTCGACCATATGACCAATGTGGCGAAGGATCTGCGCGAGACGCTGAAGGCGAAGTTCACCATCGCCCGGCCCGAAATCGTCGAGGAGCAGGTCTCCAATGACGGCACCCGCAAATGGCTGATGCGCTTCCCGCCCCGTGGCGCCGGTCGTCCGGTTGAGATCGAAACGGTCTATATTCCCGAAGAAGGTCGCGGCACGCTGTGCATTTCCAGCCAGGTCGGCTGTTCGCTGACCTGCTCCTTCTGCCATACCGGCACGCAGCGTCTGGTTCGCAACCTGACTGCCGAAGAAATTCTGGCGCAGCTTCTTGTGGCGCGTGATCGCCTCGGTGATTTTCCGGACCGCGAAGCACCGCAGGGAACCATCATGCCCGCGGAAGGCCGCAAGGTCTCCAATATCGTGATGATGGGCATGGGCGAGCCGCTCTACAATTTCGACCATGTGAAGACCGCCCTTTTGATTGCCACCGATGGCGATGGCCTGTCGCTTTCCAAGCGACGTGTGACGCTGTCGACCTCGGGCGTGGTGCCGGAAATCTTCCGCACCGGCGACGAAATCGGCGTGATGCTGGCCATCTCGCTTCATGCCGTGCGTGACGAGTTGCGCGACATGCTGGTGCCTATCAACAAGAAATATCCGCTGAAAGAACTGATCGAGGCCTGCCGCAACTATCCCGGCCTTTCGAATGCCCGTCGCATCACCTTCGAATATGTGATGCTCAAAGACGTCAATGACAGTCTGGAAGACGCCAAGATGCTCACGCAGCTTCTGAAAGGCGTTCCGGCCAAGATCAACCTCATCCCGTTCAACCCATGGCCGGGTACGAATTACCAGTGCTCGGACTGGGCGCAGATCGAGAAATTCGCCGATTTCATCAATCAGGCAGGCTATGCTTCTCCGATCCGCACCCCCAGAGGACGCGATATCCTTGCGGCCTGCGGCCAGCTCAAGTCGGAATCGGAGCGGATGCGCAAGACAGAGCGCATGGCATTCGAAGCCATGATGATCGCCAATCACGGTGCGGATGACGACTAAGAAGAAGAATTGATGGGTGACTCTTGGCTTGCGCGATTGATTTCGTTTTAACCCTTTCCTAAAGAAGGCGGCAACAACGAAACAATCGGAGGAATTTCTATGCGCACACTCATTCTGGCGCTTGCCGCTGCCACAGCTCTCATCGTGCCCGCAAAGGCCGAGGACGTGACCGTCGCCGTTACGGCCATCGTTGAGCATCCGGCGCTGGATGCTGCGCGTGATGGCGTAAAGGCCGCACTGGCCGAGGCTGGCTACAAGGAAGGCGAAAACCTGAAATTCGTCTACCAGTCGGCACAGGGAAATCCTGCGACGGCTTCACAGATTGCCCGCCAGTTCGTGGGTGACGCGCCCTCTGTCATCGTGCCGATCTCCACGCCTTCGGCGCAGGCCGTTGTCGGCGCCACGCGTGATATTCCCGTCGTCTTTACGGCTGTCTCCGATCCGGTCGGTGCGCAGCTGGTCAAGAGCATGGAAAAGCCGGGCCGCAACGTGACCGGCCTTTCGGATATGTTGCCGGTTGCCGAGCATCTGGCACTGATCAAGGAAATCACGCCGTCGGCAAAGACCATCGGCTACATCTACAATTCCGCAGAGGCAAATTCCGTTTCTACATTGGAGCTTCTGAAGACCGAGGCTGAAAAGGCCGGCCTGAAGGTCGTGGAATCCGTGGCGACGAAATCGGCAGAAGTTCAGGGGGCGACCCGCGCCCTGGTGGGCAAGGCCGATGTGATCTACGTCCCAACCGACAACACGATCGTTTCCGCCTTCGAGGCCGCTGCCGGTGTTGCTGCCGAGGCAAAAATTCCGCTTTACGCCGCCGATACGGATTCCGTTGCCCGTGGTGCGATTGCCGCTCTGGGCTTCAACTATTTCGACGTTGGCAAGCAGACGGGCGCTGTCGTCGTTCGCATCCTCAAGGGTGAAAAGCCCGGTGACATTCCGGCAACCGTTGCTGTCGGTACCGATCTCGTTCTCAACAAGAAGGCTGCCGAGAAAGCCGGCGTGACCTTCCCGCAGAGCGTGACGAAGCGCGCGACGAAGATTATCGACTGATCCTATCCGTCTTTCGGCCTTGAGCCGGAACCCAGCAGCGCCGCGTCTGCGGTGCAAGAACCTCTTGCGATCAAGGAATTGATCGCGCTGGACCCCGGCTCAAGTCGGGGATGACGGAAGAGAGACGGCACGACTGGCAGTCTATGACTGTTTCAATTGCAGCCCGTCCGATGGTGGCGGGCAAACCAAGGAATTCTACCGTGAGCCAAATCGCCTTCTGGGGCGCCGTTGAACTAGGGCTGGTCTTTGCCTTCGTTGCTATTGGCGTTTATCTCGCATTTCGCGTTCTCGACTTCCCCGATCTGACCGTCGATGGGTCGTTTCCGCTGGGCGCTGCCGTGGCAGCGGTCATGATTGTTGCGGGCTTCAATCCGTGGCTGGCAACGGGCGTTGCCATGGTTGCCGGTGCTGCGGCTGGTATGGTCACGGCGGTTTTGAACGTCCGCTTCAAGATCCTCAATCTTCTCGCCTCCATCCTGACCTTGATTGCGTTGTTTTCCGTGAACCTGCGGGTCATGGGCAAGCCGAATGTCGCGCTGCTCAATCAGGAAACGGTGCTCGAGCCCTTCTATGGAATGGGCGTTCCCGAGTATCTCCTGCGTCCTCTTTTCGTGGGCGTCCTGGTGGTGATCGCGGTCATCCTCGTTTGGCGCTTTCTGGAAAGCGATGCGGGTCTTGCCATGCGTGCAACCGGTGCCAATGCGCGGATGGCGCGGGCGCAGGGCGTCAAGACGGGCAATCAGATCTATCTCGGAATGGCTCTCTCCAATGCTCTGGTGGCATTGGGAGGTGCATTGTTTGCGCAGACCAACGGTTTTGCCGATGTTACTTCCGGCGTTGGCACGATTGTCGTCGGTCTTGCCGCCGTCATCATCGGTGAAACCTTGTTCGGCTCACGGGGGATATTGGTTGCCCTTATCGGCTGCATACTGGGCTCGATCGCCTATCGTCTCGCCATTCAGCTGGCACTTTCCAGCGATGTGCTAGGACTGAAGGCCTCTGACCTCAATTTCGTGACCGCTGCGCTGGTTGCCGTGGCGCTGATTTTGCCACGCCTGCGTCGTGGGGGAGCCGCATCATGATTTCGCTTTCGGATATCCAGGTCGTCTTCGGGCGAGGAACGCCTTTGCAGAAGCAGGCTTTGGCCAAGATAGACCTGACCATCGAGGACGGTTCTTTTGTCACCGTCATCGGATCCAATGGTGCGGGAAAGTCCACGCTTCTCGGTGTTCTGGCGGGCGATGTGCTTCCCACGGCAGGCAAGGTGATCATCGGTGGTGTGGATGTCACCCGCAAGCCGACTGCGAGCAGGGCAGGGCAGGTAGCCCGTGTTTTCCAGGACCCTCTGGCGGGCAGCTGCGGGGCTCTGACCATTGAAGAAAATCTCGCGCTCGCAGCTGCGCGCGGTAAAGCCCGCGGTCTCCTGCCGGCGCTCGGCGGCGGACGACGGGTGTTTTTTCAGGACCGTATCGCTTCCCTCAACCTGGGACTGGAAAACAGACTGAAAGATCGAATGGACCTGTTGTCGGGCGGTCAGCGGCAAGCGGTCTCGCTTGTGATGGCGACGCTTGCGGGGTCGGATGTCCTGCTGCTCGATGAGCATACCGCTGCTCTGGATCCAGGCATGGCCGAGTTCGTCATGGATTTGACGCGCAAGGTCGTGGCAGATCGAAAGCTGACCACCCTGATGGTGACGCACTCCATGCGCCAGGCCCTTGATTACGGCGACCGCACCATCATGCTGCACGCAGGAGAAATCGTGCTGGACGTGGCTGGCGAAAGCCGAAAAGACCTGCAGGTCGAAGATCTGATAGAGATGTTCCGCAATATTCGCGGCCAGACCTTGGATGATGATGAGCTGCTGATCGGCTGATGCGGGCGGCTCGCTGCCCGAGCCGTCTACCTGGCTTGCACGAGGAAGATTTTCACCGCAAACAGCGAGAAAACCCCGGCGATCGTATAATCGAGCCCGCGCAAAACCTTCCGGTTCTGCTGCAACCAGGCAGAGAGCTTGTCCGCTCCAACGACGATTCCGATTCCGATCGGAAGCGCAACGATGATGGACCACAGGCCAAGAAAAATGAGTTTTCCGGTTACATGCGGGTCGGATGCACTCACGAACTGCGGCAGGAAGGTCATGAAAAAGATGATGATCTTCGGGTTCAGCAAATTGACCCAAAGGCCATTGAGCAAGGCAGACTTCTTGGACGATCTGGTCTTCTGTTCATCCGGGCGCTCGACCGCAAAATTCGACCCTTTCCGAATGGCCATGATGGCCAGCCAAACGAGGTAGGCGGCACCACCTGTTTTCAGCACCATGAAAGCAGTTGGCGAGGCCACAATCAGTGCCGCTACGCCAAATGCAACAAGCATCGTATGCACTGTAATGCCGAGATTGGTACCGACGAGCGTCATGAAGCCTGATACGCGGCCATCGCGCAATGAACGGCTTATCCAGAGCGTCATGTCGGGACCAGGGGTCACCGCCAGAAGCAGAATAGCAATTGTGAATCCAATCAATGTCGGCAGGCTGGGTAGCATTTCCATGGGACATCACTCGCGGGATCTGATCCACTTGCTTACCGCCATTTTACAGAACTGCCAACTGCCGGATTAGGTATGCCGCACCTAAGGGTGCGGCACCCGTGTCAACTGTTCAGGAAAGACTTGAACTCATTGCTGTATTCTTCATGCCATCGCGACAGTGGCGGCCTGTTTTCGATGATGTCATTTGCGGCCCAGAGAATACGCTTCTCGTCGGTTTTACGATCCACTTCTCCATCAGGGCAGAGAATGTAGAAATCACCTCTTCCGATGCTGTCGATCATGAAATCAATCGTCTGGTCCGGCGTCCATGCGCCGGTTGGTTTTTCAGTGCGGCCGTTGGCGGTGAGACCCGTAAAAACAAAACCCGGAATCAGCAGGTGGGATGAGACGCGGCCATTTGGGGCGTTTCTCAGCTCGTACTCAAGTGCCTCCGTAAAGGCCTTCACGCCAGCCTTGGACACGTTATAGGCGGGGTCGCCGGGCGGTGTGGTGATGCCCTGTTTCGATCCCGTGTTGATGATCAGCCCCGGTTCGCCGTGGGCGAGCATTCCGGAACCGAAGACCCGGCTGCCATTTACGACGCCCATGAGGTTCACGCCCAGCACGTTGTCCCAATTTGCCTGCGGTCCGAAGATCGCACTTCCGGGCTGCACTCCGGCATTGTTCATCAAAACATGGACGCGGCCGAACCTCTGAATGACGGCGCTCTCGAGGGAAACGAGTTCATCCAGTTTCGAGACATCGGTGGGTATAGAGACGACGTCAGTCGTGCCGTCCCTAGCAAGCGCGGCGACTTCCAGCTGGGCTGCCGCTAGTTTTTCTCCGTCGAGATCCACCAGCACGACGCTCATTCCGAAACCGGCGAATTTCCGGGCGGCTGCCAAGCCTATGCCCGATGCCGCACCGGTGATGACGGCGACATTGTCCTGTGCAAATGCGTTGTGAAGGGTCGTCATAGGTTTCTCCTTTTTCGTTGCCGCATGTCATCGCGACAAAACGTTTCCTGGAACCTTGCGCTTTACAAACGCGACGGGAGCTTAGTGTTTTTATCGTAGCAAGTCACATGACAATGAATATGCTCCGTGCCTTCACGCCACTGCATTTTTGTTGCACGGGAAGATAAACTCGCTAAAAGTGCCGAAATCCCAAGGAAATGGCGACATCCCAATCTCGCCTGCACGCAAATGGATTTCACTGATGGCTCTTCCGAAAGACGTAAAGAAAGTCGTTCTCGCCTATTCCGGCGGCCTCGATACCTCGATTATCCTCAAATGGCTTCAGACGGAGCTTGGCGCAGAGGTGGTAACATTTACCGCTGATCTGGGGCAGGGCGAAGAGCTTGAGCCTGCACGCAAGAAAGCCGAGATGCTGGGCATCAAGGAGATTTTCGTCGAGGATGTCCGCGAAGAGTTCGTGCGCGACTTCGTCTTTCCAATGTTCCGTGCCAATGCCGTTTATGAAGGCGTCTATCTGCTCGGCACCTCCATTGCCCGTCCGCTGATCTCCAAGCACCTGATCGATATCGCCAAGAAGACCGGAGCTGATGCCATTGCTCATGGCGCGACCGGAAAAGGCAATGACCAAGTTCGCTTCGAACTTTCGGCCTATGCGCTGAACCCCGACATCAAGATCATTGCGCCATGGCGCGACTGGACCTTCAAGAGCCGTACCGATCTTCTCAACTTTGCCGAACAGCACCAGATCCCTGTTGCCAAGGACAAGAAGGGCGAGGCGCCGTTCTCCGTCGACGCCAACCTGCTTCACTCTTCTTCTGAAGGAAAGGTCCTCGAAGACCCCTCCGTCGAAGCGCCGGAATACGTTCACATGCGGACGATTTCGCCGGAAGCTGCACCGGACAAGGCCACCGTCATCAAGGTCGGCTTCCGCAAGGGTGACGCTGTCTCCATCAACGGTGTCGAAATGTCTCCTGCGACCCTGCTGGCCGCGCTCAACGATTACGGTCGGGACAACGGTATCGGTCGCCTCGATCTAGTCGAAAACCGCTTCGTGGGCATGAAGAGCCGTGGCGTTTACGAAACGCCTGGCGGCACCATTCTGCTTGCCGCCCACCGCGCCATCGAATCCATCACGCTTGACCGTGGTGCCGCCCATCTGAAGGATGAGATCATGCCGCGCTATGCGGAACTCATCTATTACGGCTTCTGGTTCTCTCCAGAGCGCGAAATGCTTCAGGCGCTGATCGACAAGAGCCAGGAACACGTCGAGGGTGAAGTCACGTTGAAGCTCTACAAGGGCAACGTCATGGTGACCGGCCGTGAGAGCGACAAGTCGCTCTACTCCGACACCCTCGTCACGTTCGAGGACGACCAGGGCGCCTACGACCAGAAGGATGCAGCGGGCTTCATCAAGCTGAATGCATTGCGTCTGCGCACCCTTGCCAAGCGCAATCTCGGCAAGTAAATTTTCGGCTATGACGTCAAAAGCCCCGCTTGCGGGGCTTTTTTATGTCTGCCTGCCTCTGTCGCTCGCGGCTGCCTGCAGATTTCGTTGCAGCAGTTTAAGCATCTCGTAAAAGCGCGACAGGTCGGCTTCACTGCAACCTTCCGTAGCCTGGCCGATAACGCTGTCCACCTCACGCCGTACGGCAATCAGGAGATCGGACGAAGCGTCGGTGAGGAAGATGCATTTGGAGCGGCGGTCATCGGGATTGGGCCTGCGTTCGACCAGGCCGAGAGACTCCAGCTTGTCGAGGTAGGTGCAGACCGTCATCGGTTCCAGCCCTATCCTGCCGGCTATATCGGCCTGCTTGCTGCCATCGATGGCTGCCACGGTCAAAAGAGCACGCGCTTCACCTGGTGTCAGCCCCAGCCCAGCTTCGCTGATGCGTCGCTCAAACACACTGTTGAGAAACCGCGTGCTGCTGTTGAGGAGGAATGCCAAGGACTCTTTTTCGATCGACGTCGTCATGATGCGCCTTTTTCGTAAGGCTCTCTTATTAAAAATTCCCGTGTGACTGGCAAGCCTCCCGACATGGGTGCGACGGATCGGTTGATGAAAGAAGCGTATTGAAACCGGGCTTGCACCGTGCCCATATGGCGCAAATCGCATTTGCATGAGGACGAACCCATGACATCCACCACCGCGCTCTACGCTTCTCTTACTCACTGGGACGGGAAAAACGGTCTCCCGAGGTTCGAGAATGTCCGCGACGAAGATTTTGCCGGCGCCTTCGATGCTGCCCTCGTCGCCCACGATGCGGAAATTGACACAATCGCGCAGGCCGGTGAAGAGCCGAGTTTCGCAAACACCATCACAGCGCTCGAAATCGCCGGTGACGAGCTCTCGCGGGTTTCGGCACTGTTCTGGAACAAGGCAGGCGCACATACCAACCCGGCCATTCAGGCGCTGGAACGCGAGATCGCGCCGAAGATGTCCAGGCATTATTCCAGGATCAGCATGAATGAAGCGCTGTTCAGGCGGATTGACAGCCTCTGGGAACAGCGTGAGGCGCTGGGTTTGAGCGGCGAAGAACTGCGCGTTCTGGAGCGTCATTGGAAGGGCTTCGTGCGATCCGGCGCAAAGCTGCCAAAGGATAGCCAGGAGAGGCTTGCTGCCATCAACGAGGAGCTTGCAGGGCTCGGTGCGAAGTTTGGACAGAATGTTCTGGCCGACGAAAAGAGTTGGAAGCTCGTTCTTTCCACCGAGGAGGAACTTGCAGGCGTGCCGGACTTCCTGCGCGATGCGATGAAGGGTGCCGCACGCGAGCATGGCGATGAGGGTGCTTATGCGATCACGCTGTCGCGCTCGATCATTGAGCCTTTTCTGACGTTTTCAGAGCGCCGCGACTTGCGCGAACAGGCATTCAAGGCTTGGGTTTCCCGGGGCGCCAACGGCGGAGAAACCGATAATCGCGCCACGGTCAAACGGACGCTTGAATTGCGCGATGAAAAGGCGAAGCTTCTGGGTTACGCCAATTTCGCCGCCTACAAGCTGGACAATACCATGGCGAAAACGCCGGAAGCGGTCAATGATCTGCTGACGCGCGTCTGGACCAAGGCTGTTGAGCGCGCTGGTGAGGAGGAAGCCGAACTGGCCGCCCTGATGCGTGAAGAGGGTAACAACCACGATGTCATGCCGTGGGACTGGCGTCACTACGCCGAAAAACTGCGGGCAATCAAATTCAATTTCTCCGAGGCCGAACTGAAGCCATATCTGCAACTGGACAAGATTCTCGAGGCCTGCTTCGAGGTTGCCCATAGACTTTTCGGCATCCGTGCACTCGAAGTCACCGACGTCATCGCCTACCACCCGGACGTGAGAACATTCGAGATCCAGGACGGTAACGGTAAGATCGTTGCGGTGTTTCTTGCCGACTTTTTTGCCCGGCCTTCGAAACGGTCTGGCGCATGGATGAGCTCGTTCCAGTCTCAGCACAAGCTGCGCCTCAAGAACGGCAGGGAGGGCGAGCTGCCGATCATCTACAATGTCTGCAACTTCGCCAAGCCTTCGCAGGGAAAGCCAGCACTTCTTTCACTGGACGACGCCCGCACCCTGTTCCATGAATTCGGGCACGCTTTGCATGGTATGCTATCCAACGTCACCTATCCATCTGTTTCAGGAACCGGTGTCTCACGTGATTTCGTGGAGTTGCCGTCGCAGTTGTACGAACATTGGCTGACGGTCCCGCAGATTCTCGAGACCTACGCGCTGCATTACGAGACCGGCGAGCCGATGCCGAAGGCCTTGCTGGACAAGGTTCTGGCCGCGCAGACCTTCAACGCCGGTTTCAACACGGTTGAATATACCTCATCCGCCCTGGTGGATATGGCGTTCCACACGCGTGGTGTTGTTGAAGATCCGATGGCTGTCCAAAGCGACGTTCTGGCTTCGCTGGGAATGCCGAAATCCATGGTCATGCGGCACGCAACTCCGCATTTTCAGCACATATTCTCCGGTGACGGGTATTCGGCAGGCTACTATTCCTACATGTGGTCGGAGGTTCTGGACGCAGACGCGTTTGAGGCGTTCGAAGAAACGGGCAATCCATTCAACCCCGATGTGGCACGCAGGTTGAGGGACAATGTCTATTCTGTCGGCGGCTCTGTCGATGCCGAAGAAACCTACAAGGCGTTCCGTGGCAAGATGCCGAGCCCGGACGCAATGATGAGGAAACGCGGTCTGGTTTGACATCAGGCGGTCAGGTCCGGAAAATCCCGGTTTTGACCACCTCAAAACTGTCATATAAGCCTGTTACGGCATTTTCGCAGGGGGCTTATGTTACAGGCCCCCCTTTCGCATTTGCAAAAAAAAGGTTATGAGCCCGCCAAACTAAATTGGCGCACACCCGTTTGATAGCGCCCAACCTCAGAGATCTTGAACAATGGCACTTCGCAACATCGCGATTATCGCGCACGTTGACCATGGCAAAACGACGCTCGTTGACGAGCTTCTGAAACAGTCCGGCTCGTTCCGCGAAAACCAGCGCGTTGCAGAACGCGTCATGGATTCGAACGACCTCGAAAAAGAACGCGGCATTACCATTCTCGCCAAGGCGACTTCGGTTGAGTGGAAGGGTGTTCGCATCAACATCGTCGACACCCCCGGCCACGCCGACTTCGGCGGTGAAGTTGAGCGTATCCTTTCGATGGTGGATGGCGCGATCGTTCTGGTCGACTCGTCCGAAGGTCCGATGCCACAGACCAAGTTCGTCGTGTCCAAGGCGCTCAAGGTTGGTCTTCGCCCAATCGTTGCGATCAACAAGATCGACCGTCCCGATGGCCGCCATGAGGAAGTCATCAACGAAGTGTTCGACCTTTTCGCGAACCTCGACGCGACCGACGAGCAGCTCGACTTCCCGATCCTTTACGGTTCCGGTCGCGATGGCTGGATGAACGTCAATCCCGAGGGACCGAAGGACGAAGGTCTGGCACCGCTTCTCGATCTGGTTCTCAAGCACGTTCCTGAGCCAACGGTTGAAGAAGGCCCGTTCCGTTTGATCGGTACGATCCTTGAAGCCAACCCCTTCCTCGGCCGCATCATCACCGGTCGTATTGCTTCCGGTTCGATCAAGCCGAACCAGGCCGTCAAGGTTCTGGGCCAGGATGGCAAAACCATCGAAACCGGTCGTATCTCCAAGATCCTCGCTTTCCGCGGCATCGAGCGTACAGCAATCGAAGAAGCCCATGCGGGCGACATCGTTGCTATCGCCGGTCTGTCCAAGGGCACCGTTGCCGACACCTTCTGTGATCCCTCGGTCAACGAAGCGATGACGGCGCAGCCGATCGACCCGCCAACCGTTACCATGTCCTTCATCGTCAATGACAGCCCGCTGGCTGGCACCGAAGGTGACAAGGTTACGTCGCGCGTCATCCGCGACCGCCTGTTCAAGGAAGCCGAAGGCAACGTCGCGCTCAAGATCGAAGAAGCCGAAGGCAAGGATTCGTTCTTCGTTTCCGGCCGTGGCGAATTGCAGCTTGCCGTTCTGATCGAAACCATGCGCCGCGAAGGCTTCGAACTTGCCGTCTCGCGTCCACGCGTCGTCATGCACAAGGACGAAAACGGCCAGACCATGGAGCCGATCGAGGAAGTCGTCATCGACGTCGATGAAGAACATTCCGGTATCGTCGTCCAGAAGATGTCTGAGCGTAAGGCTGAAATGACCGAGCTTCGCCCATCCGGTGGCAATCGCGTTCGTCTCAAGTTCCTGGCTCCGACCCGTGGCCTCATCGGCTACCAGTCCGAACTGCTGACAGACACACGCGGCACGGCGATCATGAACCGCCTGTTCCACGACTACCAGCCCTTCAAGGGTGCCATTGGCGGTCGCGTCAACGGCGTTCTCTTGTCGAACGGCGCTGGTGAAGCAGTTGCCTACGCCATGTTCAACCTGGAAGATCGCGGCCCGATGATGATCGAGCCCGGCGAAAAGGTTTATGCTGGCATGATCATCGGCATTCACACGCGTGACAACGACCTTGAAGTCAACGTTCTCAAGGGCAAGCAGCTGACCAACATCCGCGCTGCGGGCAAGGACGAAGCCGTCAAGCTGACGCCGCCGATCCGCATGACGCTCGACCGCGCGCTCTCCTGGATTCAGGACGACGAGCTGATGGAAGTGACGCCGAAGTCGATCCGTCTTCGCAAGATGTATCTGGACGCCAACGACCGCAAGCGCTTCGAAAAGGCTAAGCTTGCTGGCTGATTTTCAGCGTCTAACTTGTGATTTCGAAAAACCCGGCCTTCGCGCCGGGTTTTTTGTTTTCCTGGCAGCGTTAACCCTGTCTCCGTTTTGTTTGGGGGCAAAGCACCATGCTGCTTGCCTCAATGGTAAATTTAGCGTTAATTTTTACCCTTAATCCACATGAATAGGCTGTGGGTAAGCTTCACGCCGTTAACCTTTGCGGCTGGTAAGTTCGCTCCGCTGGGGTCAGAAACGCGTTATGAAAACGTTATCCATAGATATTCGCCGTGCAGAGTCCGACGATGCGTATGCCATTTCAGATGTGCACAGATCATCGTGGCAGCAGGCCTATGGGGGATTGATACCGCACAAGCCGCTGCGGCAAATGCTGGATCGGCGCAATGAGAACTGGTGGCGCAAGGCGACCCGCGGTTCAGCCACCATGCTCGTGGTGGAAGTTGCAGGCGTGATTGCCGGCTACGCAACGCTCGGGCTTAATCGTGCCCGTGGATTGCCCTATGATGGCGAAGTCTATGAGATTTACCTGCGCCCGGAATATCAGGGCATGGGCCTCGGCTCGGTTCTGTTTACCGAGAGCCGTCGGCTTCTAAAGTCGCTGGGCTGCAGGGGTCTCGTCGTCTGGTGCCTTGAAGACAGCGATGTTGCCAGTCGCTTCTTTCGCTCTCACGGAGGCGAGGACGTCGTGGAAGGCATGGAGGATTTCGCCGGGACGCAATTGCGCAAACTTGGCTTTGTTTGGCACTGAAACAGCGCACGGTAACCGAGACGCTTTCGCAGTTGTTTTCACGACTGTACCGCCTTTGCCCGCTTTGGCCTTCAAATATTCCTGATTTTACGCTATTGCGGGAAAAAGCTGGCTTTCGGCCGCGCTGCAATTCGCAACATTTCGGAGTGAGAGATGGATAAGTTCACCAAGCTGACGGGCGTTGCCGCTCCTATGCCGGTCGTCAATGTCGATACCGACATGATCATTCCGAAGGATTACCTCAAAACCATCAAGCGCACCGGACTTGGCAAGGGCCTGTTTGCGGAATCGCGATATCTGGAAGACGGGTCTGACAATCCGGATTTCGTGCTGAACAAGCCAGCCTATCGGAATGCGAAGATCCTTGTCGCCGGGGATAATTTCGGCTGCGGCTCCTCGCGCGAGCACGCCCCATGGGCGCTTCTCGATTTCGGCATTCGTTGCGTCATCTCCACCAGCTTCGCCGATATCTTCTACAACAACTGTTTCAAGAACGGCATTCTGCCCATCATCGTCAGCCCGGAAAATCTGGAGAAGCTGATGGATGATGCATCGCGCGGCTCCAACGCCGTCGTCACCGTCGACCTTGAAAAACTGGAAATCAGCGGACCCGATGGGGGAACGATCGGTTTTGAACTCGACGAATTCAAGCGTCATTGCATGTTGAACGGCCTCGACGACATTGGCCTGACGCTGGAACATGCAGGTGCCATCAAGGGCTTTGAAAAGTCCAACGCCTCTTCCCGCCCCTGGGCTTGAGGTCAACTCATATTCCGCCATCCCTGACCTGATCCGGTATGGCGGATTTGTCGCAGCGGTACTCGCCAGCTGAACGTTCTTGCAATGTCGTTTCGAAATCGCTCCATTTCTGCGCGACGTACCAAATCGGCTTTTGCGTTCCTTGAAATGAACCATCGCCAAGGCTAAGAAGCCCGCAAGCTGCAGCGACTGACGTTGCAGACATACGGATTTTTAGATGTGCCCCGCCGTTTTTGAAACCACCAAGGTTTCATGGTGTGGCCAAGGAGGGTTTTCATGACGACGCGCACGCTCTTCCTGTTGCCGGGTGATGGCATCGGCCCCGAGGCCATGGCGGAAGTCCGCAAGTTGATCGATTATCTCAACAGCGAAAAGGCCGCAGGCTTCAAGACAGAAGACGGTCTTGTCGGCGGCAGCGCCTATGACGCCCATGGCGTGGCGATCTCCGATGCTGACATGGAGAAGGCGCTGGCCGCCGATGCCATTCTGTTTGGCGCAGTCGGCGGTCCGAAGTGGGACGGTGTTCCCTATGAGGTTCGACCGGAAGCCGGCCTCCTGCGCCTGCGCAAGGACCTGGAGCTTTTCGCCAACCTGCGCCCTGCCATCTGCTACCCGGCCCTGGCGGCAGCATCGTCACTGAAGCCGGAGCTTGTCGAAGGGCTCGATATTCTGATTGTCCGCGAATTGACCGGCGGCGTCTATTTCGGCGAGCCAAAGCAGATCATCGATCTCGGCAATGGACAAAAGCGCGGTATCGATACGCAGATCTATGACACGTTCGAAATTGAACGCATCGCCAGCGTTGCTTTCGAACTGGCGCGCACCCGCGACAACCGCGTCTGCTCCATGGAAAAGCGCAACGTCATGAAGTCGGGCGTATTGTGGAATCAGGTCGTTACCGAAACGCACGCAGCCAAGTACAAGGACGTTGTGCTTGAGCATATGCTGGCGGATGCCGGTGGCATGCAGTTGGTGCGCAAGCCAAAGCAGTTCGACGTCATCGTCACCGACAACCTGTTCGGCGATATGCTGTCCGACGTGGCGGCCATGCTGACCGGCTCGCTTGGAATGCTGCCTTCCGCTTCACTCGGCGCCCCGGATGCCAAGACCGGCAAGCGCAAGGCCATGTACGAGCCCGTTCACGGCTCGGCGCCTGATATCGCCGGTAAGGGCATTGCGAACCCGATCGCGATGATCGCTTCCTTTGCGATGTGCCTGCGCTACTCCTTCAACATGGTCGATGAAGCCACGAAGCTGGAAGCGGCCATCGCCAACGTTCTCGACAAGGGTATCCGCACCGCCGACATCATGGCTGATGGTTGCCGTCAGGTCAGCACGTCTGAAATGGGCGATGCGGTTCTTGCGCAATTCAAGGCGCTGTCGGCCTGATCGATACGGTCTGGGCAGGCGGCGTCGCTGTCTGCCCACCATCCTGCTCCGTCAGGAGGTGCTCGTAGCGCCTGTCGGTCAGCGTTTTCAGGAAGGCCACAATGGCGTCCACCCGCTTGTCGTCAAGCGCAGGCGCTGCGGTCAGTTCTTCAAATGCGATATTCTCCGGCACTTCCGGCGCATCCCACCTTTCGCCAGTTTCCGGATTGATCTGGCGGCTGGGCTTCTTGCTTTTATATTTCACATAAAACAGCACGACCGTGCGCAAATCCTTGAACACGCCATTGTGCATATAAGGACCTGTCACCGCCACATTGCGCAGGGTCGGCACCTTGAACTTGCCGCGCTGGGCCGGATCGCCCGCGACGGCGGGGTTCTGGTAAAGGCCGAGATCGACGGCATCAGGCTTTGAGCCATTTGCCGCCCTGACCGACTTATTGGCGGGAACGCCGATATTGAAATATTTGTGGTTGGTGAAGACACCGTCGGAGAGACCGCTCTCACCTCTGATTTCATGGCAGGTGTTGCAGTTGGTAAACTGGCTGGACGACATCAGGACGCGGCCCAGTTCTTCCTGGTCGGTAAGCTTTTCCTCGCCACGCAGGAAGCGGTCATATTTGGAATCGAAGGTCGAAAACTCGTCCGAGCGTTCGAAGGCGGCCAGCGCCTTCGTCATCGCCGCAAAGGCGGCATCGTCGCTCTTGAAGACATCTCCACCGAACTGCGTGCCGAAGGCTACCGCATAATCCGGGTTTTCCTTGAGACGCTTGGCGATGGTCGCCTTGTCGGGCATTCCCATCTCAACCGGGTTCAAAGGCGGGCCGCCGGCCTGCTCTTCCAAGGTCGATGCACGCCCGTCCCAGAAATGGCCGCCGACATATTCCCCTGCGGCATTCCTGCCGAATGGCGGCGAGAATTTCGCGTAAGCGGCACTCGGCGCATTGCGGTCACCCAGAGAGGCGCCATCATCGCCCAGAGAGACATCATGACCGACCTTGTCGCTCTCTCGCGCATCGGTAAAGCCCGCCGCTTCCATGTGGCAGGTGGAGCAGGACATGGTGCGGTTCATGGACAGATTGGTGTCGTGGAAGAGCGCTGCGCCGAGCTTTTCCAGCGTCGCATAGTCGCCGCCGCCATGGGCAATGTCGCCCGCGCCGGTACCGGCAGGCAGCAGGAGACACGCACTTGCAGTGATGACGCAGAGAATATGCCTGAACATGGCAGACGCCGAAATGGATGAAACTGCGCGCTCTATATCATTTCAGATCGGCAAAGCACAGAATCTTTCTGCCCCCGCTCCACTTTGTCGCAGAGACGGTTTTCAGTCGATCTGAAAATAGTTCTCGAAGGATTCGGGGAAATTCTGCCGTGCAACCCGCTCATCGATGACGAGCATCGCCTCATAGGATGTGGGATCGAAATTCTTCTCAGCAGGTACGACTTCCCGCCCGAACAGCAGACTGAGGCGCGCTGCATCGAGATTGCCACGTTCGAAGGGCTCATTGCCGAAGTGGTGCCACAGAGCGTGCAGGAATGCCGCATCTACCTTGTGTTCAGGCGAGTCGTTCCGGGCGCGCCGGGGAATGTACTTGATGGGCGTTACGCCGCGCGGATTGGCGCGGCGTATGGTGAACTGGATACCCGTGCTCGGCATGCCGGATGGAAAACCGCGATGTTTGGTCATGTCGGGCAGGTTAGCCATTCTCTTCTCCTTAGGCCTTGCCGATTTTGTCCTGTGTCTTCGTGTCGAAGTCGGACGCATCGTGGCGTTCATGCAATTGTTCTGAAGGATCGCCATTGGCCTTGTTGACCATGCGACCTCTTTTCACCGCAGGACGTGCTGCAATGTCTGCTGCCCAGCGCTGAAGGTTCTTGTAGCTTTTCACATCAAGGAAGACATCGGCCTTCGGATAGGACTGCCCGAGCGCCAGATTGCCATACCATGGCCAGACGGCAATATCCGCAATCGAATATTCCGAACCGGCCAGATACTGGTTCTCTGCCAGATGACGGTCCAGCACGTCAAGCTGACGCTTGGCTTCCATGGCGAAACGGTCGATGGCATATTTGATATGAATCGGCGCATAGGCGTAGAAATGGCCGAAACCGCCGCCGAGATAGGGGCCGGATGCCATCTGCCAGAACAGCCAGTTGATCGCTTCCGTGCGCGACTTGTGATCCTTGGGGAGGAACGCGCCGAATTTTTCCGCGAGATAGAGCAGGATCGAACCGCTTTCGAAAACGCGCGTCGGCTCTGTCGTGGAGTGATCGATGAGAGCGGGGATCTTGGAGTTCGGATTGGCCTTGACGAAACCGGAGCCGAACTGGTCGCCATCGCCGATCTTGATCATCCAGGCGTCGTATTCGGCACCCGTATGGCCTGCGGCCAGCAACTCTTCCAGCATGATGCCGACCTTCTGACCGTTCGGCGTTGCGAGCGAATAGAGCTGCAGCGGATGTTTGCCAACCGGCAGTTCCTTGTCATGCGTCGGACCTGCGATCGGGCGGTTGATATTGGCGAACTGACCGCCATTGCCCTTTTCCCATTCCCAGACGTCGGCTGGTTCGTAACCGGCGGGAAAATTATTCTCGGGGGATTTCTCGGTCATGAAAATCTGTCCTTGTTCAACGGATCAAGCGCCAGCGTTCGGCACTCGAAAGCAATATAGGCATCACCGGGGATTTCCTCCACCGCATCATCGATGAGAAAAATTCAACCTTTGGCGATGGCGTGAAAAAACGTACCAGTCACAAAGCCGCGTCTGCCACCGGATGCTCCAAGCGGTTTTCCCTGTCCATCGGCAATCTGCGCGAAGGGCTCGTCGTGACCCTGATCGGTCACTCGCGCGTAGTGAAATTCATGGCCGCGCAGGACATCGCCACGCCGTCCCAGTGCTCCATCGGTGGCAATCGTCGCCTGCCGATAGCCGAGGTTCATCTTGCGCTGGGCAAAGCTCGTGGAATGGGAAAGAAGCCCGGTCATGTCATGCGTGACACCGTCAGCATCTTCCAGCGTTTCGCCCAGAACCATATAGCCCCCGCACTCCCCGTGGACCGGCTTTGTCTCGCTGAAACGCCTGAGCGCGGCCTTGAAGCCGTTTGCGGAGGCGATCCGGCCCGCATGGAGTTCGGGATAGCCGCCCGGCAGCCAGCAGACATCGCAGGATGGGTCCGGCCCTTGATCGGAAAGCGGTGAGAAAGGCATGATCTCGGCACCCGCTTCACGCCAATGCCGGTGCAGGTGGGGATAGAGAAAGGTAAAGGCGGCATCTTGCGCCAGTGCAATACGTTGCCCCGGTGGGGCGATTGCCGCAAGGATGGAGCCGGGCGAGAGATCGACAGGCATGGCCGCGGAATACAGCGCGTCGAGATCAATCGCCTTTTCCATGGCGTCTGCCAGGCGTTCGATATGCGCGTCGATTTCAGGATGTTCGCTGGCTTGCACCAGCCCCAGATGTCGTTCCGGCAGCACAAGGGATGGATCACGCATCACGCAGCCTGCAACGGGCAAGCCGATCCTTTCAATGGCGTCGGTGCAAAGTGTGCGGTGCCTTTCGCTTCCTGCTCGATTGAGGACCACGGCAGACATCTTCACTGCCGGATCATAATGCGCAAAACCATGGGCGATGGCCGCAGCGGTCTGCGACTGGCCGGAAACATCCAGCACCAGAAGCACGGGAATAGCGAACAGCCGCGCCAGATCGGCCGCAGAGCCGGTGCGATGATCGGGCACCACAATGCCGTCGAACAGGCCCATGGCGCTCTCGATCAGCAACAGCTCGGCATCCTGCGACTGCTGGGCGAACAGGTGTCTCAGCAGGTCCGGCTCCATCGCCCAGCTATCGAGGTTCAGCCCATTGCTTCGCGCAGCCAGCGTATGAAAACCCGGATCGATGTAGTCCGGTCCGGTCTTGATGCCCCGAACCTTCACGCCTCGCCGGGCAAATGCGCGCAACAGGCCGATGGTGACGCTGGTTTTGCCTGAACCGGAACGGGGTGCCCCTATGATGATTGCTCTTGGTGTCATTTGCGCGGTCCGTTCGGTTGGTCCTGATTGATCGTTTTCACTCACAGGAGGCCCAACCCTTCTATTGTTGTTTCCCGATGACGGGCAGTTCCGTAACCGCTATAGACATGGAATGGAAACGGATGGAAAAAATCTGCGTCGCGGCTGGACGACCGGAAGTTGCGCCACGGCAGCGGCAAAAGCCGCCTGCAGCGCGCTGCTGACCGGTGAGTTTCCATACCCTGTCGAGATCGAACTTCCAAGCGGCAAGCGCGTCAGCTTTTCCCTGGCAACGAGCAAGCTGGGTGAGGGCATCGCTTCGGCTGGTGTCATCAAGGATGCCGGAGATGATCCCGATGTCACGCATGGCGCCATCGTGGAAAGCACGGTGCGGCCAGGTAAGCCCGGCACCGGGGTTACGTTCAAGGCGGGTCGCGGCGTTGGCATCGTCACCCGGCCGGGCCTTCCCCTTGCCGTAGGCGAACCCGCCATCAATCCTGTACCACGCAAGATGATCACGAAGGCTTTGCATGAGGTGGCCGGCGATAATGCTGATTTCGAAGTCGAAATTTCGGTCGAGAATGGCGAAAAAATCGCTGAGAGAACCCTGAATGGCAGGCTCGGGATTGTCGGGGGGCTTTCCATCCTCGGTACCACGGGAGTGGTCATTCCGTTCTCGTGCTCATCATGGATACATTCCATTTGGCGCGGCATCGACGTAGCCCGCGCCGAAGGCTTGACCCATATTCTGGGCGCTACGGGAAATGCTTCAGAAAAAGCCGGGCAGGCCTTGCATGGCTTGCCGGAAACCGCGCTGATCGACATGGGCGACTTTGTCGGGGGCATGTTGAAATATCTGAAGACGCATCCCATCGAGAGGCTGACCATTGCCGGTGGCGTTGCCAAGATGACCAAGCTTGCGCAAGGAATGCTGGACGTCCACTCCAAGCGCGGCCTGGCTGATCTCGATGCCTTGGCCAAGCTTGCGCTGGAGGCGGGCGCGAATGAAGCCTTGGTTGACAGCATTCGTCATGCCAACACCGTTTCTCATGCCTTCACCATGGCAGACGCTGACGGCATAGATCTGGGTGATGTGGTTGCCGCGCGGGCATGGAGGACAGCAGCAGATGCGCTCAACACGCCCGAAACGCAGCTTGAAATTCTGGTCTTCGACAGGGAGGGGGTGTTGAAGGGGCGTTTCGGCTTCGCCCCGTCCCATCACGTGCCGGCTTTTCCCTCGGGAGAACGGAACCGGCGGACATAATCGGCGCTGTAGAGTGCGCTTTCGCGGAAATCCTCAGATTGCAGTCCTTTGCCGACGAAGATCAGGGCCGTTCTCTCAACCGGTTCGGCAGCCAGCTTCGTTTCGATGTCGCCGAGGGTGCCTTTGATGATGCGCTCTTCCGGCCAGGATGCGCGCACGACGATCACGACCGGGCAATCGGCTCCATAGAGCGGCGAAAGATCCTCTACCACCTTGGCGATTGCGTGAATTGCAAGATGGATGGCCAGTGTTGCACCCGTTGCGCCGAAGGCCTTCAATGTTTCTGTTTCCGGCATCTTTGATGCACGTCCGGATACGCGTGTCAGGACGAGGCTCTGCGCCACTTCCGGCACTGTCAACTCACGCTTAAGCGTCGCTGCCGCTGCCGCAAAGGAGGGAACGCCGGGCGTGACCGTGTAAGGCAGCCCCAGACGCTCCAGACGGCGGATTTGCTCGCCCATGGCGCTCCAGACGGAAAGATCGCCGGAGTGCAGCCGCGCCACATCGTGGCCCTTTTGTGCCGCTGCCACGAACTCTGCTTCGATCTCGTCCAGGGAGAGTGCTGCGGTGTCGATGATACGGGCGCCGGGCGGGCAATAATCCAGCAGCGCTTTGGGCACCAAAGATCCCGCATACAAGCAGACAGGGCTGGCCGCAATCAAATCGCGTCCTCGAACGGTGATGAGATCTGCTGCGCCGGGGCCCGCGCCGATAAAGTGGACTGTCATTCGTCATCTCCAGAGGCGGCGATTGCCACCGTAATGTCACCCATCACCATACGCGGCGCAATGAGTGTTGATCCGGGCCCAAGTGCTGCTAGAGCTGACGCTTCGCACAGGCATGGGGAGCCGGAATGTTTGAGGCTTGTTTCTGAGCGGGTCATGGTGCGCGGCGCGGCGCTCTCGAAGTCCGCCTGGGCCACGACGACAAGAGCTATGTCGAGCCGCGTCGCTGCCTCCAGCAAGCCCGGCTCCTGCGCCTTGATCGGAGCGGTCGCGATAAAGTCGAACTTGACCCCATGCTTGCGGGACGCATCCTGCAGTGCCGTCAGCACTGCTTCGACGGTCGTATCCTTCCGACATCCTATCCCGGCAACGATCACGGCTTTACCCACGTCCATTGCGTGACTGGCATTGCTGGACGCCAGCCCTGCATCGACCCGACTGGCGACGCACGCGACACATCCAGCCGAATCAGCGATCCACCGAGGCGCGCTTGTGCTGCCAGCAAGATTGCTTCCATCTCCAGCGTTACCGCATTGGCGACCAGACGGCCGCCGGATTTCAGGGCCGTTATAGCGCCCTCCATGACGCCCGGCCTGCTGCCGCCGCCACCGATGAAAATCGCGTCAGGGGTCGGCAGTCCTTCGAAGGCGTCCGGTGCCGTTCCAATGACGATTTCAAGCGATGGTACGCCGAAAGCCTCGGCATTGCGGACCGCCCGTTGCGCCCGTTCCATATCCTGTTCTATTCCGATTGCGCGAAGGGAAGGATGGGCGAGCATCCATTCTATGCCAATGGAACCGGAGCCAGCGCCAATATCCCAGAGCAACTCACCGTGGCGTGGTGCAAGCGACGACAGGCTGACTGCGCGGATTTCCCGCTTCGTCATCTGGCCGTCATGCTCAAACAATGCATCGTTCAGCCCTTGCGAGAAGGGCAATATCCTGGCCTTTTCATCCGCGACGACCTCGATTGCCACCACATTCAACGGGTCGATATCGGTCAGGCAAAATTGATCTGCTCTTATATGACGCACCTTCTCGTCAGGGCCACCCAGTGCCTCAAGCAGGATGAAGTTCGAAGTCCCAAATCCTGTCTCTGCAAGGAGCCTGGCCAGGAGGGATGGGGCTTTTTCGTCCGATGTCAGGGCTATCAATCTTGCGCCGGGATGCAGATGCCGTCGCACGAGATCAATGGAGCGGCCATGCAACGAGATACAATCCACCTCCTGCAGAGCCCAGCCAAGGTGCGAGGCAGCCAGGGAAAAGGTAGAGGGAGACGGAAAAGACATCACCTCGTTTGCAGGGATATGGCGCAGCAGCGTCACGCCGACGCCACAGAAAAACGGATCGCCCGACGCCAGAACGCAAACCTTGCGGCCCCTCAAGGCCACGACGTCGGTCATCGCCACATCGAATGGCGCGGGCCAGGGCCGTGCCTGGCCCTTGATCGCGGCGGCTGCCAGCGAAAGGTGTCGCCTGCCCCCGAAGACGAAATCCGCATTCTCTATAGCTTGCAGCGCATTCGTACCCAGTCCCGCCAGTCCGTCTTCGCCGATGCCGACGATGGAAAGCCATGGTTGCGATGTCTTTTCACTGGATGCCCCCTGATTTCCGGCATATTCAGAGGTCATGACACGCTCCATACTCATTCTCGGTGGCACGGCGGATGCCCGTATTCTGGCTGGCAAGCTTGCCGACAAAACCGGATGCCGGATTCTTTTGTCGATGGCCGGACGCACGCGCGAACCGGTCCAGCAACCGGTGCCGATGCGCACGGGAGGCTTTGGCGGCGCCAGCGGTCTGGCTGAGTTCATTACCCAGCATGGGTTCGATCTTCTGGTGGACGCAACGCACCCCTATGCGTCGCGCATCTCTCCCAACGCACGTCAGGCGGCGCAACAGGTCAATATTCCGCTGGTCGCGCTTGAACGACCCGCATGGGAGCGTCATCCGTCTGACAGGTGGGTAAGTGTGGCCGATGTCGAGAGTGCCGTTGTGGCATTGGGTCGTCATGGCACAAGGGTTTTTCTGGCGCTCGGACGTCAGGAGCTTTTGCCCTTCGAGGCCGCGCCGCATCATGACTACCTTATTCGCAGTGTCGACCCGGTCGAGCCGCCGCTCAATCTTCCCCGCGCGCGTTACATCACCGCAAGGGGGCCTTTCACCGTCGAGGATGAGCTTTCCCTGCTCTCGGAAAACCGGATTACGCACATTGTGTCCAAGAATTCCGGCGGCGCAGCGGCCTATGCGAAGATCCAGGCGGCGCGCGAGCTTGGCATCGGCGTTGTGATGATTGATCGCCCGGTCCGAGGGGAGGGTGCGACGGTGCCAAGTATCGATGCTGCTTTGGCGGCCATTGACCATCAGCTCTCCCTTTTGGAAGAACGTGGTGAGTAGACGATCGGCGCTTGTCCGGCCCGGTCGATCAGCCTGGTTTCCACCGAACCGATGATGATGCAGGTAGCCATATCCGCCATGTCGGATGAGGCCTCCGACAGGGGGACGACCTTGATGCGCTCGTCAACGCGTCCAGCCGCACGCCCGAATATAACCGGGACGGTGCCTGGAAGATGCGCGCGCAAGACATCAAAGGCGGTGGTCAGTTGATGCGGGCGCGCCTTGCTGACGGGATTGTAGAAGGCCATGACAAAGCCCGCATCCGCAGCCGCAATCAGACGTTTTTCGATCAGCGACCAGGGCTTGAGGTTGTCGGAAAGGGAAATGGCGCAGAAATCATGTCCCAGCGGCGCACCCGCCTTGGCGGCAACAGCCAGCATGGCCGTTACGCCAGGCACAACGCGGAGATCGATCTGCCGCCAGTGCTCCGGACCGTTTTCAATCGCCTCGCAGACAGCTGCGGCCATTGCAAAGACTCCGGGGTCACCGCCGGAGACGACGCAGACCTTGCCGCCCGCCGCTGCGATTGTCAGGGCCGCCTCAGCTCGCGAGATTTCCTCCCTGTTGTCGGATGCGTGGCGGCGCTGATGGGGTGCCAGCGAAAGCCGGTCGAGATAGGGGATGTAGCCGAAAAAATCATCCGCCTCGCTGACGGCGTCCAGTGCTTCGGGCGTGACTTGTCCAGCATTTCCCGGGCCAAGGCCGACGACGGTGAGGCGTCCGTTCATTGGGCGTCTCCGCCTGCGGGTCTGTCCTTCCAGCCGGGTACCAGGACGAGCGAGAAATAGGGTGCGGGAGAGCCATCACGCTCCACCAGCCGCATGGCATGACCGTTTTCCATGGTGCCGCGCTCGACATAAAGAGCGCTTTGCAGCTTTCCAACCCTTTCCAGAGCCCGGCGAATTTTTGGCAGGTTGCGGCCAACCTTCATGATGACGGCACCATCAGTGCCGGAAAGGCGCTCGGCGAGCGTTTCCTCACCCAGCGTGCCCGGCAGAACGCTCAGGATGTCATCGCCCTGGACAAGTGGAAGACCGGCCATGGACCAGCAGCCGGACATGGCGGTAATACCCGCCACGACCTCTGCCGGATAGGATGGCGCAAGCCGTAAATGCAGATGCATGTAGGAGCCGTAAAACAGCGGATCGCCTTCCGAGAGCACGGCGACGCTGCGCCCGGCATCCAGATGCACGGCAATGTCCTTGGCGGACTGATCGAAAAAGGAAGCGATGGCCTGACGGTAGTCGTCGCCGTTCTTGTCGCTTTCGACCGTGACCGGATAAACAAGGGGCATTTCGAGCGTGCCCGGCCGGATGAAGCTTTCCACAATGCCGCGTCCGTTACCCTTGCTGCCCCTTTTGCAGAAAAAAGCGAGGACGTCAGCATTTTCAATGGCGCGCACGGCTTTGAGAGTCAGAAGTTCCGGATCGCCTGGACCGGTTCCGACGCCAATCAGCTTGCCTTTCAGCGCAGTTCCCGGTGCTGGATCGAACAATGCGGCGCTCATAGGCCGGGCCTCGCGACGGCGTTGATGGCAGCCGCAGTCATCGCCGAACCGCCGAGACGACCCTTGACGATGGCATAGGGGATACGAAGCGGGCTTTCGGCGAGTGCGTCCTTGGATTCCATCGCGCCGACAAACCCCACCGGCATACCGATGATGGCGGAGGGACGGGGTGCCCCGCTTTCCAGCAATTCAAGCAGATAGAACAACGCCGTCGGTGCGTTACCAATCGCGACGACCGCGCCATCTAGCTTTTCGGCCCACAGATTGAGTGCGGCAGCGGAGCGGGTATTGCCTATGGTCTTTGCGATCTCAGGCGTGCGGGGATCGCGGAGGGTGCAGATAACCTCATTGCGGGCGGGCAAACGTGCGCGGGTCACACCGTGGGCTACCATTTCAGCATCGCACAGCACGGGCTTGCCCGCCTCCAGTGCACCGCGTGCGGCGGTGACGAAATCCGGTGAGAACCGAAAATGCTGCGCTGCCTCGACCTGTCCGCAGGCATGGATCATGCGAATGGCGATTTCAGCCTGGTCGGGCGTAAAGCCGGAAAGATCGGCCTCTTCCCGCACCATCGCGAAGGAGCGTTCATAGATCGCGTTGCCGTCGCGAATATAGTCGTATTCAGTCATCGATCATCCTGTCGGAGCGCCGCGACAATCCTTTGTTTGCCGAGGCGGGCAAGCAGGGCGCGGGCATTTTCTCCGGGCTTATGTTCTTTTTCGTATAATCGGGCAAGCCGCGAAAGTGCGGCCCGTTGATCGTTGCGTGGCAAAATCGCATCCGCAACGCCGGAAACACTCCCGGAATGGAAGAACGCCAGCCCTTCTTCGTGGCCCGAAAAGGCCAGCGATGCAGCACCGGGATGGGCGCAACCCTTGCCGCAACCGGAAAGGTGAAGCGTCAACGAGCCGTCAAGCAAATCGCCGCACTCCGCTGCCGCATGGCTCGCCAGTTCGCGTGTTGCGATGTGGGCCGACGCGCAGCCCGGCTGTCCGGCACAGGCCGCGATGCTGGACCTTGGGTCGCTGGCGATGGTGATGAACTCGTTCTCACGCGCATAGCCAAGAAGCGCGTCGCAGGCTGCTTCGTCGCCAATAAAGAAGAGGGCGTGTGCCGGTCCCGGTCTGACGCTTGTCATGCCAAGGCTGGACGCGAAGGCGCATAGCAAGGACAGTCTTGCAGCGGGTGTCTGGCCGAATGCAGGAGCAAGGACGGCAGCGAAGCGATTGTTTGAGAGATGCCGCAAGCCGTAAGGTGATGCTGCGGTTCCAACTTGCATTTCTATCCCGGGACCGGCAACCAGCCGGTCACCGCAAATCGCGCGAACCTGTGAGAGAGCAAGGTCGCGTCCACGCGTATTCGGACCGAGGTCGGCAAGATGTGACAGAAGATCGATCACAACGGTGGCCGCGTCCTCTGTCTCAACAAAACCGGCCCGCAACGCCTTGTCTTCAGTACCCCCAAGCATCAACTGCCACATGGAGGCTTTGCCGACGCGTGCAGCCTTCAAACGAATATCCGCCAGCAGATCTGCCATGGCGACGTGGCCGCCGCCATCGATGATGACGGACATTTTGGCGGCCAATTTGTCGTGCAGGGCAAGAGCGGCGGCTGCTTCGCTTATCCGGCTCACTATTTCGCGAGGATCGCAGATTGCCGTGTCGTCCATTCCAGCGAGCGGAGAGGTTTCCACGGCCAGTCCCTGTCGCAACGGCAGGCCAAGCGCGAGCACGTCACGTTCCAGATTTGCGGCGCTTTCTAATGTCAGGCCACGAAACTGCAGGCCGCCACGGGCGGTTATATCCAGCAGTCCATTGCCGTGCCGGATTGCGAGAGCGCAGAGTGCATGGAGGTCGTCAGGGGGGCAATCTTTCGTAAACGCAATGCGGGATAACAGGCCGTCCCCCGTCTGCATGGGCGCAGACAAGGCCGGGCAGAAGCCGCGGCGTGCAAAGGGTTGAACAGGGACGGAAGACGATGCGCTCATGCCTCCATCCTCCTGGATCGAGGCAGGATCAGCATTTCGAGTTCAGCGTCAACCGCATTGCGCCGCGTGTGCCAGAGGCCCCGGTTGCGGGCGGAGATGAAACGTCTTGCCATGACCTCCGCTGCCTGCGGATTCTCCCTCAAGATGAAATCGCGAACATCCTCATTTCCGAAATAGGCGTCGTAGAGAGCCTCTATCAGGGACGAGGCGACAGCGTTCGTCGTTTCGGCAAAGGCAATCAGCCTGTCGACGGTTTCGGCGAACTCCGAGGCTCCGCGTGGTCCGTGTCGCATCTGCCCGGAGATAAAGCGTGGGTTGATTGCACGGGCCCGCACCACGCGCGCAACGGCCTGCGCCATTGAGCGGGCTCTGGGGCGGGCAGGGTCTGTCGTGTCCAGCGCGACGATATCCGCTGACAGACCAAGCGCTGCCTTTGCCGCTGCATAGCCTCCCATGAAGGCGACGTCGGATGAGCCATCGAGCAAATCCCGTCCGGGATCGTCGCCGGTGTGAACCAGCAGATCGGCCTTGGCTACCTGTATGGCAAAGCCATTATCGACGGTGACGTCGAGGCCGTCCGCTCCACCGAAGGAATGATTTGCCGTCTTAAGGTAGGCCTGACCGAGCTCATCTCGGTCGTTCCAATCTCCGTCCGCCAGTTTTTCCTCGATGCCTGCACCATAGGTTCCGGGCGCTGAGCCGAAAATGCGCGAAGGTATGTGGCCAAGCCTGTCTGCTTCTTCTGAAAGGGGATTATCCCCCGGCGATTCCGTGCGGCGCGCAATGGCCTTGGCGGCGGCATCCAGCAGCGCGATGAGCGCCGGGAACATGTCGCGGAACAGGCCTGAGATACGAAACGTCACATCCACCCGTGGGCGCCCGAGAGCCGCTGGCGGGAGGATCTCGACGCCGGTCACGCGACCGGTGCTGCGATCATGGATCGGCCTGGCACCCATCAGATGCAGGGCCTGCCCGACATCCTCACCACCATTGCGCAGGGATGCGGAGCCCCAGAGATCGAAAACGAGGTTCCTGGGCCAGTCGCCATGACTTTGCAGATAATGGCGCAGCACCTCCTCGCCTGCCGCTCGTCCCAGTTCGAAGGCGGTTGGCGTCGGCATTGTGCGCGGATCTGCTGCATAGAGATTTCGGCCCGTGGGAAGCACGTCCAGTCTTCCCCGCGCGGGAGCACCGGAGGGACCGGGGCGGATGTGGTGTCCATCAAGTGCTGCCAGCAAGGCTGCCTTTTCGGCGATGGCGCTTTCCCGTCTCAACGGGTCTGTTTCCTCCTCCGCACAGCGTGCGAAGACATGCTGCCCATCCTTGATCGCGAAATCCTTGAGATCACACAGAAATGCATCGATCTGCGACAGCGCCGTGTCGGCATCGTCACCGGCAGCCACTCCTGCCTCCGATGCCAGTCCCGTTTCCTGCGCCTTATCCACGATCAGCTTTGCCAGCCGGTCACGGCGGCGGCGATCAAGCCCATCGGCCTGCGCATACTCATCAACGAGCTGCTCCAGTTCCATCTGCTCGGGAGAAAGCCCTGCCTCCATAAGGACGGGAGGAATATGTCCGATGGTGACGGCGGCGATGCGTCTTTTCGCTACCGCGGCTTCACCGGGATTGGACACGATAAAGGGATAGATGACGGGTAGGGCGCCTGTGACGATTTCCGGAAAACAGCTCTCCGACAGCGCCACGGTCTTCCCGGGCAACCATTCCAATGTGCCGTGAGCACCGACATGGATGACGGCGTGAGCATCCAGATGAAGCCGCATCCAGGCGCCGAAAGCGACAAGTGCATGGCGCGGCGGCAAGGCGGGATCATGGTAATCGACGCGTCGGTCTGCGTTGCGGCCGCGATCCGGAGCGAGCGCAACCACCACGGACCCAAACTGCGCAGCACGAAACCGGAAGGCGTCGTCTTCTACCGCCTCATCATGGTCAGCCTCGCCCCATGTCTGGCTCAGGGCCGAATTGGCAGCTTCCGGCAATGTTGTTCTGAAGCTTGCGTATTCGCGAAGTCCGAAACGCGCGGTCTCGGTTTCGATCCGGTCCATCAGCGCCCGAGCCGAGGCGGGAATGTCGTCGACAGCGTAGCCTGCGTCACGCAGATCGTGCAGCATTTCCAATACGCTTTGTGGCACGTCGAGCCCGACGGCGTAACCGGTGCGTCCAGGTGCTGCACCGGGATAATCTGGCATGAGTATGACGAGGCGACGCTTGCGCGGTGGCGTGTTCTTGAGCCTCAAGAATGCGCAGAGACGATCGGCGACCTGCGCGACACGGTCCATTTCCGGCGTGTGGACAAGGCCACGTCCACCGGCGGGGTCTGGCTGCTTGAAGGAAATCGCGCCGGAGAGGATGCGACCATCCAGTTCCGGCAGGACCACATGCATGGCAAGGTCGGATGGGTTGAGGCCGCGCATATTTTCGGCCCAGCCCAATCGCTGCGTGGTGGCCATGATGACCTGGAATGTAGCGACGCCCAGCCTGTCGAAAAGCGTCATGCCTGAAGCATCAGACTGGCTTGCGAAAGATGTGGCTGTCACCATCGCCGATGGATTTAACCGGCTTAGTGTCTCGGTCAAAAAATGGATCGCGTCTTCGTCTTTCAGGCCGGAGACGAAGATTGGAAGCGGTGAAATTCCGCGCTGATGCAGCGCTTCGTAAAGGGTGTCGATGGGTGCAACGTCACCTGCCATCAGCATCGAGCGATAGAAAAGGACAGGTACGAGCGGCGCGTCCGCAGCAAAGCCTGTCCGTGCTTGTTCAAGCTCGACGACGCCTTGTCCGGGCCTGTAGAACCCGGTTTTTGGCAGCGGTTCTGCAGAAAGGTCAGGCCATTCGCCTTTTGAAAAAGTCGCAAGACCCCGGGCGGCCCTGTCCATGTTTTCGGGGCCTCCCTCGCGGAAGAAGGAAAGAATGGAAGACAGCGTCGGCAAATCGACCGTGGACGCCGCTTCCAGCTTTTCATCGCGTTCGGAGCATTCGCCCGGCAAAAGAACGAGCTTGATGCCTCGCCGCTTTGCCATGCGCGAAACCTCTTCGACCCCGTATCGCCAGCGGTCAGCGCCGCCGAGGATCCGGATAAGGATCAGTTTGGCATGTTCCGCCGTCTTTTCGATCCAGAGATCGACTGACATCGGGTGACGAAGATCGGTCAGATTCGCTGAAACAAGCGAAACCGATCCGTCCGTTGTCCGCTGCCATGCGCGTTCAAGCCCACCGAGGTCGCTGGCTGAAAATGACAGCACCACCACATCTGCCCGGCCGAGGTTGAGATCAACCGGCTCTGCCAGATCGTCCAGGGACGAGGATGTGGTGGCGAGAATGTGCATGGATCAGGCCGCCAGCATCCGCTCGATCTTTGCACGGTCCAGACCCTTCTCGCCGATGACGACGAGACGGCTGCGACGAACCTCTCCAGCGGCCCAGGGGCGGTCGAAATAGTGATTGACCCTTGAGCCAACCGCTTGAACCTGAAGCCGCATCGGTTTTGCCGAAACGTCGACAAAGCCCTTGATGCGCAGAACGTTTTCGGAGGCTGCCGTTTGCGAGATACGCTCTGCAAGGGCGTCCGGGTCGCTCACGGCGTCAAGCTCCACGACAAAGCTGTCGAACTCGTCGTGATCGTGGTCCTCTTCTTCGTCGTGATGGGTGTGGCGGTTCTCGATGTCGTCTTCGACGGCAAGTCCGAGGCCGATCAGCACGGCTGGATCGATGGCGCCATTGGAGGCGACAACAATCTTCGCAGCTTTTGGCAGATGGGCGTTGATATGGGCCTTGGCGCGCTCCAGACCTTCGGCATCCAGAAGGTCGCCCTTGGTGAGAACGATGAGGTCGGCACAGGCGATCTGGTCCTCGAATACTTCCTCGACCGGATCGTCATGGTCCAGGGCCTCATCATTCTGGCGCTGGGCAGCAAGGGCTTCGAGATCGTGCGACACCATGCCTTCGGCAAGAGCTGCACCATCGGCCACGGCTACAACAGCATCGACGGTCACGCGACTTTTGATCGCGGGCCACTGAAATGCCTGTACGAGCGGCTTGGGCAAAGCAAGACCGGATGTCTCGATCAGAATATGCTCGACGCGCGGCTCACGGCTGAGAATCTGTTCCAGCGCTGGCTGAAAGTCGTCCGCAACCGTGCAGCAGATGCAGCCATTCGCCAGCTCCACAATGTTTTCTTCCGGGCAGCTTTCGATGCCGCAACCCTTGAGAATCTCTCCGTCGATGCCGACATCGCCGAACTCGTTGACGATGATGGCCAGTCGCTTGCCTTCCAGCTTTTCGAGAAGACCTCTCAGCAATGTGGTCTTGCCCGCGCCCAGAAAGCCGGTAACGATGGTGCAGGGAACGCGATTGAGCGTGGTCATGGTGTCTCCTCGGTGTGATGCAAAGCGGGAATGCGGGCAACCATGCCGCGCTTCAAACTGTCGGGCCGTCCACGCCAGGGCATGAGCCCGTCCGGCGCGTTTTCCAGCAGGCGGGCGCCGACCAAAAGATCTGCGGCATCGTCCTGTGCGAGGCCACCGAAAATGTAGGACCAGCCGTCCTGGGTGCGGATCGCAGCGCTCAGGCCGCGCTTGCAGTTTGCAAGGCAATTGACGCTGCGCACGGTCACGCCTTCGTCCTTGCCAAGAGCCGAAACGGTCTGTGCAAGCGTTGCCCCGGCGCGTGGTTCTGCGGTCGGATCGGCCTCCGCGCGGCAACTGCGGCAGACAAACACGACAACGCCTTGAGCCTTGCTCTTATCCGTCACGTCCGTCAGGCTGGGTACTGTTGCTGTCATATCCAAGGGTCTGCTTTCCGCGCCTTCACAATGGTCTCGGGGTGCGGAAATCGAAAATGGCACGCGAAGACGCGCAGCCAGGCCCGAACAACCGACTGACCGGAGCACCCCGCCCGGCAGACGTTTTTCCTGAAACGGCAGGTCTCCTGGCTTGCGGCTTCAGCGCCCTTTCGCTGCCTTCCCGGACATTTCGTCCAGTGGCTTCCAGCGTGGGCTCACCGCTTACAGTTGCGGGGGCAGCCACGGATTTATCCGCAAAGCGGGTTACACCGTGTTCCCTCTTAGCTTTTCCCGTTGCCGGAAAAAGACCGTCAGTGCTTAACCCTTATGCCCTGCCATGCTTTTGTGTCAATGGCGCGCGTCATTGCCCGGCGGGACGTTTTGGGTATAGTCGCCGCTTCGAAAACCAAAAATGCCTGTAAGGATCGACCTGCATGACCCGTGATATCAGCGACAGCGAAGCCGAAAGGCACCGCGCCAAGATGGTCAATCGAAAGGCCGTGCAGGATGCGGAGGTTTCGGAAAAGACCATCGAAAAAGGTCTGCTGATGGTCCATACCGGGCCGGGGAAGGGCAAGTCCACGGCAGCCTTCGGACTGGCCCTGCGTATGCTGGGGACGGGCCGTCGCGTCGGTGTCGTCCAGTTCATCAAGGGCGCCTGGTCAACGGGAGAGCAGCAGGCGCTGGCCCTGTTCGGCGATCGTGTCGCATGGCGCACGATGGGCGAAGGCTTCACCTGGGACACGCAGGATCTCAAGCGTGATGTTGCCGCCGCTTCAAAAGCGTGGGAGGAGGCAAAGCTTTTCATGGCCGATGAGACGATCGGTCTTGTGGTTCTCGATGAGCTTAATATCGCACTGCGCTATGACTATCTCTCTCTCGAGGAAGTCGTGGAAACGCTGCAGGCTCGCCGGCCTGGCTTGCATGTTGTGGTGACCGGGCGAAACGCCAAACAGCCGCTTCTCGACGCTGCCGACATGGTCACAGAGATGACGTTGGTGAAGCATCACTTCAAGGCGGGTGTCAAAGCTCAGTCCGGCATCGAGTTCTAAATCCATGGCAGCGCGTGTCTTGATGTTTCAGGGGACCGGCTCGGATGTCGGAAAGTCGTTGATGGTCGCAGGATTGGCGCGCGCCTTCACGCGCCGGGGTCTTTCCGTCATGCCGTTCAAGCCCCAGAACATGTCGAACAATGCCGCAGTGACCGAGGATGGTGGAGAGATCGGTCGGGCGCAGGCCTTGCAGGCGCGTGCGGCCGGTGTGGCGCTGTCGGTCCATATGAACCCGGTTCTTTTGAAACCGCAAAGCGAGACCGGTGCGCAGATCGTGGTGCAGGGAAAGGTCATCGGCAGCGCAAAGGCAGCCGACTACCAGCACATGAAGGCTTCTCTCATGGGGCATGTGCTGTATAGTTTTAATCACCTCAAAAGCAAGGCAGACCTCGTTCTGGTCGAAGGGGCGGGCAGTGCCTCGGAGATCAATCTGCGGGCCAATGATATCGCCAATATGGGCTTTGCCCGGGCTGCGAACGCACCGGTCATTCTCATCGGCGATATTGATCGCGGAGGGGTCATCGCAAGTCTTGTCGGCACACGCACGGTTCTTGCCGCCGATGACGCAGCCATGATCAAGGGCTTCATCGTCAACCGCTTTCGCGGAGACGCGAGCCTGTTTGACGAAGGGATGCGCATGATCGCGGACATGACCGGCTGGAAAGCGGTTGGTCTTTTGCCGCACTTCGATGATGCGAGCCGCCTGCCAGCTGAAGACGCTCTGGGATTGGTCGGGCCAGGCCATCGTAAAATCGGTGCAAAAATCAGGATTGCGGTACCGGTTCTGCCCCATATTTCCAACTTCGATGATCTCGATCCGCTCGATGCCGAGCCGGATGTCGAGCTTGTCAGGGTGCGACGGGGAGACGTCATTCCGCCGGATTGCGCCATGGTTTTGCTCTGCGGATCCAAATCCACGATTGCCGATCTGAATGCGTTGGAAGCGGCGGGCCTTGATGTGGATATCAAGGCGCATGTGCGCCGGGGTGGTTATGTGCTTGGCCTTTGCGGTGGCTATCAGATGCTTGGCAAAACCATCTCTGACCCAGAGGGGGTAGAAGGCATGCCATCGACCGTTGAGGGACTGGGCCTGCTTGATGTCGACACCGTTCTGACGGGTGACAAGAGGCTGGTTTCCGTCGCGGGCCAGAGCTTCGACGGCAAGTCCTTTGTCGGATATGAAATGCATGTCGGAGTGACCACCGGTCCAGACCGTAGTCGCCCGTTCGCGACTATTGAAAACCATGAGGATGGGGCGTTCTCGGCGGATGGGCGTGTTTTCGGGACATATGTCCACGGTCTTTTTGCCGATGATGGCCAGCGCAGCGCATGGCTGGAACGCTTGGGCGCATCATCCTCTCTTCTGAACTACGAGGAACAGGTCGATGCCGTGCTTGATCGCTTGGCCGACCACATGGAGCGTCATCTGGATCTGGACATGCTTCTGTCTATGGCGCGATAGCAAGCGCAAGCAGGCCGAAAAAGGCGATGAGCATGGCATCAGCGATCCGTGCCAGCCGTATTGCTCTTCGGATATCTGCCGCATTCAAATCACGCCGCCCGCCTTCTCCCATGAAACGGGCCTCGATCATCTGCCCGCCATAGGAGCGTGGCCCCGCGAGCGCAAAACCCAGCGCGCCTGCCATTGCCGCTTCGGGCCAGCCGGCATTGGGGGACCGGTGATGGTGAGCGTCGCGGAAAATCGCGCGCAAGGCTCTGCGGGGGGATGCTTCCTTGATAAAGCAGGCCGCCAGCACGAAGAGCAGTCCGGTCAGGCGGGAGGCTGGCAGGTTTACGAGGTCATCCAGCCGTGCCGACGCCCAGCCAAACGCCTCGTGGCGTGGTGATCGATGGCCAATCATGCTGTCGGCGGTGTTGATTGCCTTGTAGCCTGCGCCGCCTGGAAGGCCCAATAAGCCAAGCCAGAGAGACGGCGCCACGATACCGTCGGAAAAGTTTTCCGCCAGACTCTCGATTGCGGCGCGGCAGACTGCCGCTTCATCCAGTTTTTCCGGGTCGCGGCCAACAATCATCGAAACCGCTTTTCGCCCTCCCGTCACGCCCTCCCGCTCAAGCGCGGTCGCGACTGCCTCGACATGCTGCTCCAGGCTCTTCTGTGCCGGCAAAGATGCACCAAGCAGTGCGACAAGGATCAGACCGAAGGGAAGAGCAAGGAGAAGGGATTGCAGGCCAAGGGCGATCAAAAGCGTGAGGCCAAGAAATATGGCCAGTGCCGCCAGACCCATCGCCTTGCGACGCAAAAATGAATCGTCCTGCCGGTTCCATTTTTTGTCGAGGAGGGCGATAAGCGAACCGATCCAGGTGACTGGATGACCGATGCGTTGAAACAGCCAATCCGGGTAGCCGACTAGGCGTTCGATCAGCAGGGACAGAAAAGCGAGAGCGAAAAACATGAGCGAGACGGTACCAGACAGAGCGCAATCGGCGATCCGGCACGGTGGCGATCTGGGACGTGCGCGCCAGCTTTTTCCTGATGCGCCAGAGCCATGGATCGATCTTTCCACCGGGATCAGCCCTCATTCCTATCCGCATTCGCCCATTCCTGCCAGCGTCTTTGCCCGCCTGCCGGAACCCTGTGCTCTCGATGCTTTGAAAGAGGTCGCGGCAAGGGCCTTTGCGGCACCTTCTCCCGCCCATGTGGTAGCGGCTCCCGGCACGCAGATGCTGATGCCGCTTCTCGCGCAACTGGCCCTGGAGCGTGGCGCAAGGCGAGGTGCCGTTTTGTCTCCCGCCTACGCGGAACATGCCCGCACCGCGCGTATGGCGGGATTGCCCGTCACGGAAGTCTTAGCCGTCGAGGATCTTCAAGCCTGCGACTATGCCGTCGTCATCAATCCGAACAATCCCGATGGTCATGTGACGGAGAGATCGAAGCTTCTGTCACTGGCAGGCATAATGCGCGAAAAGGGTGGCCTTCTCGTCGTTGATGAAGCCTTTATCGAGACGGGTTGCGGTGAAAGTCTCGGTAGCGATGTGGCTTCAGAGGGGCTCGTTGTCCTCAGGTCTTTCGGAAAATTTTATGGCATGGCCGGTATAAGGCTCGGTTTTGCGGTGGCGCATCCAAATCTTGCCGCGGAACTGGAAGCAAGACTTGGCCCCTGGGCCGTTTCGGGTCCCGCTCTGCACATTGCAACGCAAGCCCTTGCCGATGATGAGTGGAAAAATGTCATGAGAGGCCGGTTGAGACAAGACGCCGAGCGGCTGAACGATGCTTTGCGCCGTGCCGGTCTGGCCGTGGTCGGCGGAACGCCCCTGTTTACTCTTGTCCGTAACGAGCGCGCGCCGAATCTCTTCCGCCATCTCGCACAACACGGGATACTGACCCGCATCTTTGACGAAAGACCGGGCGATATTCGATTTGGTCTGCCCGGAACCGAAGATGAATGGCTGCGACTGGGGACTGCGCTCTACAGCTTTGAGGCCGGTGAGGAAATTCGGGCTTAAGCCTGTTCCAGCGGTACGTCGAAGACTTCGCCCGGTCGCATGGGGCGGAAGCGGTCTGGTGCTACGCCGTGTTCGCTCAAGGCAGCTTTCAGGGCGACAACAGGCGCATCGATCGCTTCGTCGGTCAGCTGAACCGTACCCCAATGGTGGCCACAGGCATAGGCGGCGCCGCAGATCTTCATGCCTTCCACGGCTTCAGATGGGTTCTGATGCTGGCCTTTCATGAACCAGCGCGGCTCGTAAGCCCCGAATGGAAGATTGGCGAGGCGGAAGCCCCCGTGCTTCTTGCGGGCCGCATGGTAATTGAGGCCGCTATGAAAGCCGGTGTCTCCGATATGATAAATCTTGCCGCCCGGTGTCTCGATGACGAAGGCTGCCCAGAGCGCCATGCGGCGGTCATTGAGGCCTCTGGCTGACCAATGATGGCACGGCTCGAAGTGTATCTTGATATCCGGTGATAGGCTCAGTTCATCGCCCCAATCGCCGGTCGAAATCCTCGCTGCCTCGACGCGCGTGCGGATCACCACGTCATTGCCCAGCGGCGTGATGAAATGTGGCTTGTGGGCAATGTGCAGCTGGTGGAGCGTTTCCAGGTCAAGATGGTCGTAGTGATTGTGCGTGACGAGCACGAGATCGATGGGCGGCAGATCCTTGAACTGAATCCCCGGCGGGTTGACGCGCTTGGGACCGGCAAAGCTGAAGGGGCTGGTCCGTTCCGACCAGACCGGATCGACCAGAATGTTCAAACCCGCTGTCTGTATAAGAAACGAGGCGTGACCAACGAGAGTGACCCGCAGGTCCTTGCCGTTCACGCGCTTCTCAGGCACGGCGAAAGGGAAGGGGCTTGGATAGGCGTCCGGCCATGTGGCCTTGTTTCCATCGAAACGCCATTTCATCAGGTCGAGAAAGCCGTTTGGCGCTTCGCCGCCCGGATTGAAAAATCGCACGCCATCGAAATGATCCGACAGGGGGCCACTGTAATAAGCGCTTGCTTGGGATTGCCGCGCATAGAGGCCGCCGCCAGCAAGCAGGGCGCTGAGAAAGGAAAGTTTGAAGAGCGTGCGTCTTTTCATTCAACAAGCTATAAGCTGTAGCAAAGCTCTCATCAAGGCGCTGGTGAGACTGCACCCCCCATTCGGTCTGGAAGGGTGCCTGTCGCCAGAATCGCGACTTCGGCTTGACTCTTGCGGCATTTTGCTGTTAACCCGCGCCGATCAGCTGGCAGTTTCATGACTCCGAGCCGCCGACCGGGACCCGCAAGGTATAGAAGATCCCGGAGGCAAACATCCGACAGCGCGATGCGCCCTCGGGTGCTTTTTGGCTATGCGTCTTGTTTTTGACAGCAAAAGCACCGACGTTTCGGAAACCCCGGAACGAAGAAGGATGACGCAATGTTTGAAAACCTCCAGGACCGCCTTGGCTCCATTCTGAATGGACTGACCGGCCGTGGCGCGCTTTCGGAAGCCGATGTGACGGCTGCCCTGCGCGAGGTTCGCCGTGCGCTTCTGGAAGCGGACGTGGCGCTCGAAGTGGTGCGCTCCTTCACCGACAAGGTTCGTGAAAAGGCCGTCGGCGCCTCGGTTCTCAAATCCATCAAGCCCGGCCAGATGGTCGTCAAGATCGTCCATGACGAGCTGGTCGAAATGCTGGGCTCCGAAGGCGTGGCGATCGATCTCCATGCAGCAGCCCCCGTCGTCATCATGATGGTGGGTCTGCAGGGCTCTGGTAAGACGACCACAACAGGCAAAATCGCCAAGCGCCTGACAGATCGCGACAAGAAGAAGGTGCTGATGGCATCTCTCGACACGCGTCGTCCGGCAGCGCAGGAACAGCTGCGCCAGCTCGGCGTCCAGACCGGTGTCGACACGCTGCCGATCATCGCCGGGCAATCGCCGACCGATATTGCTTCGCGCGCCGTGCAGGCGGCCAAGCTCGGCGGTCATGATGTCGTGATTCTCGACACCGCCGGTCGTACCCACATCGACGAGCCGTTGATGATGGAAATGGCCGACATCAAGAAAAACGCCAGGCCGCATGAAATCCTGCTGGTCGCGGACAGCCTGACCGGTCAGGACGCTGTCAATCTGGCGCGTAACTTCGATGAGCGCGTCGGCATCACCGGCCTCGTGCTGACCCGTATGGACGGCGATGGCCGTGGCGGTGCTGCCCTTTCGATGCGCGCCGTCACCGGCAAGCCGATCAAGCTGATCGGTACCGGCGAGCGCATGGGCGAGCTGGACGAGTTCCACCCCCGCCGTATTGCCGACCGTATTCTCGGCATGGGCGACATTGTTTCGCTGGTTGAAAAGGCTGCTGAAAACATCGATGCGGAAAAAGCCGCAGCGATGGCCAAGAAGATGCAGTCCGGCAAGTTCGATCTCAACGATCTCGCCGATCAGCTGGCGCAGATGAAGAAAATGGGCGGCATGGGCGGCATCATGGGTCTGATGCCCGGCATGGCTGGCATGAAGGACAAGATGGCGGCGTCGGGCCTCAATGACAAGATGTTCGATCGCCAGATCGCCATCATCTCGTCCATGACCAAGGCCGAGCGCGCCAATCCTGACATTCTGAAGCACAGCCGCAAGAAGCGCATTGCTGCCGGTTCCGGCACGGATGCTGCCGAAATTAACAAGCTGCTCAAGATGCATCGCGGCATGGCCGACATGATGAAAGCCATGGGCGGTAAGGGCAAGGGCGGCATCATGAAACAGATGATGGGCGGCCTTGCGGGCAAGATGGGTCTGGGCGGCGGAATGGGCGGCATGCCCGATCTGGCCAATATGGATCCTAAGCAGCTGGAAGCGCTTCAAAAACAGGCTGAGGCCGCAGGTCTCGGTAAACCGGGTGGCATGCCACCGGGTCTGGGCGGCATGGGCGGTATGCCTGGTCTTCCCGGTCTGGGTGGACCAAAGCTGCCGGGCCTACCCGGCCTGCCTGGTTTCGGCAAGAAGAAGTGAGGGTGGCGATGACCAGTGAAGACGTAAGGGCGCAGCTGTGGCAATATCGCCAGTCCATCGACAATATCGATGCGGCGCTGGTGCACATGCTGGCGGAACGGTTTCAGCGCACCAAGGCTGTTGGCATCCTCAAGGCCACCCACGAATTGCCGCCGGCGGACCCGGCGCGCGAAGAATTTCAGATCGAACGCCTGCGCCGCCTGGCAAAGGACGCCAATCTGGACCCGGATTTTGCCGAGAAGTTCTTGAACTTCATCATCAAGGAAGTCATCCGGCATCATGAAGCAATCGCCGCTGAACACAACGGCACAGAAAAGTCCGTCTGACGACGGGAAGTCATCCTAAGGAGTATATGACATGGCACTGAAAATTCGTCTCGCACGCGGTGGTTCCAAGAAGCGCCCGTACTATCAGATCGTCGTTGCTGACGCCCGTTCGCCACGCGACGGCCGTTTCCTCGAGAAGCTGGGTTCCTGGAACCCGATGCTTGCCAAGGACAATGCTGACCGCATCCAGATCAATGGCGACCTCGTCAAGGAATGGATTGCAAAGGGCGCACAGCCAACAGACCGCGTTCTGCGCTTCCTCGCAGAAGCTGGCATCGCAACGCGCGACGCACGCAGCAACCCTGAAAAGGCAAAGCCAGGCAAGAAGGCTCTCGAGCGTATCGCCGAGAAGAAGCAGAAGGCTGACGACGCTGCTGCCGCTGCTGCTGAAGCTTCTGCTGCCGAATAATTCCGGTTCGCATTCTGACAAAACGGGTGGCGTGGATTTCCGCGCCACCCGTTTATGTTTCTTTCGGCAGTAATTTGTCGTAAAAATTCCCGACACGACAACCAGAAGACGGACCACCTATGGCAAAGCTCGAAAATCCCATTCTCATGGCCAAGATTGGCGCGGCGCAGGGTCTGCGTGGCGAGGTGCGGGTGAGCTCCTATACCGAGGATCCAACGGCCCTCGGCGATTACGGAAACCTCGTCGCCGCTGACGGCCGTGTTTTTGAAATCCTTGAGGTTCGTGAAGGCAAGAACGTCGTCATCGTCCGCTTTCGTGGCATCAATGATCGCAATGCCGCAGAAAGCCTGAACGGGATTGAGCTTTTCATCGACCGCGACAATCTGCCGGATGACGATCTCGACGAAGACGAATTCTATTATACCGATCTCGAAGGGCTGGAAGCGGTTGATGCGGAAGGCAAGAGCTATGGTTCTGTGACTGCCGTGCACGATTTCGGTGCTGGCGATCTTCTCGAATTGAAGGGTGCAGGGCGTCGCCCGGCGCTCATTCCCTTTTCCGAAGCAGCGGTGCTTGAAATCGATCTCGAAGGTGGAAAAATCCTGATCGATCCGTTCGCTGCCGGTCTGATCGATAATCCCGAAGACGGCAAGGACGATCCGGATCACCCGATTTTCGGCAAGAAGCAGTAAGATGGCATTCAAGGCGACGGTGTTGACGCTGTACCCGGATATGTTTCCGGGTCATCTCGGATATTCGCTGGCGGGCAAGGCGCTTGAGCGCGGTCAATGGGTAATCGAGCCGGTACAGATCAGAGATTTCGCGCTCGACAAGCACCGCAGCGTCGACGATACGCCAGCCGGTGGCGGCGCTGGCATGGTGCTGAAGCCCGATGTTCTCGCAGCCGCCATCGATTCAGTTTCGACCGACGATACCCGTCCTCGCCTGTTGATGAGCCCGCGTGGCAAACCTTTGACGCAGAAACGCGTGCGCCAACTGGCCGAGGGCGACGGCGTGGTCATTATTTGCGGTCGTTTCGAGGGCGTGGACCAGCGGGTGATCGATGCACGCGGTCTCGAAGAGGTTTGCATAGGTGACTATATCCTTTCCGGCGGAGAACCGGCAGCGCTGACGCTTCTGGATGCCGTCGTGCGTATTCTGCCGGGCGTCATGGGCAACGACCTCTCGGGCGTGCATGAAAGCTTCGAGGGCGGATTGCTGGAGCATCCGCATTACACACGCCCACAGGTGTGGGAAGAGCGCGACATTCCCGCCGTCCTCACCTCAGGCAACCACAAGGCCATCGATGCCTGGCGGCACGAGCAGGCGCTGGCTTTGACCAGGGAGCGCCGCCCCGACCTTCTGCCGAAAGCGGCTCAGCCCGAGACGAAATAATAGGCCGACAGCAGCAGCCCCACGGAAATGACGAGCGCGCGGACGATCCATTGCGGTACGCGGCGGGCGATATAGACGCCGCTATAGCCGCCAATGGCCGATGCCGGGATCATGATCAGAGCCGCAGGCCACGTCACGACACCGCCCCCGACGAAGACGACGATGGCAACGGCGGCGATAACGACCGCCAGCAGGTTTTTCAGCGCGTTGAGATGGTGATAGGTGCCGCCAGCCGTCAGCCCCAGCACGGCGAGCATCATGATGCCCATGCCAGCCCCGAAGAAGCCACCATAGATGGAGGTGAGGAATTGGCCGATGAGGCTTGCGGCATTGCCGGGGGAACGCTCGGCGCTTGTGCGCGGGCGCAGCCACGGACCGGCGGCGAAAAGCAGCGTTGCGGCAAGCAGCAGCCATGGAACGAGCTGGCGGAAGGCGGGATTGTCCAGCGACAACAGCAGGAATGCGCCAGCCGTCGATCCGGCGATGGAGAGCAGGGCGAGGAACACCGCCCCTTTCCAATGGGTGCGAATTTCCGGCCAGTAGGCGATGACGGATGTGACATAGCCGGGAAACTGCACGATGGAAGAGGTGGCATTGGCCGAAATCGGCGCGATACCCGCCACCGTCATGGCCCCGAAGGTGAGAAATGTGCCGCCGCCCGCGATGGCATTGACCGCACCGGACAGAAAACCGCTCGCAAAGAGCAGCGAAATAATGAAGAATGACATGGCCCCTCCCGGCGCGTCTTGCGGCGCCTGGACAGTGCATAGCCGTTGACAGCAGTGGCGACAATCCGGCGACGACCGACAAAATAATGTCACAAGAGGGATGACAAATGCGTCATCTTGCTGTAATGGCCCGCGTGGAACTGGGGTTTACCCCTTTAACCGCAAGCAAAGAATGGCGAACCCGCTCCTGCCGCAAGGCATGGTCCCGAGACTTGGTTTCAAGGGATGACAGTTGAGCGCTCTGGCTGTTTCAGAAGAAATCAGAGGTTAACATGACCAACATTATCGCACAGCTGGAAGCCGAACAGGCTGCCAAGATCGAAGCAAAGCGTACGCTTCCTGAATTTTCCCCGGGTGATACCGTTCGCGTCAACGTGCGCGTTACAGAAGGTAACCGTACCCGCGTACAGGCTTACGAAGGCGTTGTAATCGCCCGTTCCGGCGGTGGCATCAACGAGAGCTTCACCGTTCGCAAGATTTCCTACGGCGAAGGCGTAGAGCGCGTATTCCCGGTTTACTCGCCGCTGGTTGAAGGCGTTGAAATCGTTCGCCGCGGTAAGGTTCGCCGCGCGAAGCTCTACTACCTGCGCGACCGTCGCGGTAAGTCTGCTCGTATCGTTGAAGACACCGGCGTTCGCGCTCGCAAGCTCAACGACGCTGAGCGTCAGGCCGCTGCCGAAGAAAAGGCACGCATCGAAGCTGAAAAGGTTGCAGCAGCACAGGCTCTGGCCGCCGAAAAGGCAGCAGCAGAAGCCGCTGAAGCCAAGGCAGCCGAAGAAGCTGCAGCAGCAAAGGCTGCTGAAGGCGCAGCTGAATAAGCTTTCCCTTTGGGATTATTTGAAAAGGCGGTCTTCGGGCCGCCTTTTTCTTTGACCGCCTGTTGGCGGACATGAGCACGACGAAGGTTGCGGATAGCCATAACCCAAAATCCCCTGTCTTTTGGTAGGCGATACCTTGCCCGCCTCTGCCAAACCATGGCATTTTCGACTATTGCCAGCAGGAGAAGCCATATTGTTCCGACGTTCATTTTTCGCTGCCCTCGCCCTCGCCCTTGCCGCCGCGACCCTGTCGCCTGCGCTGACCTCAGCCGCCGATCTGCCTGATCTCAAGGGGCGCAAGGTGGTCGTGGTCACCGAGAATGCCTATCCGCCACTGCAATTTGTTGACCCTTCCTCGGGCACGGCAATCGGCTGGGAATATGATGCCGTCAACGAAATGGCCAAGCGGCTGAACTTCAAGGTCGAGTATCAGAACGCCTCCTGGGATGCGATGCTGCAGGCGGTGTCGGACCGGCAGTATGACTTCGGCATGACCGGAATTACCATCAAGGAAGAGCGCAAGGAAAAGGTGGACTTTTCCGATCCCTATATGCGCTCGCAACAGGTGATGCTGGTGCGCGGCGATGAAACCCGCTTTACCGATGCCAAGAGCTTCAAAGCATTTGAAAAGGGCCTCATCGGCGCGCAGCCGGGCACCAGCCCGTTTTACACCTCCGTCTATGAAGTGCTCGATGGCAATGAGCAGAACCCGCGCATCAAGCTGATGGAAACCTTTGGGGCAACCATGCAGGCCCTCAAGACCGGTGACGTCGATCTGGTGCTGAGCGACAGCTTTGCCGGAAAAGCCTATGTGGAAGCCTCCAATGGCGGGCTGAAAATCATTGGTGAGCCGATGGGTGCTGAAGATTTCGGCTTCGTTTTTCCCAAAGGCTCGGACCTGATCCCGCCAATCAATGCAGCCATTGCCGCCATGAAGGCCGATGGCACGATGGACGCGCTGAACCAGAAATGGTTCGTCACCTACAAGATGGGCCAGTAAGCGTCAGGACCTGATATTATGGGACTGCAGACATCGCCGGGCAGCAAGACGGATGATTATCCCTGGTGGCTGGTGGCGCTTGGCCTTATTGCGTTGGCGCTGGCCATTCTCATTGCCGTCAACAACGTCTATCGGCAGGTGTTCGAAACCGTCGCCAACGGCATTGGTATCACCATCTTCGTTACCATCGTCAGCTTTGCACTGGCCTCCCTGCTGGGCCTGCTGATTGCGCTGGCGGGCATGGCTGACAGCATCGTCCTGCGGCAGGTGTCCCGATTCTATATCGAGGTCATTCGCGGTATTCCGGTTCTGATCCTGCTGTTCTACATCGCATTCGTGGGCGCCCCCGGCTTTGTGACGCTCTATAATGCGATCATCGCCCCGCTGGTGCAGGCAGGCTTGGCAGAGCCGCTGCTGGTGCGGGATGTCTCCTTGATGTGGCGGGCGATCATTGCGCTGAGCATCGGATATTCAGCCTTCGTTGCAGAAGTTTTCCGTGCAGGCATCCAGTCGGTCGACAAGGGGCAGACCGAGGCTGCCAAATCGCTCGGCCTCAATCGCTTTCAGCGCTTTCGCCTCATCGTGTTGCCGCAGGCGATCAAGGTGATCTTTCCGCCGCTTTCCAATGATTTTGTCGCCATCGTCAAGGATAGCTCGCTCGTCTCGGTTCTCGGCGTTGCCGACATCAGTCAGGCGGGCAAGATTTACGCCTCCGGCAGCTTCCGCTTCTTCGAGACCTATTCCATCGTTGCCTATATCTATCTCTTTCTGACCATTGGCCTGTCCCTGCTGTTAAGGCGCATCGAAAAGCGGATGCGTGCCCGGGACCATTCCAGCCACTGAATAAAAGTGTCATCACGACACCATCGTCACTTTGACACATGTCAAAGCAAGCTCAGCGAAACCGCGACATGTTTGCGCATCGTCCATTCTCGCAACGATTTAACCCAATCGGAGATTTGCTTTGATCAAGACGCACAAACACCTTCTGGTCACGGCCATGCTTGCAGTGGCTCTTGCCCAGCCGAGCGCGGCAGCTGAGAACGACAAGGCGCTGAAAAGCCGCTTCGAAGCCCTGTGGAGCCGATTGTCCGGTCAGAAAATCTCGCCCGATATTGCCACATCGAACGGACGGATCGAGGCACAGCAGATCCTCGTTTCCGCCAAGCTTGCCGGCCGAGTAGCGGAAATCTTCGTCGAAGAAGGCAAGAGCGTCGATGCGGGCACGGTGCTGGCGCGCATGGACACGGCCGATCTGAATGCGGAACTTGCCGGCGACAAGGCCAAGGTGCGCCAGAGCATGACCAATGAGGTGGAAGCCGATGCGACCATTGCCCAGCGGCAAAGCGAACTTGTGCTTGCCAGGCAGGAATATGAGCGCGCAAAGGCCCTGAGTGAGAAAGGCAGCGGCACGCTTCAGCAGCGCGATACCCGCGAAAGCCAGTTGCGGGTTGCCGAAGCCGCGCTGAAATCGGCCATTGCCAGCCGCGCCGATGCGGCGGCGGCATCCGAGGCGGCGCAGGCCGAAGTGGCGCGCATCCAGTCCCAGATCGACGATTCCGTTCTCAAGGCCCCCACTCGGGGGCGCATCGAATACAAGCTGGTGCAGAAGGGCGAAGTGGTATCCGCAGGCGCACCGATTGCCACGATGCTCGACCTGACCGATGTGACCATGACCATTTTCGTTCCGGCAAAGGCTGCGGGGCAGCTGGCCATTGGCGACGATGCTCGCATCATTCTCGATCCCATCCCGCAATATGTCATCCCGGCCACCGTCTCCTTCGTTGCCTCAGAGGCGCAGTTCACGCCCAAGACCGTGGAGACCGCCGACGAGCGCGAAAAGCTGATGTTCCGCGTCAAGCTCAAGATCGCGCCCGAGCTGTTGAAGGACTATGAAAGCCGGATCAAGACCGGTATTCGCGGCATTGGTTATGTCCGCACCAATCCGGCAACAGTCTGGCCTGGCGAATTGCAGGCAAAGTTGCCGCAATGACAGACTTTGTCGCACGCATCCAATCCGTCACCCACCGCTATGGTGAGGTGACGGCCCTCGATGGGATCGATCTGGAAATTCCGGCAGGCTGCATGGTGGGTCTGATTGGCCCTGATGGCGTCGGGAAGTCCACACTTCTTGGCATCATAGCGGGCGTGACGCGTATCCAGCAGGGCAAGGTTGAGGTGCTCGACGGCGATATGGCCGATTCCAGCCATCGCCGCACGGTTTGCGCCCGTCTGGCCTATATGCCGCAAGGGTTGGGCCGCAATCTCTATCCGACCTTGAGCGTGGCCGAAAATCTCGATTTTTTCGGCAGGCTTTTCGGGCAGGACCAGGAGCAGCGCCGCACACGCATGGACGAGCTGCTGCTCGTCACCGGGCTTGCACCCTACCGCGACCGCCCGGCGGGCAAGCTTTCCGGCGGGATGAAGCAGAAGCTCGGCATTTGCGCCTCCCTGCTGCATGATCCCGATCTGCTCATTCTGGATGAGCCGACCACCGGCATCGATCCTTTGTCGCGCCGTCAGTTCTGGCAGTTGATCGAGCGTATCCGCGCCCGGCGGCCGCGCATGAGCGTGATCGTCGCTACCGCCTACATGGAGGAGGCAGAGGGCTTTGACTGGCTCGCTGCGCTTCACGCAGGGCGGATTTTGGGTACGGGAAGCCCCGGTGATATAAAGAAGCTGGCTGGCAAATCCACCCTGGATGAAGCCTTCGCCGAATTGATGCCCGTTGCGCAAAAATCGGAGCCGCTGGTCGCCCTGCCTGCGCGCGTATTTGCCGATGGGCCGCCTGCCATTGAAGCGGAAGGGCTCACGCGCCGCTTCGGTGATTTCAAGGCTGTCGACAATGTCAGCTTTCGCATTCCAAAAGGCGAAATTTTCGGCTTCCTCGGATCGAATGGCAGCGGCAAGAGCACGACCATGAAAATGCTGACGGGCCTTTTGCCTGCCAGCGAAGGTGTGGCCAAGTTATTCGGCCAGCCGCTTCTGGCAAGCGACATGGAAACGCGAAAACGCATTGGCTATATGTCGCAAGCATTTTCGCTCTATGGCGAATTGACGGTCCGGCAAAATCTAACGCTCCACGCGCAGCTATACGATTTGCCCCCGCAGGATGTTGGGCCTCGGGTCGACAAGATGCTGGACGAGTACGACCTCGTCGAGGTGGCGGAAAAACGCCCCGACGACCTGCCTCTTGGTATTCGCCAAAGACTGCAATTGGCGGCGGCGGTCATTCACCAGCCGGAAGTGCTCATTCTGGATGAGCCGACCTCAGGTGTCGATCCTGTTGCACGCGACTCGTTCTGGCGTTCCCTGATGACGCTGTCGCGGACCGATGGCGTCACGATCTTTCTCTCCACCCACTTCATGAATGAAGCTGCTCGATGCGACCGGATCTCGCTGATGCATCAGGGACGGGTTCTGGCCGTTGGCCAACCCGAGGCGTTGTGCAGGCAGCGGCAAAAGGACAGCCTTGAAGAAACCTTCATCGATGTTCTTACCGAAGCGGGCATGGGGGCCGACAGTATCAAGGATACAACAGAGACAATCGAGCACGAGCAGCAGCCTGCACCGTTGCGCAGCTTTGCACCCGGAAGGCTCTGGGCTTACGCGCGGCGAGAAATGCTGGAGGTTCTGCGGGATCGCGCCCGTCTGGTCTTTGCCCTCCTGGGACCTGCCATCCTCCTTCTGACCTTCGGATATGGTGTTTCCTTCGACGTGGAACATCTGCCATTTGCCGTTTACGATCAGGACCAGTCCGCAGAAAGCCGGCAATTGATTGAAAGTCTCCAGGGCTCCCGATATTTCACGGAACGTGCGCCGATTACCTCCTCCCGGGAATTGCAGGAGCGACTGCAGGACGGAAGCCTGAGCGTGGCGGTCGAGATACCGCCGGATTTCGGCCGGGATCTCGAAAGGAACACGACGCCGGAGGTTTCGGTCTGGCTTGATGCAGCCATGCCGTTTCGTGCCGAAACAGCGCGTGGCTATATCACCGGGCTGGTCAACAGCTATCTCGCTGACTTGCAAGCCCGGCACACCGGCAAATACACGTCCTCAGCCGTGGTTCAGATCAGCAGCCGCTATCGCTACAACCAGAGTTTTGAAAGCGCCAATGCCATTGTGCCGAGCGTGATTGTTCTGGTGCTCATTCTCATTCCGGCAATCATGTCGGCGCTGGGCATCGTGAAGGAGAAGGAAACCGGCTCTATCGCCAATTTTCAGGCAACTCCCGTGACGCGGCTGGAATTTCTGCTCGGCAAGCAACTGCCCTATGTCGCCATTTCCTTTGCCAGCTTCATTATTCTGCTGTTGATCACCCGTTTCATCTTCGAGGTGCATATCAAGGGATCGCTTATCATGCTCGTCCTGTCTTCGCTGGTCTATGTGTTTGCCGCAACCGGGTTCGGTCTGGTCGTCTCCAGCTTCGTGCGCAGTCAGGTGGCGGCGATCTTCGCGACCTCCATCATTGCGATGATCCCCGCCGTCAACTTCTCCGGCCTGCTGGTCCCCGTGTCATCCCTGTCGGGTGGTGGACGCCTGATGGGGCTCGTCTTTCCCTCGGCATGGTATCAGCCCATCAGCGTCGGCATCATCACCAAAGGGCTTGGATTTGCCGAACTCTGGACCAATCTCTTGATGCTTTCGGGCTTTGGCATCGGCTTCATCGCTATGGCGCTTGTGGCCTTGCGCAAGCGGAGTGCATGACATGAGACAAAGTCTTTCCCGAATTCTGCGCCTCGGCATCAAGGAGCTTTATAGTCTCCGGGCCGATTCCGTCATGCTGGTGCTGATCGTCTATACCTTCACCATTGCCATTTACACCGTGGCGACTGGTGCCAATATGGAGGTCAGGAACGCCTCTGTCGCTGTGGTGGATGAGGATCGCTCCAGATTGTCGGAGCGGCTTCGCGATGGCCTGATCGCGCCTTTCTTCAAGGAGCCGGCACTGATCGACGCCACGGATGTCGATGCCGCGATGGACAAAGGCAAGTATGTCTTCGTTCTGGAAATCCCACCCGGCTTCGAGCAGGACACGATCAAGGGTCTCAAGCCCACGGTTCAGATCGATATCGATGCGACAGCCATGTCCCAGGCGGGCAATGGTGCCGCCTATATCCAGAGCATTGTCCAGCAGGAGGTGGCTGCCGCCTTGCCACAGACGGAGACCTCCTCGCCCATCAATCTGGTGGTCAGCGCCCGTTTCAATCCCAACCTGCTGTCGATGTGGTTTTCCGCCGTCATGCAGGTCATCAATAACGTCACCATGCTGTCGGTGATTTTGACCGGTGCTGCGCTCATTCGTGAACGTGAACGGGGAACCATCGAGCATCTTCTGGTCATGCCTGTCAGCCCTGGAGAGATCATGTTCGCGAAAATCTGGTCGAATGGCACTGTTATCGTGGTTGCGGCAATCTTATCGCTGGTGGTCGTGGTGGGCCAAGTGTTGAAGGTGCCAGTGGCGGGGTCGCTCGGCCTCTTCATCCTGGCGGCCGTCCTCTACCAGTTCTCGGTAACGTCGCTTGGCATCCTCATCGCCACGGCCTCGACCTCCATGGCGCAGTTCGGCCTCATCGCCATTCCGGTGCTGATTGCCATGAACCTGCTGTCAGGCAGCACCACGCCAATGGAAAGTATGCCGGACTGGCTGCGCTATGTCATGCAGCTATCACCCTCGACGCAATTCGTCGCATTGTCGCAGGCCATCCTGTATCGTGGCGCCGGGTTCCCGCTCGTGTGGCATCTTATGGCAGCATTGGTACTGATCGGTGTAGCGTTCTTTACCATCGCGCTGTTCCGCTTCCGCCGCACACTGATGTCTGCGGCTTGATGGACATTCTCCGGTCGGCGTCTGGCAATGTTTGAATTGCCGACGCCCGCGGAAACTGCTAAAAGCGGTGTCATGGGATCGAAATTCGGATGTCTGGCGCAAAACATTTTCGTGCTGCAGGACCACAAGCGTCTGCCGGCACGCTTTTTCGCGGATATTTCCGGGGCGCTTAATACGCGACTTACGTTCGCCTGATAGCCACGCGCTATCAGCCTTTTCGCGAACCCAAATCCTTTTTCAGAAATTCGATGGATATAGCCATGAGCGCACCTCGCACCCTGTATGATAAAATCTGGGACGATCACGTCGTCAACCGCGACCCTGATGGAACCTGTCTTCTCTACATCGACCGTCACCTCGTGCATGAGGTGACGAGCCCACAGGCCTTTGAAGGCCTGCGCATGGCCGGTCGCCCGGTTCATTCGCCCAAGCGCACGCTGGCGGTGGTGGACCATAACATACCGACCACGTCCGACCGTCTTGAAGGCATCAAGAACGAGGAAAGCCGCATTCAGGTCGAAGCTCTGGCCCAGAATGCTGCAGAGTTCGGTGTCGAATATTATTCCGAGCGCGACAAGCGCCAGGGCATCGTTCACATCGTCGGTCCTGAACAGGGCTTTACGCTTCCCGGCATGACAATCGTCTGCGGCGATAGCCATACATCGACGCACGGGGCCTTCGGTGCCCTCGCGCATGGTATCGGCACGTCCGAGGTGGAACATGTTCTTGCAACGCAGACGCTCATCCAGAAGAAGGCCAAGAACATGCTGGTGCGTGTGGATGGCAAAATTCCGGACGGCGTTACCGCCAAGGATATCATCCTGGCCATCATCGGTGAAATCGGCACCGCGGGCGGCACCGGCCACGTCATCGAGTTTGCCGGTGAAGCAATCCGTTCTCTTTCCATGGAAGGTCGCATGACGGTCTGCAACATGACCATCGAAGGCGGCGCGCGCGCTGGCCTGATCGCGCCTGACGAAACCACCTTCGACTACATCAAGGACAAGCCGCGCGCGCCCAAGGGTGAAGTGCTGGAGCAGGCGATCGCCTATTGGAAGACATTGAAGTCAGACGAAGGCGCGCATTACGACAAGGTCGTGGTGCTGGACGCCGCCAACCTGCCGCCGATCGTATCGTGGGGATCGTCACCTGAAGACGTGGTGTCGGTGCAGGGCACCGTGCCTGACCCGAATGAAATTGCCGACGAGAACAAGCGCAACTCCAAGCATCGCGCGCTGGAATATATGGGCCTCAAGCCCGGCACCAGGATGACGGACATTGCCATTGACCGCGTCTTCATTGGTTCCTGCACCAACGGTCGTATCGAGGATTTGCGCGCAGCCGCCAAGGTCGTGGAAGGCCGCAAGGTGGCCCCGACCGTGTCAGCCATGATCGTTCCGGGTTCAGGCCTCGTGAAGGAGCAGGCTGAGAAGGAAGGTCTGGACAAGATTTTCCTTGAGGCCGGTTTCGAATGGCGTGAGCCGGGCTGCTCGATGTGTCTTGCCATGAACGATGACCGTCTGGCTCCGGGCGAGCGTTGCGCTTCGACCTCGAACCGGAACTTCGAAGGCCGCCAGGGGTATAAAAGCCGGACCCATCTCGTGTCTCCGGCCATGGCTGCGGCTGCCGCTGTGGCCGGTCACTTCGTCGATATTCGCGAGTGGCAGTAGGCGAAAAAGCTCATGGCCGGGACCATCAGACAAGTCCCGGCCATTCCATATCGAGTGCCTAGAGCACTCTGATTTTCCTGCCCTTGCAGAGATAGGGCAGCACGCGGCGCATGTCGCGGGGATGAAGTGCTATGCAGCCAGCCGTCGGCTCATAGCCCGGCCGGATCATATGCATGAAGATGGCCGAACCGGCATTGCGACGCCGCGAGGTGACGTTCCAGTCCAGAACGAGGCAAACGTCGTAAAGTCCATCCTGTCTCAGCATCTCCTCGTGGCTGCTTTTGAACGGGGCTTTGACTAGCCGATTGTAACTCGGGCTTGAAGGCGCATCGCACCACAACATGGTCTTCTGAATACGATGCATCGTCAGCGATGTTTTGGCCATCGATCCCTTATCGCCGCGATAGAAGCCGCTCAGTATCGGCAAGGTCGCAATCGGAGTTTTTCCGTCTCCCTCGCGTTTGTTGGCTGTTCGTCCGTTGCGGCCGATGGAAACCGGAATGGTGATGTGGCCAAGTTGAAGCAAAGCCCTGCTTTGCTTGCGCGGGGCGGGGCGAACCAAGAGTGCCGATTTTGATTTTTGTGGTTTTGTTGGGCGAGTAACCATCATTCTCACGAGATTTTGCTTTGCAGGTGTGCCAACGTGACTCCATAGCTCGGCGTTATAAGGTGGCGGAGGGTTGACGCAGCGGCGCCAAACCGCTGAATTAGCTCACGAAAGCATAGTTATGTCTATAATGCGTGCATCAATGCCCTGAGTGAGGCATATTTGACGATATAAGGAAAGGCTGAGACCATATGACGGCCCGTACACTTCTGCTGGTGGATGATGATGACGACCTGCGCGAAACGCTCGCTGAGCAGTTGTCGCCCTATGAGGAATTCTCTCTTCTGACCGGTGCCAATGCCAATGCCGCTATCCAGACTGCCAAATCCACGCAGGTCGATCTTTTGATCATGGATGTCGGTCTTCCCGATATGGATGGCCGTGAAGCGGTCAAGCTGATGCGCAAGAATGGATTCAAGTCGCCTATCATCATGCTGACCGGGCATGATACCGACTCCGACACCATTCTGGGCCTCGAAGCTGGCGCCAATGATTATGTCACGAAGCCGTTTCGTTTTGCCGTGCTGCTTGCCCGCATTCGCGCGCAGTTGCGCCAGTATGAGCAAAGCGAGGACGCCGTCTTTACGGTCGGACCCTATCAGTTCAAGCCCAGTCAGAAATTGCTGACGACCGAGGACGGGAAGAAGATCCGGCTGACTGAAAAGGAAGCGGCGATCATCCGTTACCTCTATCGTGCCGGAAACGCCGTGGTCACGCGCGATGTGCTGCTGGAAGAAGTGTGGGGCTATAATTCAGGCGTTACGACCCATACGCTGGAAACCCATGTTTATCGCCTCCGGCAGAAGATCGAACGCGACCCCTCCAACGCCGAGTTGCTGGTAACGGAGAATGGCGGCTACAAGATCGTTCCCTAAAGTTCAGTAACTTGCACAGGTGCCGGCCGAGCAATATCTCGGTGCGGCACTTGTCTTGACGGCATTTTTGTTCGAAACCGTTGAGACTGCGGGACTTCAGGACGTGAAACGCGATGGCACTTAACGACGACATTCAGCTTCTGGCGAAAGTGCCATTGTTTCAGGGACTCTCCGACGATCAGCTGCGGCTGATCGCATTCGGCGCAGAGCGAAGAAGGATAAACGAGGGTCAGGCTTTATTTCGTGAGCACTCTCCCGCGGAATGCGCTTTCGTCATCGCCCGTGGCGGCTTCTCTCTCTACAGCTCCGGACGCGGCGGGCAGCCCGAGCTTCAGGCAACGACCTCCGCCGGCACGATGCTGTCGGAACTTGCCTTGTTTACGCTCTGCGAGCGCAAATACACGGCGGTTGCGGTAGAGGATTCAGAGGTGATCCGCATAACACGGATCCTTTTCCATCGCATGATTGAAGAATTCCCCGACGTCGCCAATGTCGTTATGGCTCGCCTTCGTGACAACATCGCTGCGCTTGCGGCAGGCGCGACAGCACTGCAGGGACGTTTTTCCTGAACCTAGAACTTGAAGTGAGCGGTGACCGGCACGTGGTCGGAGGGGCGGTTCCAGCCACGCGCTTCCTTTAGAATATCGACGCGGTCAAGCGCCGGTCCAAGATCGTGTGACGACCAGATATGGTCAAGGCGTCGACCGCGATCGGCAGCTTCCCAATCCTTGGCGCGGTAACTCCACCACGTGTAGATTTTCTCGCTTTCGGGAACCTTCAGGCGCATGAGGTCCAGCCAGTTGCCTTCTTCCATAATTTTCAGCAATCCATCGGTCTCGACCGGCGTATGGCTGACGATCTTCAAGAGTTGCTTGTGAGACCAGACATCGTTTTCGAGTGGTGCGATGTTGAGGTCGCCGACGAGAATGGATGAGGTGCCTGGTACCGTGTCGGCCTTGAGAGCCCTCATCTCTTCAATGAAATCCAGCTTGTGACCGAACTTCGGATTTATCGAGCGGTCCGGCTCATCGCCACCTGCTGGAACGTAGAAATTATGAAGGCGTATGCGGCGTGCGCCGACCTGAACGATGCCGGATATGTGCCGCGCGTCGCCAATGCCGCAATAGTCCTGTCGGTGATCTTCAACGATCGGAAGTTTGGAAGCGATCGCAACGCCATGATATCCCTTCTGACCATGGATGATGACGTGCTCATAACCCAAAGCTTTCAGCGGCTTGAGGGGGAATTCACCGTTCGGGCATTTGGTTTCCTGAAGGCAGATGACATCCGGCTGGTAACGCACAAGAAACTGCTCGACAATCGGCATACGGAGCCTGACCGAGTTGATGTTCCAGGTCGTTATCGAAAAGGTCATGCCTGCGTTCCATTCTTCACGGGGAAAGATGGCGCAGGCTTATATCATCGGTAGGGAAACGGGAATCCCTTTCTCCCGACGTTCACGCCGAAAGAGCAGCGTTGGTCGACTACGTTCGGCCTCACAGCGGACGATACGTCGATCAGCCCCTGCCGCGAACCTCTTCGTAGTTGATCGCAAACACTTTGTCGTCCAAGGCCATACCGGTCTGAACGTTAAAGATCATCACCGTCGTGTCCTTGTTCTGGGCATCGGTCGTGGTCCATTGGCGCAGATCGAAGGTCTTGGGGTCAAACATCAAGGTGATGGTCGAATCGCCAAATATGCTCTTGTCGCCCAGCACGATGGTCGTCAGATCGGATTCTTCCTTGACGTCGCGAACCTTCTGGTTGTTGAGGTCGATCTTGTCGGCAAGAAGCAGGCTCAGAGGTGTCTTCGACAAAGGATAAAGATCCCAGGTCTTCAGCTTGTTATTGCCGATGACGACGTTTTTTCCGTCGGAAATCACCCGCATCGGCGAGGGATCTTCGTAGTTGAAACGCAGTTTTCCAGGGCGGGCGATATAGAATTTGCCACCGGTCTGTTCACCGCGTGGGCCGAACTGAACGAACTCGCCCATCATGGTTTTCACAGAAGAGAAATGATTTGCAATTTTTTGTGCCGTGGCATCGCCCTGTGCCAAGGCAGAAAAGGGCTGCATTGCTGCAAATGCGGCCGTTGCCGAAAACAAGGTCAGTGCGCCACGTCGCGTCATGTGGCCTTCAAGGCCAGAGGACCGTGCGGAAACGACCGGAATAGTCTTTTTCATTCTTTTCTCCTTCATCGTTTTCTCAATGCCCAAAAAACGCGGCGGCTTCATGACATCAGGGGTTTGCTATAACGCCGAAAGCTTGGCTTGGTTGCCGACATCAGACGGGTAGCGGGTGGTACCCCGCAACCGATGCCATTCGTCAGTCCTGTTCGGTAGGAACCAGGATCTCACGCTTGCCCGCATGATTTGCGGGGCCGATTATGCCTTCCTGCTCCATGCGTTCGATAAGCGATGCCGCACGGTTATAGCCAATGCCGAGGCGGCGTTGGACGTAGGAGGTCGAAGCCTTTCCATCGCGCAATACCACTGCGACGGCCTGATCGTAGGGATCGTCAGATTCGGCCATGTTGCCTGTCCCGGCGGGGCCGCCGCCATCTTCGTCCTCATCCTCTTCGGTGATGGATTCGAGATATTCCGGTGACCCTTGAGTCTTCAGGTAGGCAACGATGTCTTCAACCTCGTTGTCGGCCACGAATGGACCGTGCACACGCTGGATGCGCCCGCCACCCGCCATGTAGAGCATGTCGCCCATGCCGAGAAGCTGTTCGGCACCCTGTTCGCCGAGGATCGTGCGGCTGTCGATCTTGGAGGTGACCTGGAAGGAAATGCGGGTCGGGAAGTTGGCCTTGATCGTTCCGGTGATCACGTCGACGGACGGACGCTGCGTGGCCATGATGACGTGGATGCCCGCAGCACGCGCCATCTGCGCCAACCGCTGGACGGCGCCTTCGATGTCCTTGCCCGCCACCATCATCAGGTCGGCCATTTCATCGATGATAACAACGATGTAGGGCAGGGGCTTCAGGTCGAATTCTTCCGTCTCATACATGGCTTCGCCGGTCTGGCGGTCGAAACCGGTCTGCACCGTACGCGTCAGTACTTCGCCCTTGTCCAGCGCCTGCTGAACGCGGGTGTTGAAGCCATCGATGTTGCGCACGCCGATCTTCGACATTTTCTTGTAGCGCTCTTCCATCTCGCGCACTGTCCATTTTAGCGCAACAACGGCCTTCTTAGGATCGGTGACGACGGGAGACAGCAGATGCGGGATGCCGTCATAGACGGACAATTCCAGCATTTTTGGATCGATCATGATGAGGCGGCACTGCTCCGGCGTCATGCGGTAGAGCAGCGACAGGATCATGGTGTTGATGGCGACCGATTTACCCGAGCCGGTGGTGCCGGCCACCAGCAGATGCGGCATCTTGGCAAGGTCTGCAATGACAGCTTCGCCGCCGATCGTCTTGCCGAGCGACATAGGAAGCTTGGCCTTGTTGTTCTCGAAATCACGCGATGCGATCAATTCCCGCAAATAGACGGTTTCGCGAATTTTGTTGGGCAACTCGATGCCGATGGCGTTGCGGCCAGGGACCACGGCGACACGTGCGGCAATCGCGCTCATCGAGCGGGCGATATCATCGGCCAGACCGATGACGCGCGAAGACTTGATGCCTGGCGCGGGTTCCAGCTCGTACATGGTGACGACCGGACCGGGGCGCACATGGATGATCTCTCCCTTGACGCCGAAATCTTCCAGAACACCCTCAAGTCTGCGGGCATTCTGTTCCAGAACGTCAGCGTTCAGGGTGGCATCACGTACGACGCTTTTCGGCTCTGCGAGAAGATGTACAGACGGAAGCTGGAAGCCGTCGGAGGCAATGAAGGAAGCCTGGGCATCGCGCGCAACCCGCTCGCTCGGTTTGGGCCGGGCAGAGGGGGCGGTGATCCGCGTCTGTCCTGCGGGCGGTCGGGCGGAGAACTTCGCTTCGCCAGACTGGACGCTGGACAAATCGCTCTCGTCATCCTCATCATCATCGTGGCCCATGGAGATCGGCGGCGGAGACATTTCGCCGCGTGCACGGGCTTCCGCGCGCTCTTCAAAGGAGGGCTCGGCCCGATCCAGCCTGTTGATGGCTGTCTTGAGGCGCGATGGTTCGTTTAGCGTGCCAAATTCGTAATCATTGAAATCATAGGGCTGCTCGAACTCATTTCGCATGGATTTCGGTTTCATGCCAAACAGCCGACGGAACCGCGCCTGGGTAATGTACCAATAGTGGGTTACTGCGCCAATCGCCAGGAAGTTGCTGAGGAAGCCTTCGGAATCGTCTTCATCCTCATCGGCAGGTGTCTGACCCTTTTTGACCCTTGCGGGCACCGAGGCTTGCGCCAAGGCGAATTCATCCTCTTCATCCGGGTGGCCGAGAAGACCTGCCGCAAACAGCATGAGCCAGGCAGCCGGGGCTGCAAATGCGATGCCCAGGACGGTTGCGAAAGTGCCCGTAGGATAGGCGCCGATGAAAAGGGCAGGAAAGCGCAGGATCATGTCGCCGACAACGCCGCCAATGCCGTTCGGCAGAGGCCACGTCAGCGGAGCCGGAAAGCAGCCAAGGGATGCCGAGGCAATGACCGCACCGCTGATCCATGCGACGAGGCGGGCAGGAATACGGTTAAACCTGCGGCCCGAAATGAGCGCGAAGGCCCATGCGAGGATTGGAAGCATGGCAATCAGAGCTGAAAGGCCGAGAAACTGCATCATCAGGTCGGCGAAGATGGCTCCTCCGTGACCCAGCAGATTGGTGGGCTCGTTACCGGTCGCATAGGACAGGCTCGGGTCTGCGACATTCCATGTAGCCAAGGCCGTCATACCGAGCGCCAGAGCGGCAAGGATGCCGAAACCACACAGGGCCATGACCTGGCGCATTACAAATGCCGTCAGCACGAAGCGGTTATCACGACCGTGGAACGTCGCTGAATTCACTCTGTCCATATCTGAACCTGTCATTCTTTCGTTGCTTCCGAGATCCGCGCCATAGGTCACGCGGACGGGGATGACAGGCTAAGGTACCGGTGCGGTGGTTAATATGCCATTAACCATGCAAATTCAGATGCTGTAACAGGTTCCAAAAATGTGAAAGCCCGGCGGTGGCCGGGCTTTCGTGTCTGAGACGGTGTCTCTGTCTGCTTAGGAGTGGTAGGCCGCTTCGCCGTGGGTGGCGAGGTCGAGACCTTCGCGTTCTGCCTCGACAGGGACACGCAGACCAACGACGAGGTCTACAATCTTGTAGAGGATGATCGAGCCGATACCCGACCATGCGATGGTGACGAGAACGCCCTTGAGCTGTGCCCAGACCTGCGTTGCCGTGCCAGCGTAGCTAGCAGCGAAGTCAGCTGTCGAATAATCGACGATGCCAGCGCCACCGAGCGCCGGGTTGACGAACACGCCAGTGAGCAGAGCACCGATGATGCCGCCGACGCCGTGCACGCCGAATACGTCTGCCGTGTCATCGTAGCCGAACTTGTTTTTCACAGTCGAAACGAAGAAGTAGCAGACCGGCGAAACGATCAGACCCATGACGATTGCGCCCATTGGACCGACGAAACCGGCTGCCGGGGTGATGACGACGAGGCCTGCAACAGCACCCGAAGCAGCACCAAGCATGGATGCTTTTCCGCGTGTGAAGTTTTCGACCAGTGCCCAGGACACGACGGCAGCCGCCGTTGCAACAAAAGTGTTGATCATGGCAAGAGCGGCATAGGCGTTGGATTCCAGGTTGGAACCGGCGTTGAAGCCGAACCAGCCCACCCACAGAAGGGCAGCGCCGACCATGGTCAGCGTCATGGAGTGAGGAGCCATCATGTCCTTGCCGAAGCCGGTACGCTTGCCAACCATGATTGCGCCGACGAGACCCGCAACACCTGCGTTGATGTGAACCACGGTGCCGCCAGCGAAGTCGATTGCGCCGAAGCTGAAGATCAGGCCGGTTGGGCCATCATAGGCGCTTGGGCCGCCCCAGAACCAGACCATGTGAGCGATCGGGAAGTAGACGAATGTCAGCCAGAGGATCGTGAACAGGATGACGGCAGAGAACTTGATGCGTTCAGCAAATGCACCGACGATCAGCGCGGGCGTAATGGCCGCAAAGGTCATCTGGAAGCAGACGAAAACGAGCTCAGGAATGGCTGCACCCTTGGTGAAGCTTTCCGACAGCGTCGTCGTATCGACGCCTGCCAGGAACATTTTGGAGAAGCCGCCAACGAAGCTGTTGAGCGAACCGCCATCAGTAAAGGCAAGCGAATAGCCGTATGTGACCCAGACGATCATCGCGACCGCCGCAATCATCATGACCTGCATCAGGACAGACAGCATGTTCTTGGTGCGAACGAGACCGCCGTAAAACAGTGCGAGACCGGGAACGATCATCAACAGAACCAGGATGGTCGAAATCATCATCCAGGTCGTGTCACCCTTGTCGACCGTCATTGCCGGTGCAGCCGCGGCAACCGCAGGCGCTGCGGCATCCTGGGCAAATGCAAGCGCCGGGGCAAAGAGAGCCGCCGTGCCAGCGCCGAGCCGACCAAGTGTTGAAAGCTTGTTTAATTGCATGATTGGAAAACTCCCCTGTCAGCCGTGCTTAGAGCGCTTCTGTGTTGGTTTCGCCGGTACGGATGCGCACGGCCTGTTCAATCGAGTAAACGAAAATCTTGCCGTCACCGATCTGCCCAGTCTTCGCGGAGGAGGCGATAGCATCGACGGCCTTCTCCACCAGATCGGACGCAACCGCGATCTCGATCTTGAGCTTGGGAAGAAAGCTCACGGCATATTCGGTGCCGCGATAAATCTCGGTATGTCCCTTCTGGCGTCCGTAACCCTTCACTTCTGTCACGGTCAGGCCCTGGATACCGACTGCAGTCAGCGCCTCGCGCACCTCATCCAGCTTGAACGGCTTGATTATGGCCATCACAATTTTCATCTGGTTTCCCATCCTTTGTTTGCCTCGGCATGAAGCCGGCTCTCCTCGACGCTGGCAGATCAGTAACAGCGACTGATCTCCTACATTCAAGGCGCGTGCCAGTTTGGATGGTTGCGCGTAACTAACTGAAAAATATCGTTTAATTTATAAAAGATCGGAAAATAGGCACGCGCCTTCGCGCAAAAGGCGCAATAACTATGCAGAATCGAAAAAATGCCTAGTATTTAATCATTTGCCAGTTTGCGGATCAGGCCTTCCTGCGCCATCGATGCGACAAGAACGCCGTCCCTTGTAAACAGGCTGCCTCGTGTCAGGCCACGCGCGCCCGATGCGCTTGGGCTGTCCTGTGTGTAGAGCAGCCAGTCATCGAGTTTGCACGGGCGGTGAAACCACATGGCGTGATCGAGACTTGCCGCCTGAACCGCCGGATCAAAGATCGTGGTGCCGTGGGCGTAAAGCGACGTATCAAGCAACGTCATGTCCGAGAGATAGGCGAGAATCGCTGCCTGATAATGGCGATCGTCTGGAACGTCGCCGGTGGCTCTGACCCAGATGTCCTGCTGGGGATCCAGCTTTTCCTTGGAAATATAATGGGTCAGAGAAACCGGCCGAATTTCAATGGGGCGTCTGTTTTCCCAGTATTTCCTTATGGCAGGCGGCGCCTTGGCGAGAAACGCATCGCGCATCTGATCTTCACTGAGGAGTTCCTCGGGTTGCGGCACCTGGGGAATGCGAGCCTGATGGTCAAAGCCGCCTTCGTCGATCTGGAAGGACGCCGACATGGAGAATATTGCATGGCCATGCTGGATCGCCACGATGCGGCGCGTCGCAAAGCTTGATCCATCCCTGATGCGATCGACCTGATAGATGATCGGTACTGCAGGGTCGCCCGGGCGCATGAAATAGGCGTGAAGCGAGTGGACGAAGCGGTTGTCAGGCACCGTCCTTTGTGCGGCCATGAGCGCCTGGGCGATAACCTGGCCACCAAAAACGCGCTGCCATCCAACCTGGGGGCTCGTTCCCCGATAAAGGTTTTCCTCAAGTTTTTCGAGGTCAAGCGTTGAGATCAGCTTCTGGAGTGGCTCGGTGTTTTCGATAGGGCGCGACATTTTCGACATGCTCCGGCAGTAGGAAGACCTGTGCCTATGGTCTATAGTGCGTGCATGAGATGCACAAGAATGCAGGAGAAGGCGTTATGCTTGACGTGGTTGTAGCGGGCGGCGGATATGTCGGTCTGGGCGTTGCGGTGGCAATCAAACAGGCGGCACCGCATCTGGCCGTCGAAGTCATCGAGGCGGCACCGGAGGGCGTCTGGAAAAACGACATGCGTGCCTCCGCCATCATTGCCGCGGCCACGCGGATGCTCGACGTCTTCGGTATATGGGATGAACTGCTGCCGCAGGCGCAGCCCATCAACAAGATGATCGTTACCGATTCCAGGACCTCCGATCCCGTGCGTCCCGTCTTCCTGACCTTCGACGGCGAGGTCGCGGAAGATCAGCCTTTTGCTCACATGATCCCGAATGTGGCGATGGTCGGCGCTTTGCGCGGAGTGTGCGAGCGGCTTGGCGTGACGATCCGACATGGTTTGAGTGTTTCAGGCTTCGACGCTGGCAACCGCAGCAACCAGGTAACACTTTCGGACGGCTCAACGCTTGAGGCCCGGCTTCTGGTGGCGTGCGACGGTGTTCGCTCAGCCCTGCGCAGCATGGCGGGCATCAAGACCGTTCACTGGAATTACGACCAGTCCGGCATTGTCACGACAGTGGAGCATGATCGACCCCACAACGGCTGTGCGGAAGAGCATTTCCTTCCCTCGGGCCCCTTTGCCATCCTGCCGCTGCCAGGAAATCGGTCTTCTCTTGTCTGGACGGAGCGCACGGCGGATGCCGACCGTCTCGTGGCCTCCGACGATCTTGTCTTCGAGGAGGAGCTGGAGCGCAGGTTCGGTCACAAGCTTGGTCCCGTGCGCCCGGTTGGCCCACGGCGCGCCTTTCCGCTGGGGCTGACGCTGGCTCGCGCCTTCGTGGCGCCGCGTCTGGCGCTTGCGGGTGATGCCGCCCATGGAATTCACCCGATTTCGGGGCAGGGCCTCAATCTCGGCTTCAAGGACGTGGCCGCCCTTGCGGAAACAATCGTTGAGGCGGATCGCCTCGGCCTCGATATCGGATCTCTCAATGTGCTTGAGCGCTATCAGTCTTGGCGCCGGTTCGACACCGTGCGAATGGGGGTCACAACAGATGTGCTCAACCGCCTGTTTTCCAATGATATCGCACCGATCCGCATTGCCCGTGATTTCGGGTTGGGGCTGGTCGACAGAATTCCAGCTCTCAAATCCTATTTCATCGGTCAGGCTGCGGGCACCGCCGATCCGAACGGCCCACGGCTTCTTGCCGGACAGCCTCTCTGAACCAGTCATGGTGAGCTAGACGGGAGAGAACAAAAGACGAATTGCTGGATTAAGCGATTCGTCTCCGATTCGTTCGCTGACTGTTCCGCACCCGGTCCGTTTCACTATTCATGTAAAACGAACGGCTTTTGCAGCTTTTGTGGTTTCTTTCCTTGCCTTTGAGCTGCGCGATTGCCATGTGTGTGGGGCGATGCGGCGGAATCTATTCCGAATGTGTTGTGAAACAATCAGTTAGTCGATTTCACGGATAGTACGTTGAATTTTCGCCCCATGATCTTGAGCGGCCGCGGTGTTACGGCCGTTCTTGGCCCTACCAATACCGGCAAGACGCATTACGCCATCGAGCGGATGGTCGCGCACGGAAGTGGCGTCATCGGATTGCCGTTGCGGCTGCTTGCGCGTGAGGTCTACACCCGGTTAGTAGAGAAGGTCGGCGCACCGAATGTCGCGCTGGTGACCGGCGAAGAGAAGATTTCACCGCCAAAGGCAAAGTATTCCGTTTGTACTGTGGAGGCGATGCCGCGTGAAACGACAGCCGCCTTCGTCGCGATCGATGAGGTGCAGCTGGCCGGCGATCTTGAGCGCGGCCACATCTTCACAGACCGAATTCTGCATCTGCGCGGACGTGAGGAAACACTGCTTCTGGGCGCAGGCACGATGCGACCCATCCTTGAAAAGCTTTTGCCGGGCATTGTGGTGGTTGAGCGCCCGCGCCTCTCCCAGCTGTTCTATGCCGGACAAAAAAAGATCACCCGCCTGCCGCAACGCACCGCCATCGTCGCCTTTTCCGCTGACGAGGTCTATGCGATTGCCGAGCTGGTGCGCCGCCAGCGCGGCGGTGCCGCTGTGGTGCTGGGCGCGCTTTCTCCCCGCACCCGCAATGCGCAGGTCGGCCTTTACCAAAACGGAGACGTTGAATATCTGGTCGCGACCGATGCGATCGGCATGGGCCTCAACCTCGATGTCGACCATGTCGCCTTTGCGCAGGACCGCAAATTCGACGGCTATCAGTTCCGCAATCTCAATCCCGGCGAAATGGGCCAGATTGCCGGTCGCGCCGGTCGCCATCTGCGCGATGGCACATTTGGCGTCACGGGTCGGGTCGATCCGCTGGACGATGAACTTGTCGAACGTGTCGAGTCGCACCAGTTCGATGCGGTCAAGGTTCTCCAATGGCGCACGAAGAATTTCGATTTTTCTTCCATTGCCAATTTGCGTGGCAGTCTGGATGCGGCGCCGACCGTGCAGGGACTATCCCGGGCACTGCCCGCCATCGACCAGCAGGCGCTGGAATATCTTTCGCGCTATCCGGAGATCATCGACGTTACCACCAATGCCGAGCGTGTGGAGAAACTGTGGGAAGCCTGCGCGCTGCCGGATTATCGCCGCATCGCTCCTGCACAACATGCCGACCTGATCTCAACGCTCTATTTCGATCTGGTCAAACGCGGCGCCGTGAACGAGGATTTCATGGCGGAACAGGTGCGCAGAGCAGACCGTACAGATGGCGAAATCGATACGTTGTCTGCAAGGATTGCACAGATCAGAACATGGACGTATGTATCAAACCGCCCAGGATGGCTTGCCGATCCGACACACTGGCAAGAAAAGACGCGGGAAATCGAAGATCGATTGTCCGATGCTCTACATGAAAGGTTGACGAAACGCTTTGTTGATCGCAGGACATCTGTGCTCATGAGGCGCCTAAGAGAGAATGCGATGCTTGAAGCTGAAATCAGTGTGAATGGTGATGTCTTCGTTGAAGGACATCATGTCGGCCAATTGGCGGGTTTCCGGTTTACACCGGTGGCCGGAGCTGAAGGGCCAGATGCCAAGGCTGTGCAAGGCGCAGCGCAGAAGGCGCTTGCGCTGGAATATGAGGCGCGCGCCGCGCGGCTTCATGCCAGCGGGAATGGCGACCTCGCGCTGAGCTCGGATGGTCTCGTCCGCTGGTTGGGTGAGCCTGTCGCTCGCCTTGCAGCCGGTGACAACATCATGAAGCCGCGTGTCATCATGCTGGCCGACGAGCAGCTGAGCGGAAATGCGCGCGACCACGCCGTCGCCCGCATCGAGCGCTTCGTCAATCATCAGATCGCGACCGTGCTGAAGCCGCTGGACGATATCTCCCGTGCGGAAGATCTTCAGGGCCTGGCGAAAGGTCTGGCGTTTCAGCTCGTGGAAAACCTGGGCGTACTCTTCCGTCGCGACGTGACCGAAGAGGTCAAGACGCTGGATCAGGATGCGCGCGCCTCGATGCGCCGTTATGGCATCCGCTTTGGTGCCTATCACGTATTCCTGCCCGCTTTGTTGAAGCCAGCTCCGGCTGAGCTCGTGACGCTGCTCTGGGCCTTGAAGAATGACGGTCTCGGAAAGCCCGGCTATGGCGATCTTATTCCGGTATTGGCGGCTGGACGCACGTCCGTTGTAACCGATCCTAGTTTCGAGCGCATGTTCTACAAGCTTGCAGGCTTCCGTTTCCTCGGCAAGCGCGCGGTTCGTATCGACATTCTGGAACGTCTTGCCGATCTCATCCGTCCACTGTTGCAGTGGAAGCCGGGCACACAGCCGCGTCCGGAAGGTGCCTATGACGGCCGTCGCTTCACCACGACGACAGCCATGCTTTCCATCCTCGGCGCCACGCTCGATGACATGGAAGAAATCCTCAAGGGTCTCGGCTATCGTGCGGATCAGGTCAGCGCCGAAGAGGCTGCTGCTTTCCTCGGCGGTCAATCGGCTGATGCTGCCAAGGCAAGTGCCGATGCTGGCGAGACCGTGGCTGAGGCTGCTGGCACGCAAGAGGCCGCTGCTGAGGAAACGTCTCAGGACGATGCCGACGCGCAACCAGCTTCCGAAGAGGCCGCAGCACCTGCCGAAACGCTGGTTGAGGCCAAGGCGGACGATGCGGCTTCGACCGATGCCGTTGCTGCCGAAGCTGCTGAACCGAAGCCTGTTCTTCTGTGGCGTCCCGGTGGCCGCAATGACAACCAGCGCAGCGACAACCGCCGCCCTGCCAACCGCAACCACGGCGAACGCCGTGCAGACGGTGGCGAGGAGCGTCAGGGCCAGCCGCGTGGCAACAACGCCAACCGCGATGGCGACCGCAAGCGTGACGGTGACCGCAAGCGCGAAGGCGCACGTCCGGACCGCAATGGCGGCAACAATAACCGCAATGAGCGCCATGACCGTGGCGAGCGCAAGGACCGCCCCGATCGCAATGACCGCGGTGGCAAGCCGCAGGGTCAACAGCGCTTCGAGGCAAAACCACCGCGCAAGGAGAAGCCGCTGGATCCGGATTCACCTTTCGCAAAGCTGGCTGCTCTCAAGGAACAGCTGAAGAAGTAAGATCAGGGCCTTTTGTTTTCGTGAAAAGCAGAAGGCCTTTTCATTTGCGCCGATGAATGTCCTGCGGGACCCCGCGGCGCAATGTTTCTGGAATGCATGATGGGCGAGAAGCAACCAACACAGGACCAAGGACGCCAGCGTCTCGACAAATGGCTGTTCTTTGCCCGCATGGCAAAATCCCGCTCCCTTGCACAGAGCTATATCCAGTCCGGCAATGTGCGGGTGAATGGCGCGCCGGTTCGCCAGCCAAGCCATATGGTGAAGATCGGCGACAGGCTGGATATCAGCTTCGAACGCATGGATCGCATTCTGGTCGTCAGGGCGTCCGGAGAGCGGCGTGGGCCCTATGAGGAGGCAAAGCTCCTTTATGACGACGAAACCCCTCCACGCCCGCCCGGTGAGCGCCTGACGCTTCTGGAACAGGCGGTCCGGGAACCGGGAAGCGGCAGGCCGACAAAGAAGGAGCGCCGCGCCCTTGATCGGTTGATGCCCGAGAATGGTGACGACTAGGGACGCGGGCTTCCCGATCCGGACGATCTACGCGCCCGCTTATGCCTGAGACTGCGGCAAACTCAACGTGCAGATTGGAATAAACCACCAAGATAGGCCGGTTTTTCAGTATCGTTTATCCTTGCTAAATCTGGTCAAAGGCATTACCTCACTTGCGAAAATGCCCTGTCTGAATTCCGGGCGATCGCTTGTCTTCCAAGCTATTTGATCCGGCCTGCATATCTGGAGTCCATCATGACGTATGTCGTGACCGATAACTGCATTCGGTGCAAATATACCGACTGCGTCGAAGTCTGCCCGGTTGATTGTTTCTATGAGGGTGAGAACTTTCTGGCGATCAATCCCGACGAATGCATCGATTGTGGTGTATGCGAGCCCGAATGTCCTGCCGAGGCCATCAAGCCCGATACAGAGCCGGGCCTCGACAAGTGGCTGAAGCTGAACGCCGAATATGCGGCTATCTGGCCCAACATTACGGTGAAGCGTGATCCGCTGCCGGAAGCCAAGGAAATGGATGGCGTCGAAGGAAAGCTCGATCTCTATTTTTCGGCAGAGCCTGGCAAGGGCGACTGATTGTTCCAATTTGCTTCGTCACCCCGGACTTGATCCGGGGGGCCAGTTCGCTTACATCCGTGATCGAAAAGAACTCTTCCGTGCCTCAGACACGGCGCTGCTGGATTCCGGCTCAAGGCCGGAATCACGGAAAAACCATAATTCCGTATGCTTCAAGGCCTCACGTTTCTACCGTGTAGGCTTTTTTAATTTCTTGAGACGCCTAGCCGGCGCGCCCGGATTGCAAGGTGGTGGACAGCAGCGTCAGCAATGCCGCGCTTTCCTCCAGGCTTTGCCGCTGGCGGCTTTGGAGGATGGCGGCCTGTAGTCGGTTCATTTCACGCGCAATCGCTGCTGGCTGCCATGTACGCAGCGCGCGTTCGATGACCGGCTTGCGACGAAAATGGACGCCTCGTCCCATCGTCTGCATGACCTGACCCGCCTGCAGCTTTTTCTCGTCCATCTCAGCCCGCATCTGATCCAGAAGCTGGAATTGCCGAAGGCATCCTTGCAGGACCAGGAAGATGGGTGTCTTGGACGCGATGATTTTCTGCGTGGCGTGAAAGAAAGCGTTTCGGTCGCCCTTCAATATCGCATCCACGGCATCATCTGCTGACACCATGCTGGCATCGCCGATGATCGACATCACGTCATCCTCTTCGATCACATCGCGACCGCGACAATAGAGCGCCAGCTTGCGCACCTCATTGCGAGAGGCGATGCGATCACCACCCAGCGATTCCGTCAGTCTCTGGCGTGCAGCTGGCGAAATGCGCAGGTTCTCGGTCGATAGCTCCTGATCGATCAACGCATTGATGGCCCTTGCGTCGTCGGCATAGCAGGGGATGGCGGCAATCGCGCGGGACGGCTCCGCGATCTTGCGCAGGCCAGTGCCTTTCTTGAGATCGCCTGCTTCGATGATCAGAAAGCTCGATTCGGGGGGATTGTCCGATAGAACCTGAAGGGCGTCTACAAGTGCCTTCTCATTGGCCGCGCCCTTGACCCAGACAAGCTTTTCGCCGCCAAACAGGCCAATCGAGTTCACCTCGTCAAGCAGTCGACCGGGATCGCCTTGCAGGTCGGACGCCGTCAGCTTGAGCGAGGCAAAGGCATCATTGGGATCGATGCCGGTCTTGGCCGCAATGAGGGAGGCTCGTTCTGAGACCAGACCGCGATCAGGGCCGTAGAGCACGAAAACGCGAAAACGCTCCGCCGGTTTTTCGGCGAAGCGTTCGAATTCATGCGACTTGATTTCCGTCATCAAACGGATCTCAGCGGCTGAGAGTGGCGGCGATGTCCGTGCCGATGATTTCGGCAAGCTCACGGGCGGCACGATTTTCACCATCGCGCACGGCGCGGATATTGGCGAATTGCTGCTGCGGAAGATCGATCATTGCCGTGACGTTGCGCGTTGCCGCGCGCAGAACCTGGCCGTCCGAAATGCGGGTCAGCACGTATGAGCCCTTCATATTGACGCGACCGGGATATGGGCCGTCATAATTGTTCTTGCCGATGGAAAGGCTGGTGTCGTCAGTGACTTCCGTCGAGGTCGCGCTCGAGGACACCGTAATCTTGACCTCGTATTCCTTGCGCGTCGGCTCGCCTGCGCCGCCATAGGCCATGAAGACGAGATGATTACGTACTTCCTGTGAGACGCGACTATTGGCCGAGGCGAAATTCACGGTCTCAAGCTTCTGGCGCGTGCCGGATGCTTCGCCATAAAGCGGTCTCACCTGGCATCCGGCCAGAATGCCGGCAAACAGAATGACGGATAGTGCGGCTGCTACGCGGCCCCATCTGGAATAGGCATCAGACAACAATGTTCACAATCCTTTGTGGAACCACGATGATCTTTTTCGGTTCGGCCCCGGCCAGAGCCGCTTTTACAGCATCCAGTTCGACGACAGCCGCGCGCACGGTATCTTGATCCGCATCGCGTGCGATTGTCAATTCGCCGCGTTTCTTGCCGTTGATCTGGACCGGCATGACTACGTCATTTTCTTCCGTGAGAGCCGGCACGAATGTTGGCCATGCCGTTTGTGCAACAAGCCCTTCATTGCCCAACACCTTCCAGCACTCTTCAGCCAGATGCGGTGTCATTGGCGCGATCATGCGGATCAGGATTTCGGCTGCGTCGCGCGCCGCTGCCCTTTCCTGGGTCGACTTGCCACCGCCTGCTACCTCAGCCAGAGGACCGGCCAATGTGTTTACCAACTCGTAAATGCGAGCAATGGCCTTGTTGAAGGCCAGCTTGTCCAGATCGTCCTGAACAGCCTTCAGCGTCTTGTGCGCAGCCTTCGACATAACGAGGCCCTGCCCGTCATTTGCGGGGGCCGGTGTAACAGTCTTCAACTCTTCAGCAGCTTCGCCGATGATGCGCCAGACACGCTGTACGAAACGATGAGCGCCTTCAACGCCAGCTTCCGACCAGATGACGTCACGATCCGGCGGGCTGTCGGACAGCACGAAGAAGCGGGCGGTATCGGCACCGTAGGAAGCGATGATATCGTCGGGATCGACAACGTTCTTCTTCGACTTCGACATTTTTTCGATCGAGCCGATCTGAACTTCGTCGCCGCCAGACAGCAGGAAAGCGCGGCGCTTGCCGTCGACTTCTTCGATACGGATATCAGCGGGCACGATCCACTGACCGTTCTGGCCTTCGCCCAGACGGTAGGTTTCATGCACCACCATGCCCTGGGTAAAGAGGCCCTTGAAGGGCTCCTTCACGTCCACATGGCCGGTCGCCTTCATCGCACGCGTAAAGAAACGCGAGTAGAGCAAGTGCAGGATCGCGTGCTCGATGCCGCCAATATACTGGTCAACAGGCAGCCAGCGATTGGCGATCTTCGGATCGGTCGGCTGCTCCTCCCACGGCGCGGTAAAGCGGGTGAAATACCAGCTGGAATCGACGAAGGTGTCCATCGTGTCGGTTTCACGGCGGGCATCATGACCGCATTGCGGGCACGACACATGCCGCCAGGTTGGGTGACGGTCCAGCGGATTACCGGGGGTGTCGAAAGTGACATCGTCGGGCAGTTTAACCGGCAAGTCCTTCTTCGGGACAGGGACAACGCCACAGACTTCGCAATGGATGACGGGGATCGGGCAACCCCAATAGCGCTGGCGGGAGATGCCCCAGTCACGCAGACGGAAGTTCACCTTGCGCTCGGCTTGCACAGCACCGCCGAGCATTTGCGACGAGAGCCTGGAAACGACGGCCTCAAAGGCACCCGTCGTTGTCATGCCATTCAGGAACTGCGAATTGATCATGACGCCGTCATCGACAAATGCCGTTTCGCCAATGGCGAATGTGTCTGCATTTTCGCCTTCCGGCATGACGACAGGTACGACCGGCAGGCCGTATTTGCGTGCAAAATCGAGGTCGCGCTGGTCGCCGGAAGGGCAGCCGAAGATGGCGCCCGTGCCATATTCCATCAAGACGAAATTGGCGACGTAGACCGGCAGTTCCATCGAGGAATCGAGGGGGTGGACAACCTTGACGCCCGTATCGAAGCCCCGCTTTTCCGCCGTTTCCAACGCAGCCAGCGATGTTCCCTGACGACGGCATTCGTCACAGAACTCCGCCAGTTCGCTGTTGGACTGGGACAATGCCTTGGCAAGCGGGTGGTCTGCTGCAATAGCAAGGAAAGATGCGCCGAAGAGCGTGTCAGGGCGGGTCGTATAAACCGTGATGTCATCAAAACCGGCGGGCACGGTGGAAGTGACCGTCTGCCAGCGCAACGACAGGCCTTCCGACTTGCCGATCCAGTTCTTCTGCATCAGCCGCACTTTTTCCGGCCATTGGTCCAGAACGTCCAGCTCGTCCAGCAAATCCTGGCTGAAGTCGGTGATGCGGAAGAACCACTGGGTCAGTTCGCGTTGTTCAACCAACGCGCCAGATCGCCAGCCGCGGCCATCGATGACCTGTTCATTGGCCAGAACGGTATGATCGACAGGGTCCCAGTTGACCTTCGACTGCTTGCGATAAACCAGACCCTTTTCCATGAAATCGATGAAAAGTGCCTGCTGCTTGCTGTAATATTCGACATCGCATGTCGCAAATTCACGGGTCCAGTCGAGAGAGAGGCCCATGGATTTCAGCTGTCCACGCATGGTGGCTATGTTCTGGTAGGTCCAGTCTTTCGGATGAACCTTGTTCTGCATGGCGGCGTTTTCAGCCGGCATACCGAAGGCATCCCAGCCCATGGGGTGAAGAACGTTGTATCCCCTTGCACGCTTGTAGCGCGCTACGACATCGCCCATGGCATAGTTGCGCACATGGCCCATGTGAATGCGACCGGACGGATATGGAAACATTTCAAGAACGTAATATTTCTCGCGCGGATCGCTATTGTCTGTCACGAAAACATTGTCTTCGTTCCATTTTTGCTGCCAGCGCGGCTCGGCGTCGCGAGGATTATAACGTTCGATGGCCATACTTCTGAAATCCGGGTATCAAGGGGAAAATTTGCGCTGACCTTCACCACGAAACTGCCTATGCGTCAAGTTTGGCGGGTCAGGTAAGGGCGCAATCTTGGTAACCGCGTTCAAATGGTGACAATCCGTCTTGGCATCAAGGCCGGTGGCGGCTACTGAAACCGGATCCTGATGGATGCAATAGAGAATGTTGAGGTGGTGTGATGGAAATCGAAGCGCGTCTTGAAGATGTCAGGCAGCGTATCGCGTCGGTAGCGGAAAAGGCCGGGCGCGAGGAGAACAGTGTCAGCCTCGTTGCAGTCTCCAAGACATTCGATGCAGCCACGATCCAGCCGGTAATCGATTGCGGCCAGCGGGTCTTCGGCGAAAATCGCGTTCAGGAAGCCCAAGGCAAGTGGCCTGCGCTGAAAGAGCGCAACCAGGGCATAGAATTGCATCTCATCGGGCCATTGCAATCCAACAAGGCTGCCGAGGCCGTGGCGCTGTTCGACGTGATCCAGAGTGTCGATCGGGAAAAGATCGCAAAGGTGCTCGCGGATGAGTGCCGCAAGCAGGGCAGGACGCTACGTTTTTACGTCCAGGTCAATACCGGGCTTGAACCGCAGAAGGCAGGTCTGGACCCGCGCGAGACGGTCGCTTTTGTGGCCATGTGCCGCAACGAGTTGGAGCTTGATGTCGAGGGATTGATGTGTATTCCGCCAGCCGACGAGTATCCGGGCCCGCACTTCGCGCTTTTGGCCAAGCTTGCGAAAGAGTGTGGCGTGCAGAAGCTTTCCATGGGGATGTCGGGGGACTTCGAGACTGCGATTGAATTCGGTGCCACGAGCGTCAGGGTTGGTTCGGCTATTTTTGGCACGCGATAATCCGCAGCCATAACGTAGTTCTTCGCCGCATTTGATCGCTGAGTGACGGCAAACGCCTGTCGCCAATCACGTCAGCGGCTTGACGCTAATACGCAACAAAAAGCCACGGCCTCCATTTGGAGCCGTGGCTTTTTGTTTGGCGGTCGGGGCCGAAGCCCCGGTCGCTTAATCGAACGGTATCGCCCTGTCCATGCCTGTCACCGGCTCTCCGTCGAGGGATACCTCTATATCCGGGCTCCCGGCGGTCCGTTTGACGGCCACTTCGCGCACCTTGCCATCCAGCGTGATCTTGGCGGAGAAGCCATCCCACGCATCAGGAAGCGATGGATCAATGTGCAGAGTACCGTTGACTCGGGTGATCCCGAGAATGCCCTCGACGGCGGCGCGGTACAGCCAACCGGCCGATCCCGTGTACCAGCTCCAGCCGCCGCGACCTGAATAGGCACCAGCACCATAGACGTCCGCCGTTACGACATAGGGCTCGACGCGGTAGGTCTCTGAAGACGGTCTGTCGAGCGCATGATTGACGGGGTTCAGAAGCGAGAAGCACTTCCACGCGTCTTCATGGCGGCCAAGCTTGGCCAGCGCCAGCACGACCCATGTGGCTGCGTGCGTATACTGGCCACCATTCTCGCGAACACCAGGCGGGTAGGCCTTGACGTAGCCTGGATCCTGCGGCGAGCGGGAGAAGGCGGGCGTGAACAGGCGGATGATACCAGCCTCTTCGTCCACCAGTTCCTTCATGACCGCGTCCATTGCCTGGGCCGACCGCTGTTCCTCACCTTCGCCGGAAAGGACGCTCCAGCTCTGGCCGAGCGAATCGATACGGCATTCCTCGCTGGTGATCGAGCCAAGTGGCGTACCGTCATCGAAGTAGCCACGACGGTAGTAGTCGCCGTCCCAGCCCGCCGTTTCCAGCGCAGCACGCAGTTTGTCGCGATGGGTCTTCCATTTCTCGACACGGTCCAGATCGCCACGCTCTTCTGCGATTTCGATGAAATCGCGAAGGGTGCCAGCGAGGAACCAGCCGAGCCACACGCTGGTGCCCTTGCCAGCCACGCCGACACGGTTCATGCCGTCGTTCCAGTCACCGCCAAGGATGAGAGGCAAGCCGTTTTCGCCCGTCCGGTGGATGGCGAGATCGAGTGCAAGTGCTGCATGTTCATACAGGCTTGCCGTCGTTTCGCTGGTTTCCGGCTGGAAGAAGGCGTCGTGCTGGCCAGGGGTCAAGGCCGGTCCCTTGAGGAACGGGATGCTTTCATCAAGGATAGCCTTGTCGCCGGTGGCGGCGATGTACTGGTGGGCGGCGTAAGCCAGCCAGACGACGTCGTCGGAAATCGTGGTTCGTACACCGGCACCCGTCAATGGTAGCCACCAGTGTTGCACGTCGCCTTCCGCAAACTGACGTCCAGCGGCCCGCAGGATCTGCTCGCGGGCAAGTTCCGGCTGGTAGAGCAGGAAAGCGAGCGTGTCTTGCAGCTGGTCTCGGAAGCCAAAAGCACCACTGGACTGATAGAATGCCGTGCGCGCCAGAATGCGGCACGCAAGCGCCTGATAGGGCAGCCAGCTGTTGACCATGTGGTTGAAGCCGGCATCGGGGGTGGAGACCTGAAGCTGTCCGCTGAACCCGCTCCAGAAGCGCTTGTTTGCTTCCAGAACATCATCGAAGTCGCTCTGGCGAATATCCTTCACCAGTGCGCGGGCCTCTTGCGCCGTGTCGGCATCGCCCATGTAGATGAGGACATGCCGCTCTTCACCTGGCTTGAGGTGAATTTCCTGCATGAGCGCAGCACAGGGCGCACCGTCGAGTTCTACGCTTCCGGAAAGGGCAGCGCCTGACAGAACAGCCTGCGGTGCCTGAACCGACCCGTAACGTCCGATGAACTCGCGTTTGCTGGTGGTAAAGCCGCTTGCCGGGCCATCGAGAGACAGGAAGGCCGTGCGGGCATTGTAATCGATGCTGTATGGGTTTGAAGCAAACAGCGCGCCGGTTTCCTCATCATGGTTGCTGAGAATGAACGGCGCCGACTTCTGGGTATTGTTGCCCAGTACCCATTCGACATAGCCGTAGGTTCTGAGACGGCGGTTCTGGGTGCCGACATTTCGAACCGTCAGACGTGACAGCTTTACCGGCTTTTCGCGATCCACCGTCTGGATGACTTCGATATCGAGACCATCGTCGACACTGCGGAAAACCGAATAACCAAGGCCGTGACGGGCTTCGAATACCGCCTCGGGATTTCGCGACAATGCGGCGAAAGGCGAGTGAATCTTGCCGCTGTCGACATCCGACACATAGATCGCTTCACCGGGACGGTTGATGACCGGATCATTGCTCCATGGAGTCAGCTGGTAATCGCGCGAGTTGCGGCTCCATGTGAAACCTGCACCTTCTGCGGAGATGTGGAAACCAAAACGTTCGTTGGAAATCACATTGATCCAAGGCTGCGGCGTGGACTGCCCGCCGTGAAGCCGGACGACATATTCATCGCCGGTTTTTGCGAAACCGCCGAAGCCGTTCCAGAAATCCAGATCATGCGCGTCTTCGACCGGCTCACCCTGTGGGAAGACCGGGGCAGGCAGACGTGCCTGTGCCAGATCGCTTCCTTCCGGCCCACGATGGGCGGCAAAGAGCGAGACGGCGCGGTTGACCTGATCAACGATCTTGCCGTTGCGAACGTGAAGAACGACGCGGGAGGCAGCCAGCAGGGCCGACCATGTTTCCTCATCCATCAGGTCGCGACGGACGGAGAAGACGTGCGGTCTGCCGCCATCGGCCGGATTGATACGGCGCTGTGCTTCGGAAATATAATCCAGCGCGTGCTGCATGTCCTGCGCGTAGGATGCTGCGCGTTCATTGACGATAACGAGATCGAAAATGACGCCACGGGCGCGCAGATATTCATGGGCGCTCAAGGCTTCCTTGGCGATGTCCATGTCCATATCGTCATTGATACGCAGGCTGAAGATCGGGAAGTCGCCCGAAATCGCCAGCGGCCACAGGGACCGTTGCGAACCAAGACCTGTCTTCAGCGTATCGGCGTCTGCGCGCAGATGCATGTCTGGATAGACGAGGTAGCGGGCGAGATGCTGGAAGGCTGCTGCCTGCTGCGAGGTTACGCCCACATGGCGCATCTGCACCTGTGTTCGCGTCCAGGCATGAACGAGTTCATGCGCGAAGGCATCCGGGTGACGGTAACGATCAATCGCCTTGTCGACATCTTCGCGGCTTGGGGCTGCAATCGTCCAGAAGATGACGCTGACCTTCTTGCCGGCGGGCACGCGCACCACGCGTCGCAGCGACAGGATGGGGTCGAGCGTGAAGCCATCGGTGCCGGAAAGTGTGGCACCCGCATCGAAAGCAGCCGCCTCACCGAGAGAACGGCCACGGCCAATGAACTTGGCGCGATCGGTCTCGAATTCGGTCGGACGCGCCGGGCCGGCATTGTCCGCGGCCAGATGCGCGATCACCGTGCTTGGTTCGCTCGGAGACCGCTTGTTGCGCCATGCACGAATGACATCGCCACGCTTGCCGATTTCCGTCTGCACGAACATGCGGGAGAACAAGGGGTGAGCATTGTCATCGTCTTCATTGGCAATGACGGGCTCCATGTAGGACGTCACTTCGATGTAACGATCTTCAGAGCCGACATTGAGAAGGGTCACACGGCGGCCTTCGGCATCATGCTCCGTTGCTACGATGCATTCGACCACGCTTTGAAGATCGCCGACCGTCTTGTGGAATTCGGCCTTGTCGTCGGTAAAGACCGTCTTGGTCTTTTCGCCCAAGGCAACGCGCGGTTCTGCGGTGGCGCTCCACCAGTCGCCCGAAACGGTATCGCGCAGGAACAGGAACGTACCCCAACGATCTTCTGTCGGATCGGCCTTCCAGCGGGAAATCGCCAGACCGTTCCACTTTGAGTAACCGGCACCTGTCGATGTCAGCATCGTGGAATAGTGACCATTCGACAGGAACACGACCTCGCGGTCACGCACGGCAGGATCGGCAATGGTGCGAACTTCTGCGCGCAGCAGGTCGGCCTGTTCCTTGCCGGGTGTCTCCGGCTCGTATTTGGAGCTGACCACAGGAACTTCGCGTGGCGCCTTCTCCTGAAGCAGCAGTTCAGCGGCTTCGATGACTGGGTCGGCGTGGAAGAGTTCACGCAACACACCATCCAGAACCACGTTGGCAACAGCCGCAATCGACATGCCATGGTGGTGGGCATAGTAGTTGTAAACGACAGCGCAGACCTTGCCATCGGGAACGCGGGTCGGTGTGAAATCGACCGCGTCATGGAAGCCGTACTGGCCGAGCGCGCCGAGTTTGCGCAACTTCTGCAGGTTTTCAAGCGCTGCATCCGGGTCATATTGCGATGCCAGGATGGAGGCGTAAGGCGCGATGACGGCATTCTGGCCGAGGCCGCGCTTCAGGCCAAGCGTGGGTACACCGAAGTTGGTGTACTGGTAGTTCATGTTGTGGTCGCGGGCATTGAAGGCTGCTTCCGAGATGCCCCATGGGGTGCCCAGGCGGCGACCGTGATTGACCTGTTCCTTGACGATCAGATTGTTGGTCTGGTTCAGGATACCACCATGACGCTCCTGCATGACAAGCGGCGGCATCAGATATTCGAACATCGAGCCGGACCAGGAAACCAGAGCGCCCTGCGCGCCGATCGGCACGACCTGACGGCCAAGACGATACCAGTGCTCGGTCGGCAGATCGCCCTTTGCGATGGCAAAAAGGCTGGTCAGGCGGCATTCGGAAGCCAGGAGGTCGTAGCAGGCCTCGTCAAGCTCCTTGCTGTCGACGCGGTAACCGATCGACAGAAGACGGCGGTCCTTGCGATAGAGGAAGCCGAAGTCCATCGAGAAGGCGAGGTTGCGGCTGCGGTCGCGCAGCGAGTTCAGCCGGTCACGCAACGGATCGATGGTGGCGAGATCGAAGGCGCTGTCGGAAATATGCGCTTCGCAGCAATCGACCAGCGACTGCGCCCAGCGCGTGACTTCCGCGCTTTGCTCCGACTTGACTTCCAGATTGAGGTTGGAAGCCAGCTTCTGGATGTCGCGGGCCAAGACGGCCAGATTGATGACGCGGATCGAGGCGAACTCATGCTCACGCTTGACAGAGGCAAGGGCGTTGGAGAAGCCGATGATACGCTCTTCCAGGCGGCGATGGAGAGGCCGCAGGTTCTTGCGATCGTCAGGCAGTTCCTTGAGCGTTTCGCGCAGGATGCCAGCGACATCGCCGATACCGTCGAGATTGCCCTGAAGATGCGCAGAGGGTGCTTCCGCCCACTGACGGCAGGCCGACGAGATGGCGATGAGGTGACCGGCAAGGTTACCGCTATCGACCGCAGAAACGTAGCGCGGACCTAGAGTCTGCAGGGTATCGGTGTGGTACCAGTTATAGAGGTGACCACGGTATTTCTCCATCTTCTCGACCGTCTCGATGGTCTTTTCCATCCGCTCGACGGTTTCCGAGAAGCTGATCCAGCCGAATTGACGGGCCGAGATCACCGACAGCAGGTAAACGCCGATATTGGTCGGCGAGGTACGGCTGGCAACGATAGGCTCCGGCGTTTCCTGGAAGTTGTCAGGCGGGAGGTAGTTTTCACCCGATGTGACGAAGGCTTCGTAATAGCGCCATGTGCGACGGGCAATTTTGCGGAGCTCGCTCGAGACATGCTCGGACACGAAGAGACGATCTTCGGTCTCGGCGGACTGGCTGACATACCAGGCAACGGCGGGCGAGAAGACCCACAGAAGTGCGAAGGGAATGCCGACCAGGAACGCGTTATCACCCGGCAGTGAGGCAAACAGCAGGCCGAGCAGCGAAACGACCGGCGCGTGCCACATCTGGCGATAGTAATCGAGAATGCTGCCCTGCGCGCTGGACTGAATGCTGGCGGCGGTGCGCCATTCCAGCATCAGCTTGCCGCTGACGAACAGACGGTAGAGCGAGCGGCCGATGGCATCCGCCATCATGCAGGCACTGTCTGCGATGAAGACGATTCGCAGTGCAACCTGAGCATTGGTGGCGCGGATTTCTGACCACAGCGTATGGAAATGCGCCTGCGGCACGATATCGGTCGAGCGCGGAACGAGGCCCGACAGCAGTGACAGTGTGGGAGCGACGAAGAGCGAGAAGATCAGCAGAATCTGCCAGATCAGCGCGCCGAGCGGGCCCATGAAGTACCAGCCAAGAACGGAGGCGACGAACCAAGCAATCGGGGTGAGAGAACGACGCAGATTGTCGATCATCTTCCAGCGACCAATGGCGGTCACACCGCGTTTTGCCTCCATGATGTAAGGCAGAAGCTGCCAGTCACCACGTGCCCAGCGATGCTGGCGCGAAACTTCGACTTCGTAACGGGTTGGGAAGTCTTCGACAAGCTCGACATCCGTTACCAGCGCGCAACGGGCAAACGAGCCTTCCAAGAGGTCGTGAGAGAGAACTGCATTTTCCTCGATCCGGCCCTTCAGCGCCGTCTCGAATGCATCCACGTCATAAAGACCCTTGCCCGTGAATGTGCCTTCGGAGGTCAGGTCCTGATAGACGTCAGATACGGTGAAGACGTAAGGATCGATACCGCGATTGATGGAGAAGACCCGCTGGAAGACGGAGGCGTCCTTGCCTGTTGTCAGCGATGGTGTCACGCGCGGCTGCAGCAGGCCGTAACCATGGATCACACGACCGGTTACAGGGTCGTGAACCGGACGGTTGATCGGATGGTGCATCTTGCCGACGAGCTTGGTCACGGCATCGCGCATCAGGCGTGTGTCAGCATCCAGCGTCATGACGTATTTGACGTTTTCCGGCACCATATTGGCACCGTTCAGGAATGTCGTGTCCTTGTCGCCGCGAAGCAGCATGTTGAGTTCATGCAGCTTGCCGCGTTTGCGCTCCCAGCCCATCCAGCAATCTTCGGCTGGATTGTATAGACGGCGGCGATGCAGAAGGAAGAAGCGTGTCCTGCCGTCAAACGCATAACGGGCCGACAATGCGGCCACTTCGCGCTTGGCATATTCGAGAATTTCGACATCTTCTGCCGATTGCTCGTATGGGGCATCGCGCCAGTCGCTGATCAGCGCGAAGGAAATCTCTCCATGCGGATTGGCGAGATAATGGACCTCGAGATTGCGGACCATTTCATCGACGCTGTCGCGGCTGGTCAACATGCATGGGACGGCCAGCAGCGTGCGGGCGTCCTCGGGAATGCCCTCCTTGAACTCATATCCGACCAGACGGAACGGCTTGACGAAGAAGGTCACCAGCGTGTTGAAAAGTCCCGTCGCACCTTCGGATGCGGGCAGGGCGAACATCAAAAGGAAGGCCGTGACAACATACCAGGGCATTCCGGCATCGGCCAGGAACCAGCCGACGATGCACATGGCAAGTGCGGTCAGCGCAATTACGGGAACGGCGACCGAGAGCCAGTTGAACTGGCGCATGAAGCGCACGACGCTCTGCGAGATAAGCGGCGTATATCCAATCCGTTTTTCAAGTTCCTCACGGCGCTGGCCGATCAGGAAGCTGCCGACATTCGGCGCGTGGGGGTGCTTTTCATCCGAATTGGCGGTTTCCGTCACCATGTCGACGGCGGCCTGCGCAACTTCGATTTCTGTCTTGGGCGAGCGGCGAGCGAGAAGCTCGACCGTGTTGCGGTAGGTATTGCGGGAGCCGAAATCGAGCGTTTCGTAATCGGTCTGCTCACGCAGGACCTTGTCGATATGGCTGACTTCCTCGAACCAGACAGACCATTCGGTATCGTCGATTTCGCGCAGGCTCTTGACGATGTTGCCCATGGTGACGTTGCCGGAGGCGAGGCGGTTATGTTCCGCCATCATCGTGTTCTCGGCATCGGTGCCAGCGCTTTGCAGACGCTCTTCGAGCCAGTTCAGCGCAAAGCCAGAAGTCTGTGAACCGTTTCGGAGGCGATACAGGAACTGTGTGGAAAATGTGGGGTCGTCGACCAGATTGTCGATCTGCTTGAGAAGAGTGGCAGAGGCTTCGGCATCGTTAAGCCGGATGATCTCGTCCACGACCTCGTTGGCCTTCTGGCGCATCCGGCGAGAGCGTTCGACGCGAATGGAGATCCGCCGCAGATTTTCGATCAGAACGAAACGGAGGATGGAAGGCAACGCCCACAATTCACCGATCTGCAGAGTCTTGGAAGTCTGGTAACCCTCCACCAGCGCGGTCATGCTTTCGCGCGACACCGTGCTGTGGGTATGGGCGACATAGAGCCATGCGAGAGCCATGACGCGCGGGATTTCCGTATTGCCAATCCTGACCGTCGGGAGCTGACGGTAGAACTTTCGCGGAAAGTCGCGCCGGACCTCCTGGATCGCTTCCTCTATCACATAGTGATTGTCGAGCAGCCATTCTGCGGCAGGCGTGATCGTCGCGCCGTTTTCAGAGTCGACGGCGGTCGTTCGATAAACGCGCAGGATTTCCTTTTCGTTTTCACGATGGCGCGCGAAGAAATCGAACTCCATGAAGCCCGGCAAGTCGTCGGCCCCGGTCCTGGAGAGCTCGGCTCCACAGTCCCTCAGCTCATCGATTGTGAAGTAAACGGAGCGTATCGAATCATTGTGATCGATCTGCTTTGCTTCTGAATCACGGGCGGCGGCGGTCGGCGTAATATGAAATGACATCGGCTCGTATTCTGCACTCTGGTGAGGATCTGGCTATTTAACCGGAACTTGTTTCAGATTGCTCTTGGAAATTGAAACAACTTTGGCAGCTTTATTTCTTGCTGATCCTGAACCTTTGCTGAACCATCGCGAACCAGCACACGATGATCGAAGTGAAACTGCTTGCCCATCAACATGGCATTTTTGGGCAGAGCGCGTCACATCTGAAGAAAATCAACTATTTGACACTGGTCTGGCAGATAGAATGCGCCATCGCGCCATGCTTTTCGTGAAACATTTCGCACACTCCCCCAAAGCGAAACCACGTCATGCTGTGCCCCTGTCGCATTTCTTCATCCAACCCCTCGGGCGCGAGCATCTTTCGATACAAAAGAAGCGACCCAATGGAGGGAATGAATAAATGCGATATCAGTTCCATGCCACCTGTCGCGCCTCTGCGCAAGCGCCGAAATCAATGGGCATGATCATGGCAATCTTGGCTTGCCCGTCCCTTACCAGACACTGGCAAAACTGCTAGGCATGAACGACGTTACGCGCTCACATGCAGAATATTCCGGACCTGAAAAAAATGACGATACAGCCAAATAACGCAGCCGCATTCGACAATCACATGCCGGATGTCCGTGCAATCCGTCATCACCTGCATAAAAATCCTGAAATCGGGCTTTCAGAATTCAAAACGTCTGACTTTGTCGCGTCGCAGCTGGAAGCAATGGGATATGACGTGACCCGCGGGCTTGCCGGAACGGGTGTCGTCGCAACCTTGCGCAACGGCAATAGCAGCAAGACGGTGGGTATCCGCGCCGATATGGACGCCCTGCCGATTGTTGAAGAAACCGGTGCCGATTATGCAAGCGTCAATCCCGGCGTCATGCATGCCTGCGGCCATGACGGGCACACCGCGATGTTGCTGGGCGCAGCGCGGATCATCGCAGAGCGGCGCAACTTCGATGGCACCGTCCACCTGATCTTCCAGCCGGCAGAAGAAAATTTCGGTGGCGCCCGCATCATGATTGAGGACGGTCTGTTCGAGCGCTTTCCCTGCGACGCGGTCTTTGCGCTTCACAATGAGCCAAGCCTGCCCTTCGGCCATTTCGTGCTGCGTGAAGGGCCGATCATGGCCGCGGTGGATGAATGCAAGATCACCATCAATGGCTATGGCGGCCACGGTGCGGAGCCGCAAGACGCGCTTGATCCCATCGTTGCCGGTGCCAGCATCATCATGGCGCTACAGACCATTGTCTCGCGCAACATTCACCCCTTGACGCCAACGGTCGTGACGGTCGGCGCGTTTCACGCGGGTGTGGCAAGCAATGTCATTCCTGAAACAGCGGAAATGTTGCTGACCATCAGGTCCTTCGACGCTGCGGCACGCGACGAGCTGGAAAAACGCATTCGTCTGATTGCTGAAGGGCAGGCCGCAAGTTACGGGATGGGTGTCACGCTCGATTACCAGCGTGGCTACAATCCCACGGTCAACCATAAGGCGGAGACCGATTATATCGTCGATCTGGCCACGCGATTTGCTGGCGCCGACAGGGTTATGGAAATGCCTCGGCCTACAATGGGTGCGGAGGATTTCGCCTATATGCTGGAACAGCGCCCCGGCGCTTACTTTTTCCTTGGCACTCAAAGGACCGAAAACGATCCTCCGCTGCATCATCCCAAATTCGATTTCAACGACGATATCCTGCCTGTCGGCACGGCTTTCTGGGTAGAGCTGGTGGAAGATTTCCTCAAGGGAAATAGAGCTTGAGCAGTGAGCAGGGCTTCAACTCGGCCAGCCTTCTGACGAAGTCGTGCTCCTTGTCGTTCAGGCTCTTGAGTCTTAAGGCACCAGCCCAAGGATGACAGCGGCGACGAAGCCGAAGCACAGGCTGATGAGGACCGTGTGAACAACCGGCTGCCAGCCACGCGACGGCGTTGTTGCAGGGGTGAAATCTTTGATTTTTCCGGCTTTGGAATAAGACATAGAACCCTCCCTCGTTGATACACTATCGGCCATGCCGACCTTCATAACTTATGTCGAATATCGCCTTTTATGCTGACGTTCTGTAGAGATGTTTTTCCATATGTTGGCCACATCGGGGAAAATACTGATCGTTACATGCCTCCCAACGCGTAATGATCAACCCTTCTGTGCCAGCATAAACGCGCGGCGTGATTTCCGGTTCAATGTGAAAACCAATGGGAGCTAATTTGGTGGATATCGACGTTGTCGTCGTTGGTGCAGGGGTCATAGGACTGGCAACCGCGAGAGCATTTGCGCAGGCGGGCCTGTCCATCGTCGTTCTGGAACAGGGCGATGATTTCGGCACAGAGACGTCTTCGCGCAACAGCGAGGTCATCCATGCGGGCCTGTATTATCCAACTGGCAGCCTGAAAGCCAGATTGTGCGTCGAGGGCAGGCGGAAGCTTTATGACTTCTGCGAGAGCCACGGAGTTGGGTACAGGCAGTGTGGAAAACTGATCGTTGCGACTGACGACGACGAGGTCCCGCTTCTCGATACATTGCTGGCGCGTGGCAGCCAGAACGGCTGCGACGATCTTCACTTGCTCGATGCGGCTCAGGCGCAAAATCTCGAGCCGTCGCTTTCATGCCTCGCAGCGCTCTTTTCACCATCGACCGGTATCATCGATAGCCATGGCTACATGCTAGCGCTGCTGGGCGATGCCGAGGATGCCGGTGCCGCGATAGCCTATCAAACGCCCTTCATCCGTGCGGATAAAATTGACGGGGGTTTCAATGTGGAAGCCGGTGGTTGCCAACCGATGCGTCTGACCTGTCGCATTCTCATCAATGCGGCAGGGCTCCATGCCCCCCGGCTTGCCGGCGCGATCAACGGACTTCCAGCCAGTCACGTGCCGGTAGCGCGTTTCGCCAAGGGATCATATTTTTCCCTGGCAGCAAGGTCGCCCTTTTCACACCTGATTTATCCGGCCCCGCAAAGTCATGGGCTGGGCGTGCACCTGACGTTCGATCTGGCAGGGCAGGCGCGCTTTGGCCCTGATGTTGAGTGGGTGGAGACCATCGATTATGCCGTCGATCCACGGCGCTCGGAAGGTTTCGACGAAGCCATCCGGCGGTATTGGCCGCGATTGCCTGATAATGCGCTGGTGCCTGCATATTCCGGCATCAGACCCAAGATTTCGGGCCCGGAGGACACCGCGAGGGATTTTCGGATCGACGGCCCGCAAGTCCACGGTGTCGAGGGGCTTGTCAATCTGTTCGGCATCGAGAGCCCCGGGCTGACCGCCTCTCTGGCCATTGCAGAAGAGGTCTATCGAAGGCTTGCCTAACGGCCGAAGCGGGAAAGCGCCTGCGCCATGATTTCGGGATCGACATTGCCGCCGGAGGCGACGGCAACGACCGTATCGCTCTTGAGCTTTGCTCCATGGAAGAGCGCTGCCGCGAGAGCGACGGCACCGCCCGGCTCCACAACCACCTTCAACCGCAAAAACGCCAGCACCATCGCGTGCAATGCCTCATCTTCGGTCACCGCAATGCCCGGGCCGCAATGCTGTGTCATGATTGGAAACGTAATGTTGCCGGGCTGAGGTGTGATGATGGCATCGCAAACCGAGCCGGCCAGTTTCTCATTGCGTTCGATCCTGCCTGAGGCCAGAGAGCGCGCAACATCATCAAACGCCTGCGGCTCGCAGGTCCTGACCGTGTAACCGGGCGCCTTGGCGCTGAGCGCAATGGCGGTGCCGGATGTCAGCCCGCCGCCGCCACAGGGCACGAGAACCTCGGCATTCTCGATGCCGAGTTCGCGGCCCTGTTCAGCGATTTCCAGACCCACCGTGCCCTGACCCGCGATGACCAGAGGCTCGTCATAGGGACGGATGAGCGTGAGGCCACGGTCTTTGGAAAGGGTGGCGCCGATGGCGTCCCTGTCATCTTTTGATCGATCGAACAGAACGACCTCGGCCCCATAGGCTCGGGTGTTTTCGATTTTAATTTTTGGTGCGTCGTCAGGCATGATGATGACAGATGGAATGTCGTGCAGCGCTGCGGCAAGAGCCACGCCTTGTGCATGATTGCCTGAGGAGAAAGCGATGACGCCCCGTTTGCGGATCTCGGGGGCAAGCCCTGAAACGGCTGACCAGCCACCGCGAAACTTGAACGAGCCAGTGCGCTGAAGGCATTCTGCTTTTACCAGAATTCTGCGACCGGCAATGTCGTCCAGAAAGGGTGATGACAGCAAAGGTGTGCGGATTGCTTCAGCGCCGATGCGTTCGCGCGCAGCCTCGATCATGGCGATGTCTGTCATCTCGTCTCCGACTTGCCGACTATATTCTGGAGCTAGGATAAGCAGGCAACGTGCATCTGAAAACCCCGGCCATGGGCCGGGGTTGGTCTTTTTTGTGTCGGATCAGGCGAGTGTGTAAGCCGTCTTTACCGTGGTGAAGAACTCGCTGGCATAACGCCCCTGTTCACGCGGACCGAAGGATGATGCCTTGCGGCCTCCGAAAGGAACATGAAAATCGACCCCTGCCGTTGGCAGGTTGACCATGACCATGCCGGCTTCCGCGTTGCGCTTGAAATGGGTGGCGTGCTTCAGGCTTGTGGTCGCGATGCCGGATGACAGGCCAAAGGGCGTATCATTGGCAACCGCCAGCGCTTCATCATAGTCTTTCACCCGGATGACGGCGGCGACAGGTCCGAAGATTTCTTCCTGCGAGATGCGCATATCGTTGGTCGCTTCGGTAAACAGCGTTGGCTGCAGGAAGAAGCCAGGCGTTTCCCGCTTTACGAGATCGCCACCGAAGGCAACCTTCGCGCCTTCCTTTTTGCCGATTTCGATGTAGTCGGTATCCTGCTTCAGCTGTTTTTCATCAACGACCGGGCCGACATGGGTTTCCTTGTCCATGGCGTGTCCGACATTGATCTTGGCCAGACGCTCCGTCAGGGCCGCAACGAACCGATCGTGAATGCCCTCGGTCACGATGATCCGCGACGATGCGGTGCAGCGCTGGCCGGTGGAATAGAAACCGGAATTGGCCGCAGCCTCCACGGCGACGCCAAGATCGGCATCATCAAGCACGACGAACGGATTTTTGCCGCCCATTTCCAGCTGGAACTTGCGGTTGAAAGGAAGCGATGATGCCGCCACGCGCTGGCCGGTGCCGGTGGAGCCTGTGAAGGTGATGCCTGCAAGGTGCGGGCTGTCGAGCATCGCCTGCCCGACGATAGAGCCGCGGCCCATGACCAGATTGAGGACGCCCTTCGGCAGACCGGCGCGGTGCAGGATATCGACGATGGCCCAGGAGCAGCCGGGAACCAGTTCCGCTGGTTTGAAGACAATCGTGTTGCCGTAGCAAAGGGCCGGGGCAATCTTCCAGGCCGGGATGGCAATCGGGAAGTTCCACGGCGTGATGATGCCGATGACGCCAAGCGGCTCGCGGGTGACTTCGACGCCGATATTGGGACGGGCAGACGGAATGACCTCTCCTGCCAGACGAAGCGCTTCGCCAGCAAAGAAATCGAATATCTGGGCAGCGCGAATGGTTTCACCAATGCCTTCTGCCAGAACCTTGCCTTCCTCTCGGGCCAGGAGCGCGCCAAGCTCGTCCTTGCGCGCCAGGATTTCGTCAGCAGTCTTTTTCAGGATCGCGTGACGTTCCAGGATGCCGGATCGCGACCATGCCGGGAATGCGGCCTTGGCAGCGGCGATGGCGCGCTTCGCATCGTCGGCATTTGCCTGCGCATAGAGGCCCACGATTTCCTTGGTGTCGGACGGATTGATGTTTTCCGACGTCTCGGCACCGATCCATTCGCCGTCGATGAGGTTCTGGTGGATGGTCATGAACTGTTCCCTTTCAAGTGAACCGGGCAGCTACGCGCCACCGTTCTGATGAGATTTGTGGATCGCCGCGTGTCAGATCGCATCCGCCCACGGTCGCTGCGATCTGTGATATGATCTGTTCAAGAAAATTGCCATATAAGAGATGTAACAAATTCTCTCAGGCAATAGAAATAAACCGCGCAGAGTGGTGATGCGATCAGGCTGGACGACTGTTGAGTTTTTCCAGATATAGCAAGATGCCGCTGTGGTCGACGTCGGCACCACCGTCATGAACGAACTCGGCAAATTCCTGGGTGATTTTCTGGGTGAGGGGTAGATCCAGCGATAGATCTTCCGCTGTCGCGAGCACGCCTTTCAGGTCTTTCAGTTGGAACTTCGACGGCCCGCCGGGCTCGAAATCGCGCTTTACCATGCGCTCACCGTGCAATTCCAATATGCGGCTTTCGGCAAATCCGCCGCGTATGGCATTGCGAAACCCTTCCCGCGATGCGCCTCCGGCTTCAACCAGCATCATGGCTTCGGCAACGGCGCCGATGGTGATGGCGACGATCTGCTGGTTGGCAAGCTTGCACAATTGCCCCGCACCCGAGGGGCCGACATAGGTCAGCCGACCCATGGGCGCGAAAACGTCAGACAGAGTTGCGATAAGCTGCTCATCGCCACCGGCCATGATGGCAAGCGTACCCGCTTTCGCCCCGACAACGCCGCCTGAAACCGGGGCGTCGATGTGATGAAGGCCGAGCTCTTCGAGTTTCTTTGCGTGAGCCCGTGCAATAGATGGGGCAATCGAGCTGCTGTCGATAATGATCGCGCCCTTTTCGAGCGCATTTGCCACGCCGGCACCGAACAGAACGTCGCCGACCGCATCGCCATCGCTCAGCATCGTCACGACGATGCTTGCGCCGCTTGCCGCCTCAGCCGCAGATGACGCGATAACCGCTCCTTCAGAGGCAAGTGCCTGGGCTTTTTCGGTGCTGCGGTTCCAGACACGGAGGCTGAAGCCGGCGCCAAGAAGGTTTTTCGCCATTGGCCCGCCCATCAGGCCCGTCCCGATAAAGGCAATTACGCGGCTATTGTCTTTCGTCATGTCAATTCTCCTCCGACTGCTGCCCAATGTGCACAGAAAAAATCACGCCGAAAGTGCAGTTTTTGAAAGGTTGGTTCGAGCAGAATGGAAGCTTGCGGCAAAGCCGGTGTTTTTACCGGGACTCGGTGTCGAAGGGGCAGTCCAGGGATTTCAAAGCCCGGCAGCGGTAAAACCGCCGGGCTTAGGTCTCAGGCGCCTGTCACGCGGCTTCTTGCCTGTTCTGCCTGTTTTCGATGAGGTCATCGACAACGGCTGGGTCTGCAAGGGTCGAGGTATCGCCAAGCGCGCCGAAGTCGTCCTCGGCGATCTTGCGCAGAATGCGGCGCATGATCTTGCCCGAGCGG
>NZ_LMNZ01000017.1:0-78595 GCF_001423445.1 Rhizobium sp. Leaf311 | reverse complement strand
GAGAACGAACGAGAAGAGTGCCGCGGCCAGAACACCGAGCACGCGTGCGCGACCTGGATGAGCCTGCCTTTCCCAAAGGAGAAGCAACGCTGACACCAGTAGCGTTCCGACGGTTAAGTACCAAAGGGTTTGTAAATCGATCTGCATTGCTCTGCCCCCTTGCGTCAAAGCCTACAGCGTGGTCTTTATAAGATTCTTTACGCCGCCTCTCATATTGTCGACATGGTTGGCTTAGCGTTAAGCGTGCTATTGGGCGTCGGCACAAAAGCTAGGGCTACGGCATGAGCTGCGAATATAGCGCGCCTGGGAGAGACTAATGTTTCCATGAGCCCAAAACGGGCGCCTTTTGATAGAACCAATAGGTTAAGCGTTGGTCTGAATATCAAACAGGTCAGAGGTTCTGAATCTCTTCAAGGCGAAGACGGCAAGGATTGGCCTGATGGGTGCGGACATGTTCCGTAACCATCTGTTTTCGGTTGAGCGATTCGATTTCAATCAGTTGAGATCGAAGTTTCAATCAGTCACGCTTTGACTTTCAATCCGTTAGTATCGTAATCGCAGATGGTTATCGAGAGGTGATGCTGTCGCGCTTGATCCGAGGCTGCTCGAGCCAGACACGCAAGCGGACATTGTGCAGGGCAATCAAAGGCGCTATATGTAGGCACGTTCCTACACGGGAGGCGCATATGGCCACTATCAGCTTGACTAGCCGCGAATTGAATCATGATGTTGGCAGAGCGAAAAAAGCTGCTGAAGCGGGGCCTGTCGTCATCACTGATCGAGGTAAACCTTCGCACGTGTTGATGACATATGGTGATTTTGAGCGTCTCACAGGCAAGCGTCACAATCTTGTGGATGCGCTTTCAATGCCTGGATTGTCGGATATCGATTTTGATCCGTCTCGATCGGTCATAGCAACTCGAGAAGTTGATCTGTCTTGAGATATCTGCTCGATACGAACGTTGTCTCTGAGCTTCGCAAGGTTGGTGACGGTCGAGCTGATCTGAATGTGACGGCTTGGCTAAGCGGGCAGGATTCCCGTGATTTATACATTTCTGCTATAACGATTCTGGAGCTTGAGCGAGGGATACTCAGCATCCAACGGCGTGACGTTGAGCAGGGCGCTCGCTTACGAACCTGGATGGATAGCCGAGTTCGCCCGGAGTTTGCTCAGCGTATCATTGCTATCGATGAAGCAATCGCGACGCGGTGTGCCCACTTGCACATTCCGGATCGCCGAAATGAAGCTGATGCACTCATTGCGGCCACGGCAGCCGTGCACGGGCTGGTGGTCGTTACACGCAACATTAGAGACTTCGGGGGAACCGGCGTTATTCTCGTGGACCCGTGGCGCGCCTAAGGAAAAGCGCGCAGGGCAACTCAGTCGAGTTCGTTACAATACAGAGGTCGGCGGTTCAGCTCCTTCAAGAGCAGGGTTACATGACAGCGTGGGGGGGACCGAGTCCTTTCTAGATGGTCAGTTTTCAACGTTTTGAGCTGTCGACGTGCGACGACCGATGTACGTGGAGCAAAGTGACTGGCACTGTTGCTTGTAAATTCTAAACCGCAGTGATCAGTGCGTCGAGCTACAACTGTTAGGATTCATTTTGATTCCTGCTGGAATAAATCTTGCCAGGACTACGTATATTAAGACGTGGACCCTGCGAACCGACCGTTTGACGTAGTTGGACAGCTATCGAGCTTGAGACGATACGCCCGCTCGCTTGTACGAAACACCAGCGATGCTGACGACCTCGTACAGGACGCGCTTGTAAAAGCCTACGAGCGCCAACGCTCGCAACTGGCTCTTGTCGATCCTGCACAACACGCATATCGATCGCTACAGATCAGCCTCCGCTCGACAGCGTAGGGATGACATCGTTTCGGGAGACTCATCGCTCTCCTATCCAGCGCCCCAGGAGCAGAGCGCGTACCTTTCACAGGTCAAGAATATTCGAATGGATGTCCGACCCAGCCGCCTGGGCGGGCCTTGCCACCCTGATCGTCCTCGAAATCGTATTGGGGATCGACAACCTCGTCTTCATTGCCATCCTCGCAGACAAGCTACAGGAACATCAGCGCGAGAAAGCGCGTCTGATCGGTCTCGGGCTCGCATTTGGCATGCGGCTCATCCTGCTGGCCTCCATCGCCTGGATCGTCACGCTGACCTCGCCATTGTTTACTTTTCTAAGCGTCGTACTCTCAGGACGTGACCTCATTCTGATCTTCGGCGGTGTGTTCCTGCTGTTCAAGGGAACGATGGAACTGCACGAGCGTCTGGAAGGGCACACCGAGCGCACGGACGGTCCAGTCGAGCATGCCATCTTATGGCAGGTGCTCGTGCAGATCGTGGTTCTCGACGCGGTCTTCTCCCTCGACAGCGTGATCACTGCCGTCGGCATGGTGCAGCATCTCTCGGTGATTATGATCGGCGTCATTGTCGCCATGGGTGTCATGATGGCAGCCTCCAAACCATTGATAGCATTCGTGTCCAAACATCCGACCGTTGTCATTCTATGCCTGGGCTTCCTGATCGGCTTCTCGCTGATCGTTGAAGGCCTTGGGTTCCATATTCCGAAGGGCTACCTCTACGCAGCCATCGGCTTTTCGGTCAAACGCGCATTGTGGTCTTGCTGCAAGTGTCACTTCAGAGCACGATCGACGGCAATCGAAATGACATCACGGTGGTTCGATTCCGCTTAAGAGCTTAGACAGTTTGTTGGTTTCCGTTTGCTCAGTAGAACATTCGTCGGAATGGGATAATCGCCGCTCCCATGGCGGCTGCGTCGGACGCGATCTCCGATATGACCAGTTCGGGCCCCCCTCTATGAACACCATAACGTGGCCGGTCGAAAATTTTTGTGCGTTCAATCAGCATCGATGCCAGCATGTGCGGGATCTGGCCGCCAAATACTATCGCTTGTGGATCAAGTGTGGATCGGATCGCGTTGACGAGGCGGTTATAAGCGGGCGTTACGGTCTCCACCCATTCCAATACGCCCGGCCACTCAGGATCGAAATGACGGCGCATGTAGTGTATTGAAGGCACATTCACGCCATTCCTGTTTATCTGATCGATTAGATATTGAAGTGCGGGACGCCGTTTCGTTTCAATTTCATCATAAAGACCGGAAAACTCGCCCGCGTTCCCTCTGCCACCCTGTAACAACTCGCCATCGATGATCACTCCGCCACCAAAACCGTAATTGAAACTGAGATACGCAAAATCGCTCGTAAAGCGGCCAATCCCGAACATTGATTCTGCGACGGCGCCCGATTTTCCGCCATTGATGACCCATACTGGCCGGCTAAAGAGGTCAGATACGATTGGCCCAAGTTCAATCATCGACCACTCACGGAGCGGCAGCGGTGCATTATGGCGCGTTCCCTCGACGTGATAGCCAGCAATCGCAAACCCTATTCCGAATAGATCGTCGTCCGCTAGGTTGTTTTGCTGCTGCAACTCGACCACCTGTTTTTTTACGGAGTGAAGCGCTTCTTGCATCGTCGTTTTAAGAAGCGGCACTTCGCGTTCGCCAACGATATTACCTGCCAGATCAATGATGCAGATTCCAATGATGTCGGTATTAACGGATATGCCACAGGCATAGGCGAACGAGCCGTTGAGGTGAAGCATTGGGCTTGGCTGTCCGCGGCCTAGACCTGCTTTGGCAGACCCCAAAACAATGATCTTTCGTTCGGCCAAGTGGTCGAGAATCCGGTGGACCGACTGCTGGGTAAGATCGGTATACTCGTTGATTTCAGAACGAGAAATCCCGGGTTGTCGCCAGATTAAACGTAGCAACCTGCGCTCATTAGCAGAAACAACTGTCATCTCATCTTGAACGCGAATAAATCGCCGAGCAATTAGAGCTTCCGGAAGATAACGACCCGCCAACAAACCACCCACTTTCCCACGCGCGACATAATATGGCTCCAAGCCGATCTACTGGCGAAGAGGCACGTAGACAAGTCCATTTTGCCGTCATCTGGTTGTTACACATAAAGCGTAACAATCTCCCTCGAGATCAATCATCTTTCAAAACACCCGCTGCGAGGGCGAAATGAACAAGTTTACACTGGCTGCTATGGTCGCAGCACTGACCAATACGGCCTCTGCTCAGGCTGCCACTATTGAGTTCTGGTACGGCAACACGGGCGCGGTTGAGACCGCGATAAAGGCTCAGTGCGACGCCTTCAACACCTCGCAAAGCGAGCACAAGGTCAACTGCATTGGTCAAGGCTCTTACGAAGTGTCGATGCAGAAGGCGATTGCCGCCTACCGCGCCAAGAACCACCCGGTTCTCATCCAGTTCTTCGACGCCGGCACGCTCGATCTGATGTTGTCGGACGCCGTCGAGCCGGTTCAGGACCTGATGCCGAACGTCAAATGGGACCAGTATATTGCCGGTGCCCGCGCCTATTACGAAACCTCGAAGGGCAAGCTGTTCGCCCAGCCCTACAATTCCTCGACCCTGCTGTTCTACACGAACAAAACCGAGCTTGAGAAAGTCGGCATCACCCAGACGCCGACGACCTGGGAGGGCGTTATCGAGGCCGCCCGCAAGCTGAAAGCGGCCGGCCATGCCTGCCCGTTCGTGACTGATGGCGATACCTGGCGCGTGCTCGAGCAGTTCTCCGCCCGTCACGGTCTGCCGATCGCCACCAAGCACAACGGTTATGACGGCCTCGACGCCGAATATGTCATCAACACCACCTATGCCGCCAAGCATCTCGCCAACCTGGTCGAGTGGCGCAAGGAAGGTCTCGTTCGCCTCGCAGCGGATACCAAGGCAGGCAACTACACCGCCGCCTTCAATGCCGGCGAATGCGCAATGATGGAACAGTCTTCCGGTTCCTACGCTGCCGCTGCCAAGGCATTTGACGGCAAATACGAACTGACGGTCAGCATGGCGCCGATGTACAAGGGTTACAACCGTTACAACACCTTTGTCGGCGGGGCTTCCATCTACGTCATGAAGGGTCACGACAAGGCCGAGATCGAGGCTGCGAAAGCCTTCCTCGATTTCCTGCGCAAGCCGGAACAGCAGATGTTCTTCACTGCCGCAACGGGTTACGTACCCGTCACCACCGACGTTCTAGATACCATCGCCAAAAGCCCGGACGCCAATTCGCCGAAATACGCAACCGCCAAGGTCGGCGTCGAATCCATGAACCAGCCGGCCACGGCCGATACCCGCGGCATCCGTCTAGGCTTCTATGTGCAGTTCCGCGAAGTTTTCATGGAAGAAACCCAGAAGGCCTTTGCCGGTCAGCAGACCATGCAGGTGGCGCTCGACAACACCAAGAAGCGCGGCGACCAGCTGCTGCGCCGCTTCGAGCAGACCTACAAGGGTAAGACGCTTCCCTGATCTGGACTTTGTCTTCCAGCATGGGGCGGGTCGCCGCCCCATGTACTCTTTCTGTGTCTGGAATTTTATCCCATGTCGTTGGAATCCTCCATGTTCGGCCATCGCTGGTTGCCGCTGCTTCTGGTAGCGCCGCTGATGTTGCTGATCCTGCTATTCTTTTACGTGCCGGTTTTTCAGGCCTTCTACTGGTCGTTTTTCCTGGAGCAGCCGTTTGGCGGCGACTCGGAATTTGTCGGTTTTCAGAATTTTGCGCGTGTTCTCTCCGGTCCGGAATTCTGGGCAGCCGCCGGCCGCACCGTTATCTTCATGCTGACGGCATCGTCACTTGCGGTCGTCGTGCCGCTGATGCTGGCGATCGCCGCTGACCGCAAGCTCGGTCTCTCTTACGCGGCGCGCAACATCTTCGTCTGGCCCAAAGGCATCGCCGGCGCCTCGATCGGCGTCGTGTTCGCCTTCATCTTCAATCCGTTCGTCGGGCTGATGGCACCGCTTAATTCGCTATTTCCCGGTCTGTGGAACCCTGGTATCGACGGTACGGACGCATTTGTGACGCTGGTGGCTGCACATGTCTGGAGCGGCATTCCTTTCAATTTCGTCATCCTGCTTGCCGGCCTGCGCTCGATCCCGCCAACCATGTATCAGGCATCGGCCATGGACGGCGCCGGTCCCTGGCGGCGCATTTTCGATGTGCAGCTGCCGCTGATCCTGCCGCAACTGTTCCTGACCTTCGTTCTGGAATTCACTGAAAGCATCACTTCGGTCTTCGCGCTGATCGATACTATCACCGGCGGTGGTCCGGGCGGCTCGACGACGCTGCTCGTATACAAAATCTATGTCGATGGTTTCCGCGGATTCGATCTTTCCGGCGCTTCCACCCAGACGGCCATCCTGATGGTTTTTGTCCTTCTTCTCGCAGCTTGCCAGTTCTTCTTTCTCGGCCGGCGCATTAATTACGAGCGCTGAGCCATGGTCGAAAACGCACGCTCCATCAACATTGTCGCCAGCATCCTGCTGGCCATCGGTATCCTCTACATCGTTGGGCCCTTGTACCTCACGCTGTCCACCGCCTCTCAATCCTATGAATATATGCTGCAGAACGGCCTTGCCTGGGTGCCGGGCACTGAGCTGTTCGCCAATATGAGCAAGGTCATATATGACACCCGCATTCCGGTGCAGATGCTCAACAGCCTGATCGTGGCGTTTTCCAACGCGCTTGGCACCTGCGTCCTGTCTTTCCTGTCGGCCTATGCGATCGTTTATTTCCGCATTCGCTGGGGGGGTGTGGTCTTCGCCCTGATTCTCGCCACCATCATTCTGCCACTCGATATCCGCGTCATCACCACATATCAGGTGGCATCCAACATCTTTTCTCCACTCAATGCGGTGCTGGATTTCACCCGCCTAAACAGCCTGATCGAGATAATTTTCGGCGCGCCGATCCAGCTCGAACTGAGCGTGCTCGATACGCATTTCGGGTTGATCGCGCCGCTGGTGGCGCATGGCACCGGCACGTTTCTGTTCCGCCAGTTCTTCCTGACGCTGCCCAAGGACCTGTTCAAGGCGGCGCGTATGGATGGGGCAGGGCCGATCCGTTTTCTTATCGACATCCTTCTGCCGTTGGCCCGATCCAGCTTTGCCTCGCTGTTCGTGCTCACCTTTCTCAGCGGCTGGACGCAATATCTATGGCCGCTGGTCGGCGCCTCGACGCCCGATATGCAGACTGCCGTGGTCGGCCTTGCCCGCCTCGTGCCGGACGCCGACGGCCAGGTGCCCGATTTTCCGATGATCATGGCCGGCGCTGTGCTCGTCTCTCTCGTTCCGCTGACGATGATCGCGCTTCTGCAGCGGTTTCTCGTTCAGGGCCTCGTTCTTTCGGAGAAATGATCCCATGACCGACATTGACACAGCCATCCGCGCCGCCGCAGCCGAGATCGAGCTTATCGGAGTCACCAAGTCCTATGACTTCAAAAACACCATCATCCCGCCGATCGACGTCTCGCTGCGTCCGGGTGAATTTACTGTGGTTCTCGGCCCATCGGGTTGCGGCAAGTCCACGCTTTTGCAGATGATCGCCGGCCTTGAACGTGTATCCGGCGGCAAGATCATCATCGGCGGCCGCGAGGTGCAGGATCTGGAGCCAAAACATCGCGGCTGCGCCATGGTGTTCCAGAACTATGCGCTCTACCCACACATGACGGTCGCGGAAAACATGGCCTATAGCCTCAAGGTCGCCGGCGTCTCCAAGGCCGACCGTGCCGAGCGTGTCGGCACGGTCGCAAAAATGCTCGGCCTTGCCGATTTCCTGACCCGCAAGCCGAGCCAGCTTTCCGGCGGTCAGCGCCAACGTGTTGCCATCGGCCGCGCAATCATCCGTGAGCCCGGCGTACTGCTGTTCGATGAACCGTTGTCGAACCTCGATGCGCAGCTGCGCCACGACATGCGCGTCGAGCTTGCCGAACTGCATCGCCGCATCGGCGCCACCAGCGTGTTCGTCACCCACGACCAGGTTGAAGCGATGACGCTGGCAGACCGCATTCTCATTCTCAACAAGGGGCATATCGAGCAGTTCGATACGCCGAAGGCGATCTATCATCGTCCCGCTTCCGTCTTCGTCGCAAAATTCATCGGTTCGCCGCCGATGAACATTCTTCAGGTTGAAGGGGATGGTTCCGTGCTGCGGCTGGCTGACGGTCAGGTGGTCGCCAGCTATTCAGGTAAGAACAAATTCCAGCTCGGCATCCGCCCGGAAGATATCGCCGTCAACGCGGGCGGTTCGATCAAAACGGAAATCCGTTATCGAGAGGACCTCGGCTCGCACGAAGTTCTCGAAACGAAGATTGCCGACCAGAATCTCCGGATCGCCATGCCCTTCGGCGTCGAGATCGATACGACGCAGACTTTGTCGCTGTCCTTCCCGCAGGCGCGCCTGCATCTCTTTGACGGTGAAACCGGCCGCGCCATCGCCAACGCCTTCGGTGACGCGCAACCGGCCCCGGTGAAGGAATACCAGTGAATTACAGGGAATTTATCGCCGACAAGACCCGCGGTTGCGCCGTGGTTGCGCATCGCGGCATCTGGCGCAATGCGCCGGAAAACAGCCTGATCGCTATCCAGCGTGCCATTGATGCCGGTTGTGATGTAGTCGAAATCGATATTCGCCGCAGCGCAGATGGTGGTCTTTTTCTGCTACATGACGAGACGCTGGAGCGCATGACAGGTCTCGGTCAGCCGCCGGAAGCCTTGTCTTCGCAAGATCTCTCGGTCCTGCGCCTGCGCGACCGCGATGGCGGCGAGGGCAATGGTTCCACGCTGGAAAAGCTGCCGAGCCTTGTCGAGGTGTTCGACCTGACGCGGGGCCGCATCTTTGTACATCTAGACGTCAAGGAGCGCGAAGTCATTCCAGATGTGATTGCTCTCGCAAAGGACATGCGTGTCGCGCATCAGGTCGACGTCTGGGCCTCGCTGAAAACAGAAAAGGTTCTTGGCTGGATCCGCGATACGATCATGCCGCATGAAATCCTGTTTTTGGCAAAGACCCGGCTCAACGTGCCTGGTGCAGCCACGCAACTCTCCTTGCTGGAAGACCTCTCCCCATCCGTCTGCGAAATCTATTTCGACAGGGTGGAAGAGCTGGCTGCCCTGAAGAACCTTACCCGTAACACCGGCATGGCGCTCTGGGTCAACACGCTCGACAGCGTCGCCTGCGCCGGCTTCACCGATGAGAGGGCCCTTGCTGATCCCGATGCCGTCTGGGGACGGCTGATCGATGCCGGCATTTCGGTCATCCAGACCGATGAGGCTCCTGCTCTCAAATCCTATCTCGCAGCCCGCCGCACCTAATTAAAATCTCCCAAGGAAAATATGAAATGACGCATTACGTAGATTATATCGCTGACCAGAAACGCGCGCCCGCCATCGTTGCCCACCGAGGCGCATGGCATGGAGCTCCCGAAAACAGTCTTGCAGCCATCGAGCGGGCGATCGCCGTAGGTGCAGACATTGTTGAGCTCGATATCCGAAAAAGCGCTGACGGTGAACTTTTTATCATGCACGATGACACGCTATTGCGCATGGCCGGTATCGACCGCGACGCTGAAACTTTTACCATGGCCGAACTGCGGGCCATCTCCTTGCGTGAGGACGATGGCGGCGAGCATCGCACCACGACCGACCAACGCATTCCGACGCTGAAACAGGCATTCGAAATCATCCGTGGCCGCATCTTTGCAGACCTCGATCTCAAGGACCGTGGCCTGTTTTCACAAGTCGCAGCCTGCGCTCGTGATATGAATGCTGCATCATACGTGGACCTGAAAACGAACGTCATGACACGCGAGGAATTGGACTGGGTGCGCGCCCAGCATATCAATGGGGTGGCTTTCATGGCGATGTCAAAATTCACCGCCGAAACCATTTACCAAACCATGGCGTTGCTGTCGGAAATCAAACCCTTCATGTGCGAAATACGTTTCGACAGCCTCCAAACAATCAAGGCGAACCGGCAGATGTTCCGCGATGTGAACATGGCGCTGTGGACGAATACGCTCAACATGGAAGCGAGCGGTGAATGGGTGGACAAGGCGGCGCTTGTCGATCCTGACCGCATCTGGGGCTCGTTAATCGATGCTGGTGTCAGCGTTTTCCAGACGGACGAGCCGGAAGCGCTTAAGACCTATCTTGAAGGCCGGCGCACATGAGCAACGTAAACGATGAGCTGCTGAATGAACTGATGGCCATCATGCGGGATACCGCGGACCGGGAAATCTTGCCGCGTTTCCGTTCTGTTTCGTCGGAAACCATTCGCGCAAAAACCGTGGCGGACGATATCGTCACCGATGCTGATATTGCCTCTGAGCGGGTGATCAGCGAGAAGCTGAAGGCACGCTTGCCGGGCATCACCATTATCGGCGAGGAAGCCGTCTCCGATGACCCGTCCATCCTCGGGGATCTTGCGACCGCGGATCTGGCGGCTGTCATCGATCCGATTGATGGCACTTGGCATTTTGCCCATGGCACGCCGATGTTTGGCAGCATTCTCGCCATTGTTTCTCGCGGTGAAACTATTGCCGGCATCATCTATTACCCAGTTTTAGGCGATTTCCTGGTAGCAAGGCCGGGGCAGGGCGCCTGGCATGTGGCGGGAGATGGTACGAAAACGCGTCTTTCAGTCGCCGCTTCGACCCCAATCGAAGAAATGCACGGCTTCATTCCGCTACACATGTTCGATCCGGACTTACGGGAGAAACTGGCGCCGCGTATCACAAGATTCCTCCGGGTTACCACATGGCGCTGTTCAGCCTGGGAATACCGGATGCTGGCGACAGGCGCGATGAGCTTCTGCCTCAACGAGAGCCTAAAGCCGTGGGATCATGCAGCCGGCGTGCTCATCCACGCAGAAGCAGGTGGCTATGCTGCTACCATGGACGGCGAATCGTACCGTTCAACTATGACGGAAGGACATCTCTTAGCCGCGCCGAGCAAGGAGTCATGGACGGACGTGCAAATCGCACTCCATCCTGATATCGTCCCGTCTCCATTAGAAGCTCGAGGAGAACGCGATTGAGAATATGTGTGCCCCTAAAGCTTGTACATCATTGAAACTGGTTATAAATTTCGGTGGCGTACGTTCGAGTAAAAACAGGTCGCCAATTCATATTCGTTCGAGGCGGTCTGTTTTCATCGCTCGAAATGTGTCAACCATTTCGGATGATTAGGCGCAGGCCCCGATGAGCGACGCTCGATGAAGGTCGATGCGATAAGAATGCGTTTTGCAACGACCGGCTGCCCTCTTGTTTCGATACGTTCCAGCAGTAGGCGCATTGCTGTAGCGCCCATCTCCCCACCTTGTACCCTGATGGTCGTCAGGGGAGGAGATATCTGGGTCGCGGCGGAAAAATCACCGAATCCGACAACGGACATGTCTTCTGGTATGCGGTAGCCACGTGCTAGTAGCTCGGAAACAGCGGTGAGCGCCAGCCCATCGTGAGCGCAAAACAGGGCTGTGGGTGCGATTCCCTCAGTGTGAAGAGTTTGTAGCGCAGGGATAAAGCCTCCATCTTCATCAAAGCGCAGAATATGCAGTTTTGCATCTGTGTGTTGCTCTAAACTTTCGCGCAGACCGTGGTATCGTTCCATACGACCGCGATAGCCTTCCTGCCCCTGCACGAAAGCGATGTCGCGATGCCCAAGCCCAAACAAATACTCGCCGACCGCTATGCCTGCTTCGTGGTCCGTCCCGCCGACATGATCAGCCTTTTCAAGTGGAAACACCCACCCCAGTCGAACCGATGGCACGCCGGACGCTCTTACAATGTCCAGCGTCTTTTGTTCATGCGGCCCAACAAGGATGATGCCTGAGCTATCCTCCACCATCGCCTCGACCCTGTCGGCGTCGTGCGTCCACTGCAATCGTACGGCCTGACTCAGTCGATGCGCCTCCTTCTGCATGCCGTCCTGCAGCATCGTCCGTAACTCGTAGCTCACGCTATCGACCTGATCGTGAAAGATTAGTGTGATCTCGCGTTGCCCATCGGCAGCTTTCTGGCGTTGGTAGCCCAGCATTGCGGCAGCGTGCTCGACTCGTCTGCGCGTCGTCTCGCTGACCCCGGCTTTTCCTGAGAGTGAGCATGAGACGGCAAATTTCGACAGGCCGGTATAATCGGCAATGTCCTGCAATGTCACTTTGCGCATAACGCGTGCTCCCATTGTGATGCCGCGAACAAAATAAAATTTAACATAACGCTTTACCTAACAAATTACATTATGCAAGCTAAACAAACACGGTCGTGCAAGCTATCTGTTTAGCGACGCAGCCGTGTCATATTGCGGGGTCGATCCTGAGGAGGAGAGGTAAACTCGCGATACTTGATTGGAGGAGGAAACAAATGCAAGGATTCAATCGCCGCGCGTTTCTCGCTGCGAGCACTGCTGCCGTCGTACTGCCCGCCCTGCAAGCCTTTGCGCAAACGAGCACTGTTCAAGAACCCGCCATACTGGACGCCATCGTCAAGGGCGGCAAGCTGCCAGCCGTTGCAAACCGCCTGCCAATCAACCCGCTGGTCGTCACACCGCTTGACCGCGTCGGAACACACGGCGGTGACTGGAACAGCGCGATCGTCGGTGGCGGATCCCTGTCCATGCTGTTCCGCTATCAGGCTTACGAGCCGTTGTTGCGGTACGAGCCGGATTGGTCCGGCGTGGTGCCGAATGTCGCAGAGCATTATGAGAGCAACGCCGATGCCACCGAGTTTACCTTCAGGCTGCGCAAGGGCATGAAATGGTCGGACGGCGAACCGTTCACCACTGATGACATCATGTTCTGGTACGAGGATATCTTCGATTACGAGGGCCTCAACGATATCGGCCAGAACCATCTGCGCGCAGGTGGAAAGAAGGCCCGCTTCGAAGCCGTGGACGATGTCACGTTCAAGGTTATTTTCGCAGCACCCAACGGTCTGTTTCCGCTTCGGCTGGCATGGGCCAATGATGACCAGACGACCCGCGCGCCGAAACACTATCTCAAGCAGTTCCACATTAAATACAACCCCAACGCAGAACAGGAAGCCAAGACGAAGGGCGCTTCAGGCTGGATCCAGCTATTTCAGCGCGAAGCGGGTCTAGTGGTAGACAACGAGTTCTTCCAGAATTCGCAGCGCCCCGTTATCCATGCCTGGAAGATGGCGGTAGCACCGGGACAAAGCACTGATCGCGCCATCGCCGAGCGCAACCCGTTCTACTGGAAGGTCGATTCTGAGGGAAATCAACTGCCTTACATCGATCGCATTGTCTACCAGATGGTCGCCGATGCACAGGTATTGCTGTTGAAGGCGATGCAGGGCGAAATAGATCTGATGGATCAGTATATCGCCACGCCAGCCAATCGGGCCGTGCTTTACGATTCGCAGGAACAGGGCCAGTTTGGCCTGTATACGCTGACATCGACAGAAACCAACGAGATGGTGTTCCAGCTCAACCTCAACCATCCGGATGAAGCCAAGCGCAAGCTCTACGGTAACAAGGATTTCAGGGCAGCGCTTTCGATGGCGCTGGACCGGCAGGCGATCATCGACACGGTGTTCATCGGCCAGGGAACGATCTCACAACCCGCAGTGCGGGCTGAAGACCCCCTTTACAACGAACGTCTGGCCACGCAATTCACCCAGTACGATCCCGATACGGCCAACGCTCTGCTAGACAAGATACTTCCCAACAAGGATGGCGAAGGCTTTCGGCAGGATGAAAATGGCAAGCGAGTGACAGTCATATTCGAGATCGATCAGGCCCGCACTACCTTCCTTGACATCTTTCAGCTGGCGCTGCCGATGTTTCATGCGGTGGGGGTGGACGTGCAAATGCGAAGCATGGATCGTTCGCTATGGGAGGTTCGTGTTCGCCAAGGCATCGACTATGACGCGACCGCACACCGCTTCGGCGGCAATGGCGGCATCGCGGCCATTCTCGACCCTCGCTATTTCATTCCCAACACGACCGAGGCGCTGTACGCCAAGGGATGGCAGCTGTGGTACCGCGATCCAGCGTCCAAAGGTGCGGTCGAGCCGCCGCAGCCGGTCAAGGATGCATTGGCGCGTTACGACCGTGTGCTGGGCTCGCCGGACCCGGAGGTGCAGCGAAAGCTGATGACGGAAATACTGGAGATCGCTGCCGACCAGTTTTACGTTTTCGGCGTGTGCCTGCCTAGCGACAGCTACGGTGTGGTCAAGAACAATATGCAGAACGTTCCCAAATCCATGCCGAATTCATGGGGATATCCGACGCCCGGGCCCGCCAACCCCGAAACATTTTTCAAGGCCTGATCCACCGTCCCATCCCGGCACCCGACACCGGGATGCGCACATCAACGTTACAAACGCGCTTGATGGGCGCGACGGCATTCTATTGTCATTGGAGACCACATGTTGCATCGACCAACCGTCATTTCCGAAACTGCCGTTCGCTCTCCCGAATGGTTCAAATCCGCCACTCGCTGGACACAGTTGACGTTTGCGGAAGACGACCCGGCGAAATATGACCCCGAATTCTGGATCGATGTTTTCAAGCGCACCAAGTCGAATGCGGTCTGCCTTTCGGCGGGCGGCTATATCGCCTACTACCCAAGCGAAATTCCCCTTCACTACGTGTCCAGCTTCATCGGCGACTCCGACCCATTCGGCACCATCGTGGAAGGCGCACGCAAAATGGGAATGCACGTCATGGCGCGCGTCGACCCGCACGCCATCCATGCAGATGCGGCAAAGGCCCATCCCGAATGGGTGGCGATCAATGCGGATGGAAGGCCGCGTGAGCATTGGGCATTTCCCGGCATCTACGTCACCGATGCGCTGGGGAGCTATAATCGCGACTTCACTACTGATGTCATTAGCGAAATCGTGACCAAATATGACATTGATGCCGTGTTCGCCAACCGCTGGCAGGGGCATGGCGTGTCCTACAGCGAAGACAATCGCAAACGCTTCAGGCAGGAAACAGGTTTTGATCTGCCGTTGAAACCGGATGCAACCGATCCGGCGTGGCAGGCCTGGGCTGCATGGCGCAGACGCATTCTCACAGAACTCGTGGTCTATTGGGACGAGACAGTCAAATCCATCCGTCCCCATGCCAGCTTCATCCCGAATATGAGTGGATCGTCGCTGATGGAATTCGACCTTTCGCTCATTCAGAAGCATTGCCCGATCCTGTTCGTCGATCACCAGGCGCGCCAGGGCGTGGAAGTCGGCTGGTCCGCCGGGCGTAACGGTAAACGTATTCGTGGAACGTTCCGCGACCGGCCCGTTGGCCTCATCACCTCCATAGGCCCAGAGGAAGAATATCGATGGAAGGATTCCGTCCAGAGCGGCGAGGAAATCAAGCTCTGGATTCAAGATGGCATGGCGCAGGGCCTTTTCCCTTGGTTCACTAAATTCAATGCCTGCGTTCCCGATGACCGCTGGGTGCGGCCTGTTGCGGAAGCCTTCAATCTCCATGCAGACATCGAGCCGCACCTGGAGGGCATGCAGCCAACCGCCGAAATCGCCATCATCGATCCGTCAACGACGCTGCGGCACTGGGCACCGGAGCAGCGCCACATTGCTGAACATAATGATCTTGGCTTTTATCATGCGCTGGTGGAAGCACGCATTCCGTTCGAATTCCTTTCCGATCAGGTCATGAACCCGGATGCATTGGATCGGTTCAAGCTCATCATCCTTGCCAATGCCACGTATCTGTCTGACGACCAGTGCGCGGCCATCGAGCAGTATGTGCGGCGCGGCGGGTCGGTCGTGGCCGCGCATGAAACCTCTCTATATAATGAAGTCGGCAAGCGGCGCGATGATTTCGGCCTGTCGAATGTCTTCGGTGCCTCGCTGACTTCCGCACCTCGTGGGCCTGTCAAGAACACCTATGTCGCGCTGTCGGATCCGCACCCGTTGAATGAGGGTTACGAGGGGGCTAAGCGCATCATTGGCGGCACTCACATGATTGCAGTGGATGCAAATTCGGATGCGGAAACGCCGTTCCTTTACGTTCCCGATTTTCCAGACCTGCCCATGGAGGAAGTCTACCCACGTAAAGCGCCGTGCGGCGCTGCCGTGGTCGCGCGTGAGACGGGCCATGGAGGTCGCGTGGTCTACATTCCATGGAACATCGGCGAAGTCTTCTGGAAGGTACTTGCACCCGATCACGGCAGGCTGATCGCAAACGCCGTGAATTGGGCTCTTGGTCAGGACCATCGTGTGACGGTTGACGGAAAAGGCATCATCGATATCGCCATCTATGAAAACGAGGATGCGATGGCAATCTTCCTCGTCAACCTCACCAACCCGATGATGATGAAAGGTCCCTTGCGGGAGGTCTATCCGATCGGCGAACAGACACTATCGATCGAACTGCCGAAGGGTCGCACGTCAGTCTCGGTGAAATCACTTGTGAAAAACGAGACGGCGTCATGCAAGATCGTTGGCAACCGCGCACAAATCACCGTGCCTTCCATCCATGACCTCGAAACGGTTCATCTGACCTGGCAATCATAAGCCGGATAGCATGTAGCGGGAGGAACCCATGCTGACATATGTGGCGAAGCGCGTTATTTACATGATACCGACCCTATTCGGCATGTCCTTGATCGCATTCATAATCATTCAGTTGCCACCCGGCGATTATCTGACCTCACTTCTTTCCACCATGGCCGATGGCGGGCAGAATCTTGACGAGGCGACGATTGCGCGCCTGCGCGCGCAATATGGTCTCGATCAACCGGTCTATGTCCAGTATTTCGTATGGATCAGCGGAATACTGACCCGTGGCGATTTCGGATATTCTTTCGAGTGGAACCAGCCGGTATCGACCCTGATCTGGGACCGGATGGGTTCGACACTTTTGATCTCGCTTGCAAGCCTACTGCTGGTCTGGGCGATATCGCTCCCAATCGGGATCTATTCCGCGGTCAGGCGCCATTCCTTCGGCGACCATGCCTTTACGCTCCTCGGCTTCATCGGGCTGGCCGTTCCGAACTTCATCATGGCGCTGACGCTGATGTATGCGAGCTACCGGTTTTTAGGCCAAAGCGTTGGCGGGATATTTTCTCCCGCCTTCGTAGATGCGCGGTGGAGCATCGCAAAATTTCAGGACATGCTCAGCCATATGTGGATACCGGTGATCGTCATCGCCATGTCGGGCACTGCTGCCATGATCAGAATTCTGCGGGCAAACCTGTCGGACGAATTAAGCAAGCCCTATGTCATCACGGCCCGCGCCAAGGGTTTGCCCGAGCGCAAGGTTATCGTGAAATACCCCGTCCGCATCGCTCTCAACCCTTTCGTCAGCTCTATCGGCTGGGTACTGCCCGACCTTGTTTCCGGCGTTACCATCACCGCCATCGTGCTGAACCTTCCAACGGCCGGACCGCTTCTGTTGCGGGCGCTGGTCGGTCAGGACATGTATCTGGCCGGAAGTTTCATTCTCCTGATGGGCGTGCTGACACTGGTGGGCATGCTGATCTCAGACATATTGCTTGCGGTGCTCGACCCCCGCATCCGGTTCAATTGAGGGGGTGGCCATGACTATCAACCAGAACCCAACCGTCGCACTGGAAACCGGCCCGGCCATCAGCCCGTTGAAGTCCGGGCGCAAGGTAGCAAGCCTGGAGGCTGCGGGGCAATGGACGCTCATCCGTCAGCGCTTCTTCCGTCACAAGGTCGCCGCCTTTGCCGCAGGCATCATTCTTTTGCTTTATCTCATCGGTGCCTTTGCCGAGTTTCTGGCACCGAGCCTGCCGAACACGTCGCGCCCGCAATACACCTTTGCGCCGCCGCAACGCATTGCGCTGTTTGCACCGACTGCCGATGGTGGGTCGCAATTTCTGCCACATGTGAAGGGCTACAAGATCGAGATCGAGCCGAGAGCCCTTCGCCGCAGCTTCGTCGTCGACGACACAAAAATCATTCCCATCGGATTTTTCGTCAAAGGTGCACCCTACAAGCTGTGGGGCATCATTCCGCTGGAAACGCATCTGGTCGGTCCGCTGAACGCCCGTGACCCGATGTATCTGCTGGGTTCGGACCGGCTCGGACGAGATCTCATGAGCCGACTGATCTATGGAACCCGTGTTTCCATGTCCATCGGCCTTATAGGAGTCGCCATTTCATTGACGCTCGGCGTCGTGATGGGCGCAATCTCAGGCTATTATGGCGGCTGGGTGGACACGCTTATTCAACGCGTCATCGAGATCGTCAGCGCGATGCCGACCATACCGCTCTGGCTGGGGCTGGCCGCCGCCATACCCCTCACCTGGTCGCCGCTATCGGTCTACTTCGTCGTCACGCTGATCGTTTCGCTGTTGAGCTGGACCGGTTTAGCGCGCGAGGTTCGAGGACGATTTTTCGCTCTACGCGGCGATGATTTCGTGACGGCTGCACGGCTGGACGGTGCCGGGGAACGGCGGATCATATTCCGCCACATCCTACCATCTCTGACCAGCCACATTCTGGCGGTGGTGACGCTTGCCATTCCCACCATGATCGTTGCTGAAACCTCACTATCGTTTCTCGGTGTCGGACTGAAACCACCGGTCGTCAGTTGGGGTGTGCTGTTGCAGGACGCACAGAACGTGCGCACGGTTGCTACCGCCCCGTGGCTGTTGATCTGGCCCAGCCTTGCGGTCGTGCTGGCTGTGCTGTCCTTCAATTTCTTCGGCGATGGCCTGCGCGATGCAGCCGACCCCTACGACAGCTGAGAGGACGTGAGATGACAAAGCCCGAAACTTTGCTGGCGGTCAAAGACCTGTCCGTCGATTTCCATCTCAGAACCCATGTACTTCATGCCGTTCGCAAAGTCAGTTTCGACCTTGTACCTGGAAAGACGCTTGCACTGGTGGGAGAGAGCGGTTCAGGCAAATCGGTGACGGCCCGTGCCCTGATGCGGATCATTGACAAGCCCGGACAGATGACCGGTGGCCAGATCGTCCTCAGTGGGCCAAACGGTCCTGTCGATGTCGCGAAATTTGCAGCAAGCAGTCGCGAAGTTCTGGCCATTCGCGGTGGACGGATCGGCCTAATTTTTCAGGAACCTATGAGTTCGTTATCGCCGGTCCACACCATCGGCTCACAGATCATCGAAGCTGTGCGCTTGCATCGACGCGTGTCGAAGAAGCAGGCCCGGGAGCGCTGTATCGAACTGCTGCGGCAGGTGGAGATCCCGCAACCGGAACTGATGGCCGACCGGTACACGTTCGAGTTTTCCGGCGGAATGCGCCAGCGGGCGATGATTGCCATGGCGCTTGCCTGCGACCCAGAAGTCCTGATTGCCGATGAGCCGACGACGGCGCTGGATGTGACGACGCAGGCCGAAATCCTCGATCTCATCAAGCGGCTGCAGGTCGAGCGCGGCATGGCGATGCTGCTCATCACCCACGACATGGGCATCGTTGCCGAAGTCGCGGATGAGGTCGCTGTTATGCGCTTTGGAAAGATAGTCGAAAAAGGCCCGGTAGACGAGATTTTTCACGACAGCCAGCACCCCTACACTCGGCAGCTTCTGGAAGCGACGGTCAAGCTTGAAAGCGGAGCGGCGATCCGCAGGCTGCCGGCGTCGCTGACAGCCAACGTGTCTCCGATCCTTTCGGTGCGCAATCTTTCCAAAATTTACGGCGCACCATCTGGACTGTTTTCGCGGAGTGGCGGTCGCGGTCTGGTGGCCGTGGATGACGCAAATCTCGATTTGTTTGCCGGCGAAAATCTCGGCATTGTCGGTGAAAGCGGCTCGGGCAAAACCACACTTGGACGGATGATACTGCGCATTGTCGAGCCGACCTCCGGGACGATCGCCTATCGCGAAAAAGCCGATGCGGCACCGATCGACGTCACGTCACTGGGCAAAGTGGGTCTGCGCCGCTACCATCAGGATGTGCGTCTCATCTTTCAAGATCCGTTTGCATCGCTCAACCCACGCATGACGGTCAAGCAGATCATCGGCGATCCTCTGGTCATCGCCGGTGGCATGTCCGGCAAAGCGGTGGAGACGCGCGTTGCCGAACTTCTACAAAATGTCGGGCTCGATCCACTGGCGATGGAGAGGTACCCACATGCCTTCTCCGGTGGCCAGCGTCAGCGGATCGGCATTGCAAGGGCGCTTGCCGTCAACCCGATGGTCATCGTCGCCGACGAGGCGACCTCGGCGCTCGACGTCTCGATCCGGAGCCAGATCCTCGACCTCCTGCTCGACATTCAAAAGCAGCTCAATCTCAGCTTTATCTTTATTTCACACGATATCTCGGTGGTCCGCTATTTCTGCGACCGCGTCGCGGTCATGCACAAAGGCAAGATCGTTGAGGTGGGTGACGCGGAAACCATCTGCACCGCCCCCTCGCAGCCTTACACGAAACGATTGATCTCTTCCGTTCCGAACCCCGACCCCCGCAACAAGCGCATGCTGCACCGCCTGCGCGCAGACCAAGTTTGAGGCCATTGCCGATGCCGAAATTCGCCGCCAACCTGTCCATGCTTTACACCGAACATCCGTTCATGGATCGGTTTGCCGCTGCTGCTACCGATGGATTTGCGGCAGTGGAATATGTAAGCCCCTACGAGGAGGCTCCAGAGAGAATTGCAGCGGAGCTCAAGAGGTGCAATCTGACGCAGGCCCTGTTCAACCTGCCGCCAGGCCACTGGGCCGCAGGCGAGCGCGGCATCGCCTGCCTGCCGGAGCGGGTCTCCGAATTTGAGATGTCCGTGGAAACGGCAATCCGCTATGCAAAAGTTCTGGGATGCCGAAAGATCAATTGTCTGGCCGGCATTCAACCGCCCGGTGTCGATCAACAGGTTCTGAAAGACACGCTCGTCGGCAATCTCAGGCACGCGGCGCAACGTCTGGCGGATGCCGGAATTGCCCTTGTCTTCGAGCCCATCAACACCCGCGACATACCCGGATATTTCGTCACCAACACCGATCAGGCCGAGCGGATCATGGACCGTGTCGGGCATTCCAACCTGCTGATCCAATATGATTTTTATCACATGCAAATCATGCAGGGCGATCTCGTCGCGACCTTTGAGCGCCTGCTCGACAAGGTCGGCCACGTTCAGATCGCCGATAATCCCGGAAGGCATGAGCCGGGGACGGGCGAGATCAACCACGACTTTATTTTCAAGCGGCTGGATGAACTTGGTTACGACGGATGGGTCGGCTGCGAATACCGACCGGCGTCGACTACCAGTGCAGGCCTTGGCTGGTTGAAAGCATATCAACAGGAGGACTGAGCTATGAAGATAGGATTTATCGGCCTGGGAGTCATGGGCCGCCCGATGGCGCAGCATTTGATCGATGCCGGACATGAGCTTTATCTTCACAGGGTCAAACCCGTGTCGAACCACCTCGTTGAAAGCGGTGCGACGGCCTGCACTTCGGCTGCGGAGGTGGCGCGCAGCGCCGACATCGTGATTTTGATGCTGCCTGACACGCCCGATGTGGAAAGCGTTCTCTTCGATGACGATGGCGTCGCACACGGTCTTGATACGGGAAAGCTCGTCATCGACATGAGCTCTATTTCACCGATTGCGACAAAGGATTTTGCCGCCCGTATTGAAGCGCTGGGATGCGATTACCTCGACGCGCCGGTGTCAGGTGGTGAAGTTGGCGCCAAGGCCGCATCGCTGACCATTATGGTCGGCGGCAAACCGGATGTTTTCGAGCGCGCAAAGGAACTGTTCGAAAAGATGGGCAAGAACATCACCCTGATCGGTGCTGTCGGGAACGGTCAGGTTGCCAAGGTCGCCAACCAGATTGTGGTTGCTCTCAATATTCAGGCCGTTTCAGAGGCCCTTCGCTTCTCAAAGAAATCTGGTGCAGACCCCTCCATCGTGCGCAAGGCATTAATGGGCGGCTTTGCGTCGTCCCGCGTACTGGAGGTCCACGGCGAACGTATGATCAATGGAACGTTCGAGCCCGGCTTTCGGATGAGCCTGCACCATAAGGACATTTCGCTCGCGCTCGAATCTGCACGGCTGCTTGAGCTTATGCTGCCCAACACCGCGATGGTTCATCAGGTGATGAACGGCGCATTGGACAAAGGCTTGGGTGACAAAGATCACTCTGCCCTGATCAACGCAATATGAGGTATTCCGGCCATTGGTCCAAGTACGGGAGCGATTGATCATGATCACAAGTCCCCGCCTGTTCCTTACATCTTTATACGAAGCAGCAATCGAGGCCGCCAGTCCTTTAAACAGGATTAAAGATCTTCTCCCGCGCCCGCCTTATGGCGGACGCGTCGTAGTCGTAGGCGCGGGCAAAGGGGCGGCGCAAATGGCGCAATCGCTGGAAAGTCTTTGGGACGTCCCGCTGACAGGTTTGGTCGTTACCCCTTATGGTTACGAGTGTGACACAGACAGAATCGAGGTCATCAGTGCCGCTCATCCTGTGCCAGACAGTGCCGGTCTTAAGGCGGCCGAACGTCTAAAGACCTCTGTATGCAACCTATCTAGCAATGATATTGTGATCGCCTTGATTTGCGGTGGGGGATCTGCGCTCTTACCAGCACCGCCGGTAGGGTTTGCTCTTGCCGACGAAATAGCTCTAAATGAGGAACTACTAGCATCGGGTGCTCCGATTTTGGCCATGAACGCCGTCCGCAAGCGTTTCTCAACAATTAAAGGTGGGCGGTTGGCGGCATTAACGAAGGCGAGGGTGATTAGCTTCGTAGTATCCGATATTCCTGGAGATGACACGGCGCTGGTGTCGTCCGGTCCGACGATCCCCAACCTGAGCACCCGCGATGATGCCGGGGAAATTATTGCACGGTATCGGCTGAAACTACCGGCACCGATACTGAGTTTTATAGCATCGGATGCATCCGATGCACCGAGCCCAGCGGATCCAATCTTTGCCGGACACAGCCACCACATTGTTTCGTCTTCAAGAATTGCGCTTGAAGCAGCGGCGGCGCTTGCGCGAGTTTCAGGTGTCACGCCAGTTATACTATCTGATTGCATGGAGGGCGAAGCGCGAGATGTTGGCCTTGTACACGCGGCCATAGCACGTGAGATCGCGTTGCACGACAGTCCTTTCATCCGACCCTGCGTAGTGTTGTCTGGAGGCGAAACGACAGTGACGCTTCGGGAGAGAGGTGGTAAAGGTGGACGCAATGGAGAATTCGCGCTGTCTCTTGCGATGGCGATCAATGGACTTGATGTCCATGCACTCGCCGCCGACACCGATGGCATAGACGGCTCTGGAGACAATGCGGGCGCCTTCGCTGATGGCACGAGCGTCAAACGGCTCTTAGAGAAGCAAGTCAACGGCGATGCGCGGCTGTTGGCTAATGATAGCTACCCTGCCTTTTCTGCTATTGGGGATCTGTTTGTCTGCGGGCCAACCAACGTGAATGTAAATGATTTCAGAGCTATATTGGTCAGATGAGCGCGACTGGTACAAGAGAGCGTTGGTTCAGGTCCTTTCAAGGCGATGGCTAGGAATGCTCAGCTCAGGTCTAGCTGCCCATCCTCAATTTCTTTTTCAATTGCAGTGAACTTGAGATTACTGAATACTGAAGGGGAAGTATTTAGCGTTCATTGCATCATACGCGCCATTGGCTTGTATCTTATCGAGCGCAGCGTTCAGTTTTGTCAGCAACTCTTTATCGTCTGGTCTAACGGCGATGCCTGCGCCTTCACCGAAAAACTCAGCGTCTTTGATATCTGCGCCTTTGAATTCGCAGCAGGTACCCGCCTTAGTGTTCGCCAACCAATCGTAAACAGCCAGTTTGTCCTCCAAGATGAGGTCGACCTCCCCGTCGGCCAGTCCTTTATAGAGCTCTGGGGACGCAGCAAAAATCCTAATTGAAGCGTCCGAGAAGAACTTTTTGGTATAGGCCTCTTGTGAGGTCCCGGCGGTGACGCCTAAACGAACATTTTTCAGTTTCGTCCCATCAAGACCAACATCTTTTTTGGCTATGAACACCGAGGGGCTATCATAGTATTTGCGCGTGAATGCGACCTTCTGTTTTCGTTCCAAGCTCATAGACATCGACGAAACGATTGCATCATAACGCTTGGCCAGAAGGTTCGGGATCATTTCGGTCCACTCCTGTATCACGAACTCGCATTTGAGCTTAGCCGCCTCGCACAGGGCACCCGCCAGATCTACATCAAAACCTTGAAGCTGTTTGTTGGAGTCGAGATAGTTGAACGGCGGAAACGCACCTTCTACGGCGATTTTGACAACTGACCCCGTTTGCGTTGATGTCGCAGGTGTTGGTAGAGCAGCACCAACTGAGCACATGATTACGATACCAAACGCCTGTTGCAACTTGTTCATTGCGATCTCCAACAAAATGAACCGGTAGATGCCGCATTGAACACTTTAAAAATTACAGAGCCCCTAAAGTTTTTCGCTAATTTAGACTATCTTCAAAAAGAATTTTGTAATCTATTCCCAGTAAGCTCCTTACGTTGTGAGGAACACTACGTGACTGCTGATAACCGCATCTCTAGGATTTTCCGTAAAGCACCGGTATCTCCTGGGCTCATTCTCCTACTTCTCACAACAAGCGGGCTTGGAATTGTTGCGCTCGTAGTAATAGCAGCTATCTGGGCCGGCACCGAAAGTGATGCAGCTGCACTAGATCGTCAGCGCCAGCTCGTGAACACCCGCTTACTCGATCAGGTTGAACGTGTATCTAACGAAGTCCGCCTGATGAAGGCCGGTCTCGACACGTTGCTGCGTGTCAATGACATATCAAGCTTAGATATGCCGCCGGTCGAGTTCAGATACCAAGAATCTACCAAGCCAACAGCTGTTGCATCGTTTAGAGAATTAGCTACCAATCTATTTGGCTATGACGCGGCGTTCATCGTTGCATCTGACGGCTCCATGCCCTTCGACACAGACCCTTCAATCGTCAAGCGTTTCAAATGGATACGTCCGCTCATCCAGCCGATGATAGAGGGTCTACAGAAACAACTCGATGTTGGGGTATCGTCGAACTGGGGACTTCTGGGAGATGTGCCAAACCGAGCCTCATTGCTTCGGATTGAAGGACGCCCGGCCGTAGCCGGAGTTGTGCCGGTCAAGCCCTATACATCTTCCCAATCCAAAGCACCTACCAGACTCTATCTTATTGCGTTTCGCTTCCTGGATGGAAAGGCCCTTGATGCGCTCAGTCGTGAGCAAGGATTGATTGGTGCGCGATACGCCAGGGCAGCAGATCAGGAATTGAATGAAGTTGCATTTCAGATTGAGTCCACGTCAACGCGTGAGCCAATTGGTTTTATAATCTGGGAACCTGACCTACCTGGAACGCGGGTCATTGGCCGTTTAACGCCAATGCTTTCTTTGGCCGCGATAACATTTCTCGCACTTTTCTTCGCACTAATTATCGGCATTCGCCGAAGCATGAAGAAACTCACTGAAAGCGAGCTATATGCGCGTCATCTCGCAAATCATGACGTTCTCACGGGACTGGCTAACAGAGCAATGTTCAATGAGCGTCTGAAACATTGCCTCAGCAATGGAGAAAAGCTTACGAGCAACGAGACTTCACTTGCCCTCATTGACCTGGATAAATTCAAACAGGTGAATGATGAACATGGCCATCCTGTTGGAGACGAACTCCTTATTAAAGTCGTCCAGCGGATAGAAGGCATTATAAGTACCGACCACACGTTAGCCCGTTTAGGCGGAGACGAATTCGCGTTGCTGTTTCCATCCTGCGCGCTTGATGGCAGTGCGGGACCTGACATCTGCCAAGCGATTATTGAGGCGCTGAGTAAGCCGTTCGCCCTCAAGCAGGATAGCGTCAAAGCGACCATCGGATGTTCAATCGGCATAGTCCATGGGAAAGATGCCGGGTTCGATCAGATTGAAATGCTTCGATGCGCGGACCTGGCTCTCTATGAAGCAAAGTCTCAGGGACGGGGCCGGTTGATAGCTTATGACCTACGCATGGATCTTCAGGTTCAGGAAAGAGAGTCACTGCGCAGTGATCTCGAGCTTTTGCTGCAAGAACCTGGACTTCAACATCAGCCGGTCGCCTTAAAAGATGTGGGGCAGCTGGAGGTTTATCTGCAGGGAGTACATGCAGCTGATAGTTTTGGAGCTTTGACTTGTGCTGAAGCCTTGGTACGTTGGCGGCATCCGCAACACGGCCTTCTGACGCCTGATAGGTTCATTCAGATCGCTGAAGACAGTGGATTGATCAACACCCTCGGCGCTAGGGTTCTGCAGGAGGCGATCAGCGCCGCAGCGACGTGGTCCTCGCCAATCTCAATTGCAGTTAACATATCGCCCTCGCAACTGCGGAAGCCGGACTTCGCCTCTCAAGTGGAAAAAGTCCTGATTGAGGCTGGTTTGCCTCCTCATCGACTGGAACTAGAGGTCACCGAAGCCGCTCTCCTTAGTTCTGAGGAAATCACCAGGGCTAATCTGCGATCGCTCCGATCAATCGGTGTTAAGATAGCTCTTGACGATTTTGGTACTGGTTTCTCATCGCTAAGCCACCTGATCAACTTCGATGTGGACCGAATTAAAATAGATAAATCCTTCGTCGACTTAATTGGGACGAGAGCAGAGGGCACAGCGATCGTTTCAGCAATCATAGCTTTGAGCAGATCGCTCGGTAAAGCCGTCACCGCTGAAGGTGTCGAGACAGTGGGTCAAAGAGATTTCTTGATCGCACTTGGTTGCACAGATCTACAAGGCTACCTTCTTTCCCGGCCGGTGTCGCTACACATCTTCAGTCGAGAGAATCGCGCGCGTTTTGGGTCGCTAATGTCAATTTAGGATGACCGACCGTATTGTGCCTGGTTTTGGAACACCGATCCGGTGAATTCTTGGGATGGATAGTGGGGGTAGACGGAAGTCAGTCGAGGAAGCAGCCTTAGCACGATCCCACAGGCCTGACCGACCATCGTCCAGTCGATATGACCATTCATACACGGAGGCGATTTCCGGTAGATAATCAAACTGGCCAGATAAGGCCGTATAGTCTTCAACACTCGCCTGGATGCGATCGGAGCGAAACGAAGCTCGCAGAACTCCGAAATTTCCGCTGAAAATGTCTTGATGAAAAGTCGTGTTTCGTCATGCTCATTCCATTCCTTTCGGCACCAATGCCGAGGGCGAGCGGAAATAGGCTCTCTTTTGAATGGAGAGCTACAGATTGTGGTGCTGAGCAATAGATGGGCTTGCAATAGCTCATTTCTTCGAATAATTGTGAGTTATAGAGAAGGCGGCTATAACTCATGAAATGGAACTGGCAGAACGCCGATTGGCCAAACTTCAGGTATGACACCGCAAGCCTGGTACCGTTGGAGCAGAAATTCTTGCAATCCGCCGGCGAGGTTATCGGTGCTGTCCGGCATTTCAACGAGGAGGACAGCAACCAACTTCGCATTGAATTGCTGAGCGACGAGGCGGTCAAGACCTCAGAGATTGAGGGGGAATTTCTGGAGCGCGTGAGTGTTCAGTCATCGCTCCGTCGGCAGTTCGGCCTAAGCACTGATGATAGACAGATCAGCCCACAAGAGCGGGGGATCGCCGAGATGATGGCGGATGTCTATCGAAGCTGGCATATGCCGCTGCGTCATGAAGGACTGTTCCACTGGCACTCAATGCTGATGGCGGGAAACCGATACATTGAAACGGTTGGTGCTTACCGGACGCATGAAGACGCCATGCAGATCGTGTCAGGTCGATTGGACAAGCCCACAATCCACTTCGAGGCCCCCCCGTCTCGCCAGGTTGCCGCTGAGATGGAGACCTTCATCGGATGGTTCAATCAATCCGGGCCAGATGGTCAAACGTCGCTCCAAGCTTTGACGCGCGCTGCAGTAGGCCATCTTTATTTTGAAAGCATACATCCATTTGAGGATGGCAATGGCCGGCTCGGGCGCGCTCTCGCTGAAAAATCCCTGGCGCAGAACATAGGGCAGCCAAGCCTCATTTTACTCGCCTTTACGATCGAGAAGAGCCGGAAGGCCTACTACTCCGAGCTTGAGCGGCACCAACGTACGCTCGATATCACCGATTGGATCATTTTCTTTTCAGAAACGATCCTGGATGCTCAACGGGCGACGCTTGAGCGCATAGAGTTCTTCATTCAAAAAGCAAAGTTCTATGATCGTTTTCGAGACCGGTTGAACGCGCGGCAGGAAAAGGTAGTCGCGCGTATATTCAAGGAAGGTACGGCAGGCTTCAAGGGGGGGCTAAGTGCGGAAAACTACATTTCGATCACAGATACATCCCGCGCTACAGCAACACGCGACCTTCAGCAGCTTGTGGAGATCGGCGCACTTACGCGGACCGGCGAACGCCGGTATACCCGGTACTCACTTTCATTGCAGAAATAAACTGCTGCTAGTCTCATCAATTCAACCAACGTCATTATCTGGCTGAACGACTGTTCGATTCCCCTCAAGTCGACGGTGCGAGCTAAAGGTGTTCAACGCTGAGATTATTCTCACTTCCGAGGTGCGACTACCGTTCGATCCTCATATACGCCGTCGTTTAAGCGCGCCTATCGGTTGAAAGGTGGAATGTCATAACCTCAGCTAACCGGCCACTCGGCGCAAATGCTCGACCAGCGCTCTGAGTTTCGGCGCCATGTTGCGGCGGCTGGGGTAGTAGAGGAAGAAGCCTGGAAAGCGGGGGCAGAAGTCCTGGAGGATCGGCACCAGTTCGCCGCGTGCGATCGACGTCCGGAAACTGTCCTCCATTCCGAAGCTGATGCCGGCGCCTGCGGAGGCGAGCTTGATCATCAACGCCATGTCCGTCGTCGTGACCGTGTCGGCCACGGCCACGGAGAAAGCGCGACCCTTTTCTTCGAACTCCCAGCGATAAGGCGCGACGTTCGCGTCTCGGCGCCAACCGATGCAGCGGCGGCTTGCAAGTTCGCTCGGGTGATTGGGCGTCCCGAACCTCTCGAGATAGTCCGGCGACGCCACCGCCAGCTGGCGCTGCTCGCCCGAAACAGCCACGGCGATCATGTCCTGGGCAATCACTTCGCCGAGCCGCACCCCAGCATCAAAACCTTCCGCGACGATGTCGAACTCCTCGTCAGTGACGGTGACATGCAGCGTCACCTCCGGGTTTTCCTCAAGGAACGCGGCGAGCAGCGGCCCGGACAGGAAGCTCTCGGCAATCGATGAAACCGCAAGTGTCAGCTTTCCACGTGCTTGGCCATGAATGTTGGCGACCGCCTCGATCGCGCCCCGCATTTCCCGCAGCGCGGGCGCGGCATTAGCGTAGAGCCGTTTGCCGGCCTCCGTCAACGCCACGCTGCGTGTCGTCCGGCTGACGAGCGCGATGCCGATCGTCTCTTCGAGCCTACGGATCGTCTGGCTGACGGCCGAACGGGTGACGCCCATTCGTTCGGCTGCAGCGCGAAAGCTTTTCTCCTCTGCAACGAGAGCAAAGACGGAGAGTGCATTGATGTCCGGCTGCATTGGTTAGTTCTCCTTACTTCCGCATGAGCACTTAGATGGCTTATCGCGACAATGCCGAATGCGTATTCTTCTGGCTACCGCATCAAGCGGATGCAAGAGGAGAAAGTTATGGACAAGGTTGTTCTTATCACCGGCGCCTCCAGCGGCATTGGGGTCGGCATCGCCCACGAACTGGCCAAGGCTGGTGCTACCGTCGTTCTCGGCGCACGTCGCACCGATCGTCTGGAAGCCGTCGCCCTAGATATCCGTGCGGCCGGCGGAAAGGTCATGACGCGGAAGGTCGATGTGACCGATCGTTCCGACGTCGCGGCATTCGCCGAGGCTGCCCGGCAGGAATTTGGGCGGATCGACGTCATCGTCAACAATGCGGGCGTCATGCCGCTTTCGCCGATGGCCTCGGTGAAGGTTGACGAGTGGAACACGATGATCGACGTCAATATCAAGGGCGTGCTCTACGGTATCGCCGCCGTTCTGCAGGAGATGACCGAGCGCGGCTCGGGCCAGATCATCAACATCGCCTCGATCGGCGCGCTTCAGGTAGTACCGACCGCGGCCGTCTATTGCGCCACGAAATATGCGGTCCGGGCGATCTCCGATGGTCTGCGCCAGGAAAACGACAAGCTGCGCGTCACCTGCATCCATCCCGGCGTCGTGGAAAGCGAGCTGGCCAGCACGATCACCGACCCAACAGCGATTGAAGGCATGAAGGCATACCGCGCGATTGCACTCACACCCGATGCGATCGGTCGCGCGGTTCGCTTTGCTATCGAGCAACCCGAGGATGTCGACATCAACGAAATCGTCGTTCGTCCGACCAGGGCGGCATTCTGACCGGCCACGACGCAATAAGGCAGCAAAAGGAGAATATCATGTTCAAGCAGATTGGATCCCATGTCGCAGCGGCCGCCGCCCTCCCGCTTCTCGGCCTCTTTCCTGAAGCCGCTTTCGCCGAGACGACGGAGGAAAGGCGCGATCGCGGGTCTGCGGTCATCCGTAGTCTTAACAACGGGACAACTCAGCCGACGCTCGAGCGCATGCGGACGGAGTTCCCGTTCCTGGCCGATGCGACTGAAGCCTATGCCCTCGGCGACGTCTGGTCACGGCCGGGTCTCGACAATCGGACACGCCAGCTCGCCGCAGTGGCAGCCTTCGCCGCCATCGGCGAGACGGCTTTCATGAGGGTTCATGCCGGCTATGCGCTTAACATCGGCGTGCCGGAGGAAGAGCTCAAAGAGGTCATCTACATGGTAACCGTGCCGGCCGGCTTTCCGAAAGCGATCGCGGCCTCCCAGGCCTTGTCGGATCTCTTCCGCGAGCGGCGAGAATCAAACGGGGGTCAGCCCGCCGGGGAACGCCCAGCGACACAACCCGAAGAGAAGCGTCGATGAGAAATCCCCTTCTCTTCATCGCCGCCACCATCATCGTCACCGCCGTGTCTGTCGGCGCGGTGGTCCACAGCGTAAAGGCAGAGGACACCATGCCCACCCAACTCAACACAGCAACAAACACCGACATCAGCACCGAGGCCCAGCCGCAGAGGCATCCCTATCTCGGCATGTGGGTGACAAGTGACGGTCGCATCCGTCAAGAGCTGCTTCCCAGCGGCCGCTACGACGAAGCTCGCGGAGCCCGCCGCAGCGCTTATCAGGGCCGCTATCGTGTGACCGGCACGCAGATCGACTACTGGGACGACACGGGCTTCACCGCCGACGGCACCTTCGTCGACAGCGACACGCTGCACCACGGCGGAATGATCTTCTACAGGGAGAAGAGCTGAAGCGTCGATTGTCTTTGGTCTATTGCTTGCTCAATGCATAAGAGTCGAGTTAACCGCATGCAATGCAACGAAAAGTCACTACTTCATACTGCCTTGCCTTTGAGGCTCAAACCAGTAAACAAGCTTTTTTGGGCTTGCCTCCAACCCATGTCTCTGATGACAACATTGGGCCGTCTCCCTTTTCGAGCAAGAACCCTTATTTCATCTCTGAGTTGCATTGATGGGACATATCCACGACCTTCTAAACATGAGTTGTGATCACGTTTGTCGTTGACCGTCTGTTGTCGCCTTGCACGGACATTGCAGACAGCTTTTCGATCAACGCTTTGGACTACCTCTTCCAGTGCCGCTGAAGTGAGAAGCTTTTCTTCCTCTGGTCGCTGACCGTTGTCTCGCCGCAACATGGTCCGTTGCCATAATCTGTGCGTGTGAAAGATCTAACCGTTGCGGACAAGGATCAACGGGCCCGCTTGGAGGTCCGATAGGACGTAAAGTCTTGCCAAATTTCGGGGCCCTCAAGCAGAAGAGCTTGCCGGCATAGTCATGCAGCCTCTTCGAATCTCAGAGGGACCTCTGATGGCGGGGCAAACGGGTACAGCGCAAGGCGCGGGTAGCAGGCTACATCGGCCCGCTGCGGCGCATCGTGCGGTTTGGTACCAAAACAATCTCGCATAAATAGCCTGCACCATCATCCCTGTGCTGTCGGGCGGATAACGATGCTGCCGACGTCGACCTCGGGCGGCTGTTCGATAGCAAACAGAATACCGCGGGCGATAGCGTCCGCCGGCATCGCAATCGCACCTAGATCATCCTGGATCTTTTTCCTCATGACCGAGTCCGTAATGCTCTCGCCAAAGTTGGTCGCGGTCATTCCAGGCGAGATTTCGGTGACGCGAAGGTTCGGTCCCGCCTCCTGGCGCAAGGCCTCCGTAGCGGTCCGGACGGCATTCTTTGTCGCCGCATAGACACCCATGGTCGGCACGATCTTCAGCCCGGCCGTCGATATCACGTTGATGACGTGCCCGAAGCCTTGCCGAGCGAAAACCGGTAGCGATGCGGCAATCCCATAAAGCGTTCCTCTCAGGTTCACGTCGATCATCAGATCCCAGTCTTCGACTCGCAGGTCATCGAAGCGTGAAATCGGGCCGACGCCCGCATTGTTGACGATCGCGTCAAGCTTGCCGCCTTTCTGGACGGCGAGCGAAACCAAGGCTTCCAGGTCGGCTCGCTTGCAAACGTCCGTCGCCTTGAAAGCGACCCTGCCGTTTGAGGCTAAGATCTCATCGGCTACAACCTTCAGCGGCTCCAGTCTTCTCGCGCCAAGCACCACGAATGCGCCATTTTCCGCCAGCAGCTTTGCCGTTGCCCGGCCGATGCCGCTGCTCGCTCCGGTTATGACCACGACTTTATTTTCGATGCTCATGATCGTTCTCCTCTGGACTTTGGTTAGCGGAATCTAGATCAATGCTTCGAGAGCATCTATGCGAAGAGGTCCATATTTTTGTTGCGATCGTCTACGATGGAGCGGGATCCGCTGTCTGACGTCCTCGAGGTACTGGGCGCTCAGGTGGTGAGGCGCACCCGCATGGAGGCAGGTGGACCGTGGGCATTCGCATTCCCGGCCGCAAACCGCCTCAAGTTTGTCGCGGTCCTCGAGGGCGAACAGTGGATCCTCACGGAGAACGAGCCACGCTGCCTTATGAAGAAAGGTGATGTCTGCCTATTGGGTCGAACGTCATACGTTGTTGCGAGCGATCCTGAACTGGAACCGCAAAATGGAACGTTTCTTTTTCCGGAAAGGGGTTCAGACTTTGCCAGAGTGGGATCCAGAGACGGGGTCGTTGCGATTGGCGGTTCAATAGTTTTCCCTGACGAGAATGGCGATTTCCTTCTCGACATGCTCCCTGGGTTCTTGCTCGTAGGGCGGGAGGCCAGCGGGGCGGGGGCTATCGCAGCTGTTCTCGACATGATTAGCAAAGAAATCCTGCGAGGTGCCATGGGCACCGGTATCTTCGCCGCCCGCCTCGCAGACGTCCTTGTGGTGGAAGCGTTGCGGACGCTGTCGCATGACGGTGATCGAGGTCTGACGGGGTGGCTCGGGGCCATCTCCGATCCACGTCTCGGACGCGCGTTACGCGCCGTCCACCGCGAAGTCGCATCACCGTGGACAGTTGCTGCGCTAGCAGAGGTAGCCGGAATGTCACGAGCAGCGTTTTCTGCGCAGTTCAGCCAACAGGTCGGGAGACCGCCACTCGCCTATCTTCGCTACTGGCGGCTCACTCTCGCGAGAGCCCTATTGCGCAAAGACTCGAACTCCGTCGACGAGATTGCCAGACGCGTCGGCTATACATCGCAGAGCGCCTTCTCGAACGCTTATCGGCAAGCCTTCAAAACGACGCCGCGATCACGCATGCGTGTCGCCTGATTGGACCTCCCGGACAACGCTGCCGAATGCTTCCTGAAGAAGCTCGGCCATTGGCCGCGCGCCTTTCTCCAGGTTGAAGATGTCTCCAGCAATGCGCATCGCTCCAACGGAGAGCATGGCGACGACACGTAATGCCGTTGATCGCTCGGGCTCGGGCCACCGCTCTTTGAGTGCTTCGTAGATCTCACCTTCCTGCTGGACGTATGATGCCTGTTTGCGTGCTTGAATGCTTGGACTTGTTCGCATCAACCGATCCATCTCGATCATGTCATTCGTCGGGATTGCATTACAGACGCTTACCACCGCGTCCCGTACCGCGCCGATCGGCGTCGCGGTTGCGGGAGCCTTTCGCACGGCATCGGCCAGCATTTCGCCAATTCCACTTTGCAGCGACAGCAAAATCTCGTCCTTCGACGTGAAATAGTAGAAGAAGGTTCTGCGTGAAATTCCCGCGGCCGCAGCGATTTCATCGAGCGTCGTGTGGTCGAATCCTTTCTGGAGGAAAAGCGCGATCCCTTGTTCGGTAATGCGTTTTTTTGTCTCGCGCTTCTTTCGTTCCCGCAGGCCGCCGCCTGCTTCAACGTCATGCTCAAATTTCTCCACTACAGCCTCTTGTATAATTACACTCAGTGCGATATTTATTTTACACCAAGTGCAAAAATGATGAAAGAGGCGTGAGATGACAAAGTGGAACGAGACCGACATATCCGATCAGCGCGGACGGTCCGCCGTGGTGACAGGAACGGGGGGACTAGGGCTCGAAACCGCGCTGTTGCTCGCCCGCGCAGGATGCAACGTGACCATAGCCGGTCGCAATCCTCAAAAAGGTGCCGACGCCGTATCGCGCGTTCAACGCGCCGTTCCCCATGCCGCTATGCGGTTTGAGAAACTTGATCTTGCGGATCTTTCTTCGGTCTTCTCGTTCGCACGGCGGATGAACAGCGATGGGGAGAGTCTAGATGTTCTGGTGAACAATGCCGGCATCATGGTGCCGCCGGAGCGGCAGGAAACGCAGGACGGCTTCGAGTTGCAGTTCGGTACAAACTACCTCGGCCATTTCGCATTGACCGCTCAACTGATGCCACTGCTGTCAAAGGGCACGGACGCCCGTGTCGTCACCGTGTCCAGCGTCGCAGCTCGCGCTGGGAAGATAAATTTCGACGATATCAACTCTAAGACGCACTATCGTCCAATGGAGGCCTACAGCCAGTCGAAGCTTGCATGCTTGATGTTTGCGCTCGAGCTTCAAGATCGAAGCCGAGCTGCAGGGTGGGGTGTCTCAAGCATAGCGGCGCACCCGGGAATCTCCCGAACCGATCTGCTGCACAACGCGCCCGGTCGAAATAGCGTGCACGGTTTGGCGCGAACCTTCCTTTGGTTTCTGTTTCAGCCCGTCGCACAAGGTGCCTTGCCGCAGCTATTCGCCGCCACATCGAAGGATGCGAAGTCTGGCGGTTATTATGGCCCCGATCGCCTTGGCGAGACACGCGGACATCCGCAACCGGCACGCATCCCGCCACAGGCTCTCGATCGTGTCGCCTGTAAGCGACTTTGGGAGGTCTCCGAACGTATGACCGAACTTCCGATAGGTCCGACTTGGGATCTCTAGTAAGCTGGTCGAACAGACTGCCAGAACGGCGCTTGAACGCCGGGATCAGGTCCGTCGGGGAAGCCGGCCAGTTTACCACATTGTCGGCGATCTTGACCTTTCGTGCCTGAAAATGTTCGGATGAGGCTTCGAATGAAGGAAATGCGGTGGCCTCGGTACCCCTCTATTCCGTGATTTTTGTCTAGCTGTATATGTGGGGGTGGCGTAAGAAGGATCATGCCGCACCAAGACGAAGAAATCCATCCAGAAGCAGCCGTAGCACCGGGATACTTAGCAAACCATGCTGCCAAAGTTTTCAACAGGCTGGTGGACAACGCTCTTCGCCCGCATGGTTTGTCAATGGCTCTGATCGGCCCCGTTCTCTTACTATCTTGGAAAGGGCCGATGCTCCAGCGCGACATCGTGCGCTCATCTGCGATCAAGCAGCCCGCAATGGTTGCTCTCCTCGATAAGCTTGATGCGATGGAGTTGATTTTCCGGACGCCTTCAGAAAGCGACCGTCGCGCCGCTATGGTTCACCTGACGGTGAAGGGCAGCGAAGCCGCTGCGATCGGGCGCAGCGCTTTGATTGAGACCAACCGGCAAGGTCTGGAAGGTTTCTCGGAGGATGAAGCGAATTTGATGATCACCTTGTTTCAGCGGCTCATCGCAAATTTCGAGAAATAAAAACGGAGCAAATATATCAGAAGTGATGTTCTTTTGCGAATAGGAGATCATTTTTATGTCCGTACGCGTTCTTATCACAGGTGCCAGCATCGCAGGCAATACGACCGCCTGGTGGCTTGCCCATCACGGCTTCGATGTCACTGTTGTCGAAAAGGCTCCGGAGTTTCGAGATGGAGGGCAGAATGTCGACATTCGCGGCGTGGGCCGTGAAGTCCTTCGGAGGATGAATCTCGAGCAGACAGCGCTCGAACACGGAACCGGGGAGGTCGGTACGGCCTGGGTCGATGAGGACGGTGAAACCGTCGCCGAGTTTATCACTGATGATCTGAGTCAGGATGGACCAACCGCTGAAATGGAAATCCTTCGGGGCGACCTAGCGCGACTGGTTTACGAAGCTGCTCGCGAAAAAGCGACGTTTCGTTTTGGTGACTCAGTCGAGGGCGTAGATGAGATAGACAACGCGGTCCGAGTCACTTTTTCAACCGGACCAATGGAAGATTACGATGTTGTAATCGTCGCCGAGGGTGTTGGATCATCCACTCGTGAGTTGATTTTTCCAAACGAGAACGATCCGCGCTGGATGGATTTGACGATTGCATATTTCACTATTTCTAAAGATGCCGATGATGATCAGCGTTGGCGTTGGTATAATGCAACGGATGGACGAAGTATCTCTTTACGCCCCGATATGGTTGGTACTACCCGCGCCATGCTTTCCGTGCAGCAGCCACCTGGCGGCGAACATGAATGGAGCTTGGAAGAACAGAAGAGATATCTGAGGGAACGCTTCCACGATGCCGGATGGCAGGCTGATCGCGTGCTCGAAGGATTGCAACGGACAGAAGACTTCTATTTCGATGTGCTTCGTCAGGTCAGAATGCCGAGGTGGTCGAAGGGCCGCGTCGTTCTGACGGGAGACGCTGCGTGGTGTGCGACACCAATTGCAGGTATCGGTGCAACGCTAGCTGTCACCGGCGCTTATGTTCTGGCAAGTGAACTTCACAGGCATTCTGACATTCAAAGCGCTCTTGAAGCGTATGAAAATGCCATGCGGCCAATGGTCGAAAAAGGGCAGGGCGTGCCAAAAATTGCGCCTCGACTGATGAATCCGCACAGCAAGCTCGGCATCACCTTGCTTCATGGCGCTCTCAATCTGGTGAGCAAGCCCGGTATCAACAAGATTGCTTCAAAGCTTCTTGCGGGCGAACAGGAAGCTCCCGATCTTTCAATTTACGATAATGAGCACTGTTGAGGACCGGATTTACTGGCTGCGACTCAAAACAGAAGGCGTAGCGATTCGTATGTAGGATTGGAACAAGCGTCGTTTCCAAACTGCTAGGAAACGTTACGCCGGTTCGCTCCCCATTAAGAGCGTTTTGATCATCTTATTGAGCGCTAAGTTTAGCCTGCCGGAGCAAATGATGTCTTCAACAGTGGGATCCCGTATTGCGTTTCGATATTGGTCGCCAGGTCGATTCCTATCAAGAGCGACAGGTTTGTCATCTTTTCGTTTTTCAACACAGGATTGCTTTTAGGGACTGTTGGTCCAAGTTGACCGCCCACCATAACGGTATAATCTCGATGTCCGGGCAAGCAAGAGAGGGTATGATGTAGAAATGTCGGACGTTGTGACCGCCCATGTCCCAGCTATAGGGCTGATGTGTTCAACGGTATCTGGGTCGTCGAGGTTCAGCCAGTTGGTTCTCGCGGTCAGTGAGACCTCGCGGTGAGATGAAATATTAAGGCCGGAACTGGTTGGACGCCGAGAGTTCATCAAATAGCGGAACTCCGTCAGGGCAACAAAATCAAAAGCTGCGTCGCCAAGTCCCGGGAGTTGTTCCAACGAGAGCAGAAAACACGCGTGTGAAATGGCTCTGATCTGCGAACCCACAAGCCACAGCGATTTCGGCGAGAGGCGCGCTGGACGTTCTGATCAACTGTCGAGCGCGATCAATGCGTTGGTCAAGGAGCCATTGATAGGGCGTCATCCCGGTGGATTCACGGAAAGCACGGATGAAATAACCCCGTGACAGGTTGCAGGCTTCCGCCACATCAGCAATTGAGACATCACCTTCAAGATGCTCAAGCAAAATGGATTTCGCCATTTGTTCGTGTGCGCGTGAGAGCAGCGGTGTTCGTGTAACAGACGGTACTGGTCGCCCACCGTAACGCTGAACCAGATAGGTGCCGATAGCCGTCGTCATCTGATCGACGAACAAAACACTTGCCTCTTCCGGACGCTGAAGCGCAGGGAGCAGGGCGCGGGCGAGGTTGGCAAGGACGATGTCTCTGGACGCGGTCTCCGTCGTCAACAGGCTTACGCCGCTCACATCCGCATCTTCGGCTATCTTCGCGAGCGAGGATGGCGAAATCTGAAACAGCATGAAATCGAAAGGCGTGCTGAGATCGGCTTTGTAATTGTCGGAGAGGTCGCGGATGTAGATCGCGTTCTCGGAAAAATCATGGCTGGTCGCATGATTTCCGTGAAAGATCCTCCGCTCGTGACCGGCGAGTAACGACACCCCGACGACGAACCCCTGATCACTGGCCGATGTCTTCACCTGATCAAGCGCAGTGGACTTTGTCGCCTTTCGAAAAATTTCTATGTTCGAGGATGACAGGCTTTGGTTGATCGACAGTTGCGTCAATGTACAGCCGAACCTGTCGGAGGTTTTGCCGTTGATGGGGAGGCCTCTATCGTCTGAACTGGCACTCATGAAACCCACCTTCCTTTTTATTACAGCAACGGTGTTCGTTGACGGGTCAAATGGGTTCCCGCATTGCAATCCGTTCACGGACTGTAACCACTCTACAAGAATGCTTTTATACAAGATAGCGTGACAAATTATGTGTAGGAAACTGCCTTAGATGATCCGCAATCAGGCCTGCAACGTAGTTTATGCAAGAACGATACGAATGTGAGTGAATGGTTGGCAGTCAGTGAAAAAATTGCAGCGAGCTTTGGTGCAAAAGCAGCAAGAGCATTGGTCATCAGGCCATTACGGGATGCCCACCTCACCGTCGTTCATCTTCAGCAATGTTATGAGCATGGCAACAGCCGCGTCATTCTAGAGCCTGATAACGCATTCCTCGTCATGCTCTATCTGGAGGACGCCGAGCATTCCGATATTGGGTTGGACGAGCGGTTGGAGCCGATCAAGATCTATCCCAAGGCCTCCATCTGTCTGGTGAGCCTGAAACAGGGTGCGGCGATTTCCATCAATGGTCAGCTGGATGTCCTCGCATTCCACGTGCCCATTGCGCATCTTGCCGAACTCACCGAGGAGGCAGGTGAGCCACGGATCGATGATTTCCTGATCTGTCGCGGTTTGCATGACCAGGTGATCCGCAATATGGGCGCAGCCCTTATGCCCATGTTCGACATGCCGGATGAGGTGAGGGATACGCTCGTTCCCCACATCGGTCTCGCCTTCATTGCGCATCTTGCCCACAAATATGGCCGGTCTCCCGCCCAACATCTTTCGGCGTCCGGGCAGTTCACCTCCATGCAAGAAAAGCGGATCAAGACCTATATCAACACCAATCTTTCCCGCGATATCGGTCTTAAGGATATTTCCGTGGCCAGCGGGTTTTCGGTGGAAGAGCTGTCCTCCGGCTTTGAAGAGACCACAGGACAGTCCATTAGCGAGTGGCTGTTGGCAAGCCGGATTGCCAGGGCAAAGGCCTACCTCACCAAGACCGGCGAGAGTATCGATCAGGTTGCAGAGGCCTGTGGCTTTAGCGACCAAGCGACCTTCATTGAAAATTTCACGCATTCCGTAGGTGTCACACCGGACGAATGGCGCTCGCGCAATCGTCACTAGGCTGCTAATGCCGACGACACCTGGCCGTCGGCATCGTGTTGGGTTGGATCAAGCCTTGATGAAGGCGAGCAGATCGGCGTTCAGCACGTCGGCATTCACGGTCAGCATGCCGTGCGAGAAGCCGGGGTAAGTCTTGATGGTGCCGTTCTTCAGCAGTTTGATGGCTTTGTGAGCCGCATCCGCGATAGGTACGATCTGGTCGTCTTCGCCGTGGAGAACCAGCGTTGGCACGGTGATGGCTTTCAGGTCTTCCGTCTGATCGGTTTCCGAGAACGCCTTGATGCCATCATAATGCGCCTTCGCGCTGCCCATCATGCCCTGACGCCACCAATTCTGTATCACGCCTTCGTGGACAGTCGCGCCTTCCCGGTTGAAGCCGTAGAATGGGCCGGCAGGAACATCGCGGAAGAACTGAGCGCGGTTGGCAGCAGTGGCTGACCGAAAGCCGTCGAAGACTTCCATGGGCAGGCCTTCTGGGTTGGCTTCTGTTTTCAGCATCAGTGGTGGAACGGCGGACACGAGGACGGCCTTTGCAACGCGACCGGCAGGCTGGCCGTGCTTTGCTACATAGCGTGCAACTTCGCCGCCGCCTGTCGAGTGGCCGATGTGAACAGCGTTCTTCAGGTCCAGTGCTTCAACGACGGCAAAAGCGTCGGACGCATAGTGATCCATGTCGTGACCCTCGGAAACTTGGGCAGAGCGACCATGACCGCGACGGTCGTGGGCAACCACGCGGTAGCCGTTTGCGAGGAAGAACAGCATCTGCGCGTCCCAGTCATCAGAAGACAAGGGCCAGCCGTGATGGAACACGATTGGCTGTGCGTCCTTCGGACCCCAGTCCTTGTAGAAGATGTCGGTGCCGTCTGTGGTTTTAACGAAGCTCATTGTCGTGTCTCCTGTGGTTGGATTTGGGTGAGTGCCAGCCGGTGCAGCATGGACCGGGCGCGTCGGAAGTAGCGCTCCCGCAGTCATGGTAGCGCCGACAAGAAGTGCATCACGGCGACTCAGAGAAAAATTGTGGTTTGCCATGATGGCTCCCTGTTGGTTCGAAGTGTTTTCGTGTGCAGTGCCATTGTCTATTTGGAGAGAATGCGCCGAAAACGAACGGCTAACAATTGCAACAAAAATCTCGAATATGTTTCGATAATTGCAATAATGCCGTCATGTTGCTTTGCCCGGCTTGTTGATTGTCAGAAGGTGCCGAACCACGGGCTGAGCCGGACCGGTATGGAATGCGATGACCTTGCTCTGAACATCCGCGTCCGCCTTGGACACGCGCTTGTGCTGGCGCAAATGCTCGGCCCAGGATTCCACCATGAACCATTCGGTGATTTTCTCGGGGTCGGCGGAGTCCTCGGTAACACCCCAACCATAGGCACCATCGCGTCGTCGTTCCGATGACATCTCATCAAGCGCATGCAGGAACTTGGTGCGGTTGTGTCTCTCGACGTGGTAGTCGATCAAGATCAGAACGGGACCGCGATCATGCGCGACAGGCTCGGCCACCAGTGGTTCCGGCCAATGATTGGACGATACGAGATCCGCTTCACCCATGGGAAGCCTGACGCGGTGCATGATAAAGCCTGCCACCAGCAATCCGGCAGCCCCGATCAGCAGTGTTGCTGGAACGCCAACCGCTTCACCCACGGCACCCCATCCAAGGCTGCCCGCCGTCATCGCACCATTGAAGACCGTCAGATAAACCGCAAGTCCACGACCTCTAACCCAGTTGGGCAGGACGGCCTGCGCTGCACCGTTCAAAGTCGTCAGCGCCGTTATCCAAGATGCGCCGAGAAACAGGAGGATGACGATGGCCAGCCATTGCGGCGGGGCTAGTGAGAGAATGCCCATGACGAGGGCTGTCACGATGGCAGAGCCGAGAAGCAGGCCATTTGGGTCAAAACGCTCGCGCAGTTTTGGCATCACCAGCGCGCCGCCAATGGCACCCGCACCGACGGAGCCCAACAGAAGGCCGTAAAAGCTGGCATCACCGCCGAGAAGCTGGCGGGCGACGAGGGGCAGCAGTGCCCAGACTGCACTGGCAAAGGCGAAGAAAATAGCGGCTCGCAACAGCACGACATGGAGCGGTTTGCTTGCGCGGGTATATCTCAAGCCTGCACGGAACGCGCCCAAGAAACCTTCGGACAAAGCGTCATCCGCATTTTTAGCACGTGGCCACCAGAGGAGCGCCGCGATGACGAGGATATAGCTGGCGACGTCGGCACCATAGGTGACGGCTGCACCGAAGGCCGCCAGCAGAAGGCCCCCAGCCGCAGGGCCTATCGACCGGGCAATGTTAATGCCGAGCGAGTTGAGCGCAACCGCGCCTTTCACATCTTCGCGCGGCACCAGTTCAGGGACGATGGCCTGCCATGTCGGCCCCATCAGTGCCGCTCCGATGCCGCCCAGAAACGTCAGGCCGATCAATGCGCTGACCGATAGCATGCCGAAATAGGACAGCGTCATCAGCGATATGCTGACGCTGGCAAGCAGAAGCTGGATGGCGATCAGGAATTTGCGGCGGTCGAGAATGTCCGAGAGCACGCCCGCCGGGATCGCCAGAAGGAAGATTGGCAATGTACCTGCGGCTTGCACAAGGGCAACGGCTGCCGGTGCGGCGGAAAGATCGGTCATCAGCCAGGAACTGGCGACATCGCGCATAAAGCTGCCGGTGTTGCCCAGAACCGTTGCGGCCCAAAGGACCGCAAAGACAGGCTGGCGAAGCGGGGCAAAGCTTCCGCCCGTGGATGTGCGGGCGGTCATCACTTCGCTCCCTTGGTGAGGTCGTACGCAGAAACGAAGACGAACGCACCGGCAAGGCCGAGATGTTCGAAGAAAGCGTTGGTTGCCATCATGCGGTCCATGCCGGGAGCCATTTCCCAGAACCGGAGCGCGATGAGCGTTGCGATAACAGTGAAGCCCGCCAGGGCCATCGCACCCGCCCAGCGAAGAAACCCTGAGACCACCATGGCAGAGGCCGTCAACTCAAATATAATGACGATGACCGCAAAGACGGCCGCTGGATGCAGACCGAAATGGTCCATCTCAGCCATGGCACCATTGAAATCGACAATCTTTGTCAAAGGTCCCTGGATATAAGCCGCGCAGAGCGCAAGCAGCGAGACTTTCCGGACCGCTGGAGTTGCGACGATGCCCGCCAGACCTGTTTTCAGTTTAGTGGTGGTCGATGAATGGTAGGTCATGGCTGCTCCTGCAGGTTTGCCCATGTTGATGAGCTGTTGCGATGGAGTGATTTTGGGCCGAAACATTGCCGCTAACAATTGCATCAATAGTTTCGATTTAATTGCAATTTTTACAACAGTGAAATGCGGACGAGCCACGAGGCCCGTCCGTCAGATGAGGTGCAATCACACTGCCCAGCACGAGCAGCCCAGCGCCCCGAAGAAGCCTTTAAGATCAGCAATCGGCAGTTTCGACGTCCATGCGCCTGCATGGTCGTGACCGTGAACACCACAATCGCTGGCGCAGCCGCAGTTGGAAATCGCGGTGCGCCGCAATGAACGCGCACCTGCACCCTCCGGCTCGCCCCAGGCGGCATAACCGCCGAAGGTACGAACGGGAGACCAATCCGGCATGGCGGGCGGTACGTCGTTTTCATCCAGCGCCTTGAAGTCACCCGAACCATAGACGATCTTGCCGCCGACCATGGTGAGCTCCGAGGTCAGGAACGAAATTTCGCCTTCGGAGCAGGAGAAAAAGTCCTTGTCTGGCACAATGAGGTCAGCGAACTGGCCCTTTTCGATGCGGCCCTTCTTGCCCTCCTCGTTGGAGAACCACGTGACCTTTTCCGTCCACATGCGAAGTGCAGTTTCACGGTCAAGGCAGTTGGCACGTGGATAAAGCTGCATGCCGCCGACCGTCTTGCCGGTGACCATCCACGATAGCGATACCCACGGATTATAGGAGGCGACGCGGGTGGCATCGGTGCCGGCTGAAACATGGACGCCCTTGTCCAGCATTTTGGCGATCGGCGGGGTGGCTTCGGCTACGCCATGGCCGTAGCGCTCGACGAAATATTCACCTTGATAGGCCATGCGATGCTGGGTGGCGATGCCACCGCCAAGTGCCGCGATACGGTCAATAGAGCGATCCGAAATCGTCTCGGCATGGTCGAAGAACCAGTTGAGACCTTCGAGCGGAATATCCTTGTTGACCTTTTCGAACACGTCCAGCGCACGGGTGATCGTCTCGTCGTAGGTGGCGTGCAGTCGCCATGGCCAGCGGTTCTCGGCCAGAACCCGCACCACCTCTTCCAATTCACCTTCCATTTCCGGCGCCATTTCGGGCCTCGGCTGGCGGAAGTCCTCGAAATCGGCTGCGGAGAAGACGAGCATCTCGCCTGCGCCATTGTGGCGGAAGTAATCATTGCCCTGCTTGTATTTGACCGACTGCGTCCATTTGAGAAAGTCTTCTTTCTCTTCCTTCGGCTTTTGGGTGAACAGGTTGTAGGCGAGACGAACGGTCATCTGGTTTTCGTCAGAGAGTTTCTGGATGACTTCGTAATCGTCCGGGTAGTTCTGAAAACCGCCACCGGCATCAATCACGCCGGTAATGCCCAACCGGTTCAGTTCGCGCATGAAATGACGGGTCGAATTGACCTGATAATCCAGCGGCAGTTTCGGCCCCTTGGCAAGGGTGGAATAGAGAATGGCTGCATTCGGCTTGGCCAGCAGCAACCCGGTCGGATTGCCATTGAGATCGCGCGTGATCTCACCACCGTGCGGTTCAGGTGTATCCTTGGTGTAGCCAACGGCACGAAGGGCCGCGCCATTCAGAAGCGCCCTGTCATAGAGGTGCAGCAGGAAAACGGGTGTATCGGGCGCCACAGCGTTGATTTCTTCGATGGTCGGCAGGCGGTTTTCTGCAAACTGGTGCTCGGTGAAACCGCCAACGACACGCACCCATTGCGGTGCGGGGGTTATCGCCACCTGCCGTTTGAGCATATCCATGGCATCGGCAAGCGAGCGGACGCCGTCCCAACGCAGTTCCATGTTGAAGTTCAACCCACCGCGCACGACATGGGTGTGGTTGTCGATCAGGCCGGGTAGAACGCGCTTACCTTTGAGATTGATGATCTTCGTGTCCGGTCCGGCAAGCGCCATGACATCGGCATCGCTGCCCACGTCAGTGAAAATGCCGTCCTTGATGGCGATTGCCCCTGCCTCAGGGTTGGCGCGGTCAAGCGTTGTGACGCGTCCATTGTGCAGGATGATATCGGGATGCATCGTGTCTGCTCCGGTCTTGTTTGGATCTGCGGCTTTGGCCGTGGAGAAGAGATTGGACAGAGCAAGGCTTGAAGCCCCGCCAAGGAACGTACGGCGCGTCGCCATCAGCTTTGCCCATCCGTAGCGTCATCTCGGGATACGACAGCAACCGGGGCTTGCCCGCCCTTCGGCATATGGCCAAACATATGCGGCTTGATGTGTGTGAGCCAAGAGACGGCAGCGGGCTCCTTTGCCCATATGGTCTTTGCCAGTGGCACGATCTGTTCGCCGACGAGAATGCCAAGCAAGCCGACCAAAGCAATGACAGGGGGTGCCGGTGACCGCACATTGAGAAGCCCGTAAATAATCCCGACGAGAAGTCCGACGGCGAGCGAAAGGAGGTAGATTTTCATCGAAGCGTTCCTTTTCCAAAATGATTGCCCCGCCCGGCAATTCAGGCGGGGCTGCTTCAAATCAGATGGCGGCCGGGTTGGGGCCGATGCGCTTGCCATGGCTGACGCGCTCGGAACCGCCGTGGACGTGGGTCACGGCATAATCGATGCCCATTCCGTAAGCGCCGGAATGCTCTTTGACCAAGGTGGTCACGGCGTCGTAGGTTTCTTTGCGCGCCCAATCGCGCTGCCATTCCAGAAGAACCTGCTGCCAGGTGACGGGAACCACACCAGCCTGAACCATACGGTCCATGGCATATTTGTGCGCATCCACGGAAGTGCCGCCGGAGGCGTCGGCAACCATGTAGATTTCATAATCGGTGTCATGCATGCAAGACAGCGCGAAGGTCGTGTTGCAAACTTCGGTCCATAGGCCGGAAACAACGATCTTCTTACGGCCTTCGGCTGCGTGTTTGCCAAGCGCGTCGCGAACGTTCTGGTCGTCCCAGGAATTCATGGATGTACGCTCGAGGATGTCATTGTTGGGAACGACGGCTAGCAATTCTGGGAAGGTGTTGCCTGAGAAGCTGTCTGTCTCGACGGTAGTGATGGTGGTCGGAATGTTGAAAATCTGCGCAGCCTTGGCAAGACCGACGACATTATTCTTCAACACCTGACGATCGATGGACTGAACGCCGAAGGCCATCTGCGCTGCTGGTCGATGAAGATGATCTGGCTGTTCTGGGGTGTGAGAACCTGAAGCTTGTTGGACATGTCGTATTTCCTTTGATGGGTTGTGTAAGGGAATGGAGGAGGGGAGGCGCTAAGTCTTGAAGGTTATGCCGACCGATTGTCTAAAAGTGACATTGTGCTTTTGGCCTTCTTTTTTTGAGTTCGTTGTATGGTGTGATTTGAAATCTAAGCCAGTTGATTCCGCGCCGGAATTGCAATAATAATTGTCAATGAATTGCGCTGGGTGAAACAATCAATGAACGACTACAAGGCGCTGCGAACCTTTTTGATGGCTGCGGAAAAGCGCAACTTCGCTCAGGTCGCGCGGGAACTGGATATGACGCCAGCGGCTGTGACGCGCGCGATTGCGGCACTTGAGGACGATCTCGGCGTGCAACTCTTCGTGCGCACGACCCGGCAGGTATCTCTGACGACCGACGGGGCAGTCTACGCGGCACAGATACAGCCCGCCTTTGAGGCGTTGGAGAACGCACGAAAAGACGTGATGAACACTCACAAGGCCGACTATGGCCGCCTGCGGATCAGCGCGCCCACGTGGTTCGGCCAGCAGGTCCTGCCGTCTGTCCTCGCAGGTTTCCAGAAGCGCTATCCAAAGATCAGCTTCGAAGTGTCTCTCGGCGATGGTTTGATCAACATTATCGATGACGATTTCGATCTGGCGATCCGTATTTCCGCAGCACCATCGGACAAATTCACGATTTGGCGTAAAATTAGCGTGGTGAAGCGCATTCTGGTCGCTGCTCCGGGCAGTCGATTTGCGGATATGCAGCATCCCAGCGAACTGACGCCGGACGACTGCCTTGCCTATAGCGGCGAAAGCAGGCGGGAAAACTGGGTGCTCTTCGATGGCGGCGGAAGCACCAGCATCTCAGCGGGCAGGGCGTTCAGCGCTAATAGTGGCGAGGTGCTGGCGAGAATGGCCGCCGACGGCATCGGTGTGGCTTTGCTTCCGACGTTTCATGTTGCGGAACATCTACACTCGGGGAAACTCGTCAATGTTTTGCCCGGATGGGCACCGCCAGACCTATGGCTGACGCTCTACTATCCGCCTTATCAATCGCTCCCGCCCCGAATTGCGTCCTTCTCGAAGTTCTTCGAAGGAGAGGTTCCCGGCCTCATGGCTCACGATCGCGGTTGAGAAATGCGCAAGCATAAAGATCGCTTTATCAAAAACTCAAATTAGCTGTGATGATGGGGATTGTTGTGGATCAGAACACGCCCCAGCGGGTGCATAAGAAGAAATTCGACCCGCAGTTGAGGCTGCCCGTACTCTGCGTCGGCTTTCCCATCCCCGTTCCTAACATGGTACGGTCGCTTGCGGTCCTGTACCGGAAATACGAAGAACAAGTATTTGGCTGGACTGGAAACTATACAGATATAGTCACTGAAACGAGGGGGCGGGCGTTCGATACCCATCAAGGCGTTGGACTCCGATTTTCTGTTTGAATTTCATCAAATAGCCCAGTCGCGCCCTATTTCAACAAAGTCCTCAGTCGTGGCGTGGCAAAATCGAGAAACGTTCTGAGTTTCAGCGGCATCAGGCCCTGCGATAGATGGACCAGGTGAACCGGCGATGCCTCTCGTTCAAAGTCCTCCAGCAACGGCACCAGCAAGCCGGCGTCCACTGCGCTCTTTGCTTGGTAGGCCATGACACGCGCTATGCCGAGGCCGGCCGCAGCTGCATCGACCGCAGCTTCCGCCGTGTTGACGGACAGGCGCTTACGGATCGGTACCGCGACATCTTTCGCGCCGTCCTGGAACGTCCAGAACCGTGTCGACAGCACGCCTTCGAATGCGATGCAATCGTGGTTCTTGAGTTCGTCAGGATGTGACAGGAGGGAGTGTCGCTTCAGATAGTCGGGATTAGCATAGGTCGTTGTGCGGATGGAACCCAGACGTATCGCGATCAGGCTGCTGTCCGAAAGCTCGCTGATGCGCAAAGCAACATCGATATGTTCGTCAGCAAGACTGATCGTTCGGTCACTCATCGTCAGATGAATATTGATGTCTGGAAATGCTTTCAGAAAGTCCGTGATGATTGGAAGAAGATGCAGGCGACCGAAGACTATCGGCGCCGTCATCGTGAGGTCTCCCTTTGGCGCGGCGTATTCTCCGGTGGCGCGGCGTTCGGCTTCTTCTACTCGCTCGAGAATTTCGCGCGCCGCAGCGACATAGCTCTCCCCGGCCTCTGTGATTAAAATCCGGCGGCTTGTGCGGGTGATCAGGCGAACGCCGAGATGAGCCTCCAGCTCGGTGATCTTGCGGCTGACCGTTGGCAGCGGCGAGTGCAGGGCGCGCGATGCGGCGGACAGGCTGCCATGTTCCACCACGGACAACAGGACCGACATAGCCTCGAGACGATCCATACTTTCCTTCTATAAAACGAGAGGATGGTTACAGAATTAACGCTCTACTACAGAAATATGGATGCCGATAGGTTCCTTGCGTACCGGATTATGGTGTCCGGTCCTCAAGGGAGCCAGTCATGAAACTCTATCACTTTCCGCTTTCGGGACATGCGCATCGCGCTCGCCTCTTCCTTTCTCTGCTTAACGTCAAAGCCGAGATCGTCGATCTCGATCTGGCGAACGGCGAGCACAAGACGCCCGAATTCCTCAAGCTCAACCCCTTTGGTCAGGTGCCAGTGCTGGAAGATGGTGATATCGTCGTCAACGATTCCAATGCGATCCTCGTCTATGTCGCCACGAAGCTTGGCCGGAAGGACTGGCTGCCCGACGATCTTGCTTCTGTTGCTAAGATACAGAAGTGGCTTTCCGTCGCCGCCGGAGAAATTGCCTACGGCCCGTGCGCGGCCCGACTGATTACCGTGTTTGGAGCAGATTTCCGGGCCGAGGAAGTCATTGCCCGAGCTCATCGGGTTCTTGGCCTCATCAATGCCGAACTCGAAAATCAACCCTTCATCATCGGTACTACGCCGACCATCGCGGATGTCGCGCTCTACAGCTACATCGCTGGCGCGCCGGAGGGCAATGTCGATCTCACGCCTCATCCAGAGGTCCGACACTGGCTCGCGAGGATTGAAGCTTTGCCCGGTTTCGTCGCCCTCCCGAAAACGGCAGTTGGCCTGGCTGCCTGACACGGTCTCTCGTTCGGGACACCGTCCCTCATAGGAGGTGCCAATGCCTGCTGAAACACTCTCACCATCGTCACCCTGGCATGCGGGCGAACTTGAAATGCAGCGGCACGCCGGTGTGATCGAGCAGATGGACCCAGTGGGGCGCAGGGTCTTTCGAACCTTCCTGCTTGATCAGCACCGGGAGTTTTATCCGCTGTTACCGTTCATCGTCATCGGCTCTGTCGATGGCGATGGTACACCGTGGGCGACGATCCGCAGTGGACGGCCTGGCTTTCTGCATTCGCCTGATCCCCATACACTTGATGTCGACGCCACCGGCGATGCCGATGATCCTGCGGAGGCTGGTATGAACGACGGCGATCCGATTGGTCTGGTCGGCGTCGATCTCATCACGCGACGGCGAAACAGAATGAATGGTACGGTCATCCGGGATAGCAACGACCGCTTTTCCGTCGCCGTCGAACAGAGCTTCGGCAACTGTCCACGCTACATCCAGAATCGGCAGTTCAGCTTTGTGCGCGATCCTGCAATGCCTCCGCGTTTCGAAAAGGTTGTTTCAGATCGGCTTAATGCATATGAGCGGCGCATCATCGAATCTGCCGATACTTTCTTCGTCGCGTCCTATGTGGACCGCGACAGTGAAGGACGGCAGGTCGATGTTTCCCACCGGGGCGGCCGGCCCGGTTTCGTTCGCATCGATGCCGATGGCAGCCTGACTGTGCCTGATTTCAACGGAAACCTGTTCTTCAACACTCTTGGCAATTTTGTCGTCAATCCGCGTGCTGGGCTTCTGTTCGTTGATCATGAGACCGGTGACATGCTGCAGATTGCTGGCAGCGTCGAGGTGATACTGGATTCACCCGAGATTGCGGCCTTCGAAGGCGCCGAGCGTCTCTGGCGCGTTACACCAGAGAAGGTGGTGCTACGCAGAGATGCACTGCCGCTCAGATGGCGCTTCCTCGAAGACGGCATGTCACCAAGCAGCCTGATGACGGGAGACTGGCAGGAGGCGGCAAGCCGCTTGAAGATTGCGGCTCAGGCAAAGGCTTGGAGGCGCTTTCGTATTGGGCGAATTGTCGAGGAAAGCTCGACGATCCGCTCGCTACACCTTGCGCCCATCGATGAACAGCCGCTTATTCCGCACCTCGCAGGCCAGCATCTACCGATCCTCATCAGGGACGGCAAAGAAACGATCCGCCGGAGCTATACGATATCCAGTGGACCGGCGGACGGCTTCTACAGGCTGAGTGTTAAACGTGAGGGCAGGGCATCCACGCTTTTACATGCAATGCAGGAAGGCGACGAGATCGAGGCGCTGGCGCCGGTGGGAGATTTTACCATCGACGCGATGGAACGCAGCCGTCCGGCGGTTCTTCTTGCGGCAGGCATCGGCATCACACCATTGTTGTCGATGCTGCGCCATGTGGTTCAGACGGGTGACAGAACGCGCTATCGTCGGCCCGTCTGGTTGTTCCGGTCGACAAGCAAAGTTGCCGAAAGGGCGTTCGACCGCGAAATTGGCGGACTGGTTGTCCGCAGCGAAGGGACTGTTCGCGATATCAGAGTGCTGGGTGCGCCCGATGTCGATGATGCCGGACTTTTTGATTCAGCCGGTCGCATCGATATGACGCTGCTGAAGGCACATCTGCCCTTCGGCGACTATGACTTCTATATCTGCGGACCATCGTCCTTCATGCAAGCGATGTATGATGGGCTGCGCGGATTGAATATTGTAGACAATCGTATCCATGCGGAGGCATTCGGTCCCTCCGGCCTGAAGCGCGATCGCGCTGTCCAGTTGTTCACGGAGCCTTCGAAGCCCGCAGCTTCAGCTCCGACGCGCGTCGTCTTCACACAATCGAAAAAAGAAATGGAATGGAAGCCGGACGGAGGCTCTTTACTGGAACTTGCAGAGCAAAGTGGCATCAGCCCGGCCTATGGCTGCCGGGCGGGCAATTGCGGGGATTGCCGAACGAAGATCGTCAAGGGTCACGTCAGCTACATCTCCGAGCCCAGCTATGCAGTAGCGGATGGCGAGGCGCTGATCTGCTGTTCAGTGCCGGCTCAAGCGCGCGCGGATTTGCAGCTTGAGCTATGAGCGGCGATCAATTCGTTGCTCGCCTATGCCTGCGATCTATCGCGAGATGCGTGCGTCAACTGCCGAGAAAGATTGCAAGTTCCCGCGCGACCGTGTCCGGGTCCTCGCGCTGTGGAAAATGGCCGACATTCTGAAGAGCGATACGCTGGAATGGACCGGAGAATTTTTCGTGCAAAGTTTCGGACAGCTCAGGCGGGTTGACGCCGTCTTCTAGACCTTGGAAGTAGATCGTGGGCAGCGATAAGGATTTCGTTTCCCTGATCTGATCTTCCAACCACTTGCTCGCCGGATCGACATCTGCCTCTCCCCATCGCGCCTGATAGCTGTGAAGGGTAACCGCCACCCAATCTGGGTTATCGAAGGATTGCGACACCGCATCAAATGTCGCCTCATCGAACCAGCCATCGGGACCCCAGTTTTCCCAATGGATGCGAGCAAAACCGTGTGGATTTTCTGCAATTGCCTCCGCGCCGCGCTTCGTTGCCATGAACCAATGGTACCAATACCTCTGAGCTTGCCGAAATGATGGAGTTTTCAGTCCGCCCATTCGCGGCAAAGAGGAGAGAAGCGCCATTCGCTCCACACGATCAGGCCAGCCGATTGCCATCGCCTCAGTTACGCCAGCGCCCCAATCATGTCCAACGACGGAAAAGGTGTCGATTCCCAGACCGTCCATCAGAGCGATCGCGTCCATTGCCAGGATCTCGCTATTGGCAGTTCTCAACGCGTCCTTGGTGCGGAAAATACTCCCGCCGAACCCACGCAGGTAAGGGGCGATCAATCGGAGATCGTATTTGGCAAGTCGCGATGTCACGTTATCCCACGTAGAAGCATCATCGGGCCAGCCATGAAGAAGCAGAAGGGGCTTGCCATGTTTTGCACCTGCTTCAATGAAGCTGATCCGCAGATTTTCGGTATCGACATGGGGCATACAAGGTCTCCTCTTTTGCCGGGCAACACGAAGAAGTCAATTCCGGTTCCGATTGCTTTGCGTTTAACGCGCGCTTTGCGTGTAAAGTCTTTGGCTGCTACAGAATTTTGATGGCCGCAGCCAGAGCCTTGGCTTGCCGCTTGATCTGATCTCTCGTTAGCGAACGGCCCGTCACCACCATACGCCAGTAGAGTGCTGAAGGGATCATATCCAGAGCCATCTCAATATCCACATTTGCGTTGAGCTCGCCGCGCGCTATGGCGCGCTGCAGTATAGCGGAGCCTGCGGATCGACGGGCGCGCGCAAGACTCGTTAGCGCCGAGACGAGCTCACCCTGACGGGCGGCTTCGGCATACAGGTCCGGCAAGATTCTGCGCACAAGCCGATGCCGAAGTGCACGCCGCATCATGAACAGGTATCCCTCCAGCTCTTCGATCAGGCTCTCTCTTTCCGAGACATCGGTTAGGTCCATCCCCAGCTTCTCTATCGCTTCGGTAGCAATCGCGAGTTTCGATGGCCAGCGGCGATAAATGGCGGCTTTACCTGCGCTTGCGCGCGCCGCCACACGCTCAAGGCTTATTCCGCCATAGCCATGGGAGGCCCATTCCTCAAAAAACGCGCGAACCAATGCGTCGGTCAGGTCAGTGCGGATAACCGCTGCACCGCTCGGGCTGCGTTTTTCCTGGTCGATACTCTTGCGTTCCATCGTTTGTGCTCCATATATGGACGGAACGATAGCGTTCCACTCAATGGGAGTAAAGCATGATGACCGAGAATGTTGACCTGTTCCCAAGCCTGTCTTCTCTCTTGAGAGAGGCGTTGGGCGATCTGTTATCACCTGACGCAACATCTTTTCTCGACATGTGCGCTGACACAATCGTCTTCGAGTTTCCCTATGCGCCACAGGGGTTCACAGAGAGTCTTGTTGGTAAGGCAGCACTTGAAGAATATCTTCCAACGGTCGGAGATTTGCTGACGATCGAGTCCATGAGTCTTGGCCGGGTTCTCATTTCTTCCAATTCCGATGCAGCTACGGTCGAATTCAGCTGCAAGGGATATTCGGATGAGACAGGAACGCGTTACGATCAGGACTACGTCTCGGTGATCGATTTAAAGGACGGCCTGATCACGCGTTACCGCGATTACTGGAACCCAATAACCCTTCTCAACGCCACGTCTTCGGCTTCATCTTCGTCTACAGAGGAGGCTCGATAATGGAAAAAGCTGACACGATGAATGTTCTGGTGACCGGTGGTACCGGCACAACGGGACGGATGGTGGTTCAAGGCCTGAAAAAGCGAGGCGTTGCAACGAAAGTCGGCACGCGCAGTCCTTCGAACGGGGACGAGGTTCTATTTGACTGGCAGAAGCCGGAAAGTGCACGGGCGGCTTTTGCTGGTATGAACGCCGTTTATGCCGTTGCGCCAACGAACACCAGTGACCATGGCTCAGTGGTTCTACCAGTCCTCGAAATTGCGCGATCATGTGGCGTTCGGCGTTTTGTTCTCCTCAGCGCATCATCGCTGGAGGCGGGTGGACCGATGATGGGGCAGATCCATTCCTATCTAAAGGACAATGCTTCGGAATGGACAGTTTTGCGTCCAACCTGGTTCCTGCAAAACTTTTCCCAGAAGCATCATCTAATTACGATCTGCGAAGAGGACGCTATCTATTCCGCCACAGGGTCTGGCCGGGTGGGCTTCATCGACGCAAGCGATATTGCCAGAGCAGCGGTCAGCGCATTGGTCGCGGACCATTCATGGAACCGAGATTTCATTCTGACCGGTCCTGAAACATTGTCCTATTCGGACGTTGCATCCAAGCTCACGAACGTTCTGGGTCGAACCATCCAGCATGTGAATCTGGACGTCGGTCAACTCGTTGATCGATACTGCAATGGTGGTTTGGATAGGACCTATGCTGAGACCTTGGCCTTAATGGATGCGCGGATCGAAAACGGGAATGAGGATCGCGTCACTGACGGAGTACATACGCTAACTGGACAACATCCAAATTCGGCGGATGCGTTCATGCGTGAAAATCGCGATTGCTGGGGTTATTGAGTTGTAGGGCAATAAAGTCGACTGAACGTTATCTAGAGCCTTTCACCTTTTGACGGAAACGTAGCCGGGGTTTTCGAGATATTTGGCGCATTCGTCTGGTTGGATTGTTTGGACGAGCGCGCCGATATGTCGCCATGTCTCTTCCATGGTCGGTTTCTGCGCATGACGCATCCAGTGCTTTATTTTCGAGAAGGCCTGTTCTATGGGATTGAGGTCCGGCGAATAGGGCGGCAGGAACCAGAGCCGAGCACCGGCGGCTTTGATGGCACTTCGGATGGCGGCCGTCTTGTGGCTGCCGAGATTGTCCATGATGACGATGTCGCCGGGCTTGAGAACGGGCACCAACTGTTGTTCGACATAGGCACGAAAGCACTGACCGTTGATCGGCCCGTCAAAGACGCAAGGTGCTGTCAGCCGGTCGTTTCTCAAGGCCCCGAGGAATGTCATAGTGCGCCAGTGCCCGTGCGGGGAAAACGCCCGCAGACGCTTGCCTTTTAGTCCCCAGCCTCTGATGGGTGTCATGTTGGTCTTGATCCAGGTCTCATCGATAAAGACCAGCCGTTCGGGGTCAAGGTGATGCTGCAACGTCATCCACCTTTGTCTTCTGCGAGCCACATCGGCACGCGCCTGCTCAAGGGCGAACAGCGTTTTTTTTGAAGCGCAGCCCCTCGCTGCGAATGAACTTCCAAATCGTATTGTGGGAGACGGTTATGCCTCGCGAGGCAAGTTCAGCCTTCAGTCCGTGCAGTGTCAGGTGCGGATTTTGAGCAAGCCGCTCGACAATGAAGCCACGGTGCGGCTCCAGAATGCGCTTGCGGTAACCACCCATCTTGTCGGGATCAACCGATCCCGTCGCGCGATGGCGTTGCGACCACTTCACCACCGAAGACGCCGCCACGTCGAAGCGTGCAGCAACGGCCCGGACACTCTCGCCGTCCGACACGGCGGCTACAACACGCTCACGAAGATCGTTCGATAATGGTGCGGTCATGTGATGCTGGCCTCCATCCAGCCAGCATCAGTGAATCAGAACAAAACTGATTTGGGAATCCACCGCGATTCAGAAAAACACGGAAACGCTCTAGAGCTGGCTGGGGTCAGAACAAGAGCAGTCCGAAATCGTACGCTAAGGCCGAACGAAGCATGAACAATGCCATAGCTCGGATTTGGGGCGTTCGATCTCTGTGGATTGCCATCGACATGCGCAAGTTTTGATTTCTCTGTTCCGCCCGACTCAACAACGCTCAGCGCAGGTTGGTCATGGATGGAGTCAGGCAATGGCAAAGCGCAAGCTTCTCAAAGATCAAGATCGTCGAAAGCTTATCGACGTACCAGTCGACGAGGACAGCCTGATCCGACACTATTCGTTGTCATTGACGGATCGCCTCGAGATCGAACTGCGGAGACGTAATCACAACCGCCTCGGCTTTGCCATTCAGCTATGTCTGATGCGATACCCGGGTCGAGTGCTGGGGGCAGAAGAAACTCCGCCTCGCGCCATGCTGAGATTTGTTGCTGATCAGATCGGCGTCGCCCCGGAAGCATTTGCGCTCTACGCACGTCGTGAAGAAACCCGGCGCGATCACACAGCACGGCTAATGATGTATCTGGATACGAGAAGCGCGACGCTACAAGATCGCCGCGCCGCGTTGTTGGCGGCAATTCATGCGTCGACCACGTCCGACGACGGTGCTGCGATAGTCAGTTCAATTGTCGCCGCGTTTCGTGAACGCGGAGCTCTTCTCCCGGCGATCGACACGATCGAACGGATTGGCCTTGCCGGCCGAGCGATAGCTCGCCGACGGGCAGAGACAACTCTGATTAAAGACGTTCCGCACGATACGCTCCGATCGTTGGATAGGCTGTTAGAAGTTGACCCGTCTATCGGCCAGACGCGCTTTCACTGGCTACGCTCGGCGCCAGAAGCGCCTGGTGCATCGAATCTGGTCGGGTTGACCGAGCGGATAGCCTTTTTGCGGCGGCTGGAGATCGATCCGACGTTGCAAGCGCGCATAGCCGCGGAACGGTGGGACCAGATGATCCGGGAGGGTAACGCAACCCCAGCCTGGCTTGCCAACGACTTCAATGCCAGCCGTCGCCACGCTCTGATCGTGGCTCAAATCATCAAGCTTAGCCAGAAGCTCACGGACGATGCGGTGACGATGTTTATCAAGCTGATGGGTAAGTTGTTCTCGCAAGCCAACAACCGAAGGAAGCAGCGACAGATGGACTGCAGAGCGAACACCGCCAAAGCGCTGCGCATGTTCCTCGATACCATCTCCGCGCTGCAGTCCGCCAACGACCATGGTCGGAATGCATTGGCTGTTCTCGACCAAAGAGTCGGCTGGGACCGACTGCTTCGGATGAGGCCTGAACTGGAGTCGATGGTCGATGACAACGAAGCACCTGCGTTGACCGTAGCAGCCGAACAATATGCGGCCGTCCACAAATACACTGGTGCGTTCCTTCAGGCCTTCACGTTCCGCTCGGCGCGTCGCCACGATCCACTTTTAGCGGCAATTGGACTGCTTAAACGGCTTTATGCCGAAAAGCGGCGGCCACTCCCCGATCGCGTCCCGCTCACCCACCTCAGCCAAACTGATCGACGGCTCATCTTCGAACGGGAAAAACCCGATCGCCGTCTCTACGAGATTGCAACGCTCGCTTCTTTGCGAGACCGGCTTCGATCTGCGGAGATCTGGGTCGATGGCAGCCGATCTTTCCGGCCCATTGATGAGCATCTGATGCCGCGAACAACATTCATCACGATGAAGGAAGAAGATCGTCTCGGTTTGGGGGTCCAGAGCGACAGCGCGCAGTGGCTTGCCGAAGCGAGTCAGATGCTCGAGTTCAACCTGCAGCGTCTGGCGCACAGGGCACGATCCGGAAAGCTCGAAGGAGTTCGTCTTGAAGCCGGAACCTTGATAATCACACCAACTGCCAGCGAAATCCCTGTGGCCGCTGAGGCACTGAATGCCGAGATCAGCGATATGTATCCGTTGGTCGAGGTTCCCGACCTGTTAAGGGAAGTGCATGAATGGACCGGCTTTGCGGATCACTTCACGCATGTTCGGACCGGCGACGTCCCAAAAAACGTTTCTGCAATGCTCGCTGGTGTACTGGCCGATGCTACGAACCTTGGCCCTAAACGAATGGCGGGCGCCTCTAAGGGCATTAGCGCTCACCAGATTGGGTGGATGCGCACATTCCACGCCCGATCGGAGACATACCGCACGGCTCACATCCGCATTCGCGCCTTTGGGGCAATGGCACGACGTCATCGTCCGATGGGCAATTTTTCCGTGCGAGCGACCGGGCTGCAAAGCGCGGCGACATCAATTTGCATTACGGTAGCGAGCCCGGATCGAAATTCTATAGCCATCTGTCAGATCAATACGGCTACTTCAGCATTTTGCCCATCAGTCCCACCGAGAGCGAGGCGGCCTATGTGCTCGATGGGCTATTCGATCAGGACACTGTCCTCGATATCCATGAACACTTTACCGATACAGGCGGCGCGAGTGATCATATCTTCGGGCTCTTCGCCTTGATCGGAAAGCGGTTCTCACCGCGACTGCGCAATCTCAAAGACCGGAAGTTCCACACGCTAGAAAAGAGCGGTGCATATCCGGCACTGTCGAACCACATCGGGGCGCCGATCAATACCAGTCTGATTCTCGATCATTGGGACGATCTGCTCCATCTCGCTGCGTCGATCACGACGCGGTCCGTGGTGCCGTCTACGATACTCAAGAGGCTGTCTGCGTCGCCTAAGCAAAGCCATCTTTCGAGGGCGCTCCGCGAGCTCGGCCGTATCGAAAGGTCGCTCTTCATGATCGAATGGTACTCAAGTCCGGCACTACGGCGGAGATGCCAAGCCGGTCTCAACAAGGGCGAGGCCGCCCATAAGATGAAACGGGCTGTGTTCTTCCACGAGCGGGGCGAGATCCGCGACCGGTCGTTCGAGAGCCAAGCATTCCGCGCCTCAGGGCTCAATCTCGTCGTCAGTGCAATCGTGCACTGGAATACGGTCTATCTTGATCGCGCGGTCACACAGCTGAAACGAGCGGGACGAGACATTCCTGATACTCTGTTGAAGCACATCTCGCCGCTGAGTTGGGAACATATCAACCTTACAGGCATCTACACCTGGGATGCCGAACATCAGATGCCCAACGGATTTCGACCGCTCCGTCTGCCAGTCGGCCTACGGCGGGTCGCATAAGTTCTCATTCCGTTCGCACTTAGCGTACGATTTTGCACTGCTCTTGTTCCGACCCCTTGTCGGCCGCGCTTTTTCGGCAGGCAGGCATTACGACGCAAAATCATCTCTCCGCCATAAACACCGGCCTGAAAACCATCCCCGTTGATCGGCGCCGCCATCGCAACCGCGAAGTCCGGGTATTGGCAATCGCCGAAGCACTCGTCGCGACAGCCGAGATTGGCTTAAAAGAACATGACCGGCTGGCATGGCCCGCCAGATGATGGAGCGCAAACTTTTGGGGCGCCGCACCTCGTCCAAACTGCCCGAACTGATCGAACTGGTCATGGCAAAGCCGTTGGTGTCGGCTGGCATGATTGCCAAAACCCTCGACGTCACCCCTCAAGCGGCGCGACGCATTGTTCAGGAACTTGGCCTGCGCGAGATGACGGGCAGGGGAAGGTTTCGCGTGTGGGGGATTATATAGCCAGCTACGGTTCGACATCGTCGCACACAGAGCAAATCGAGGAGGACTACCCGAAACGCTTGCCACCCGCGAGACATCACCAACAACTGCTCCGGCCTATGCCTCGAGGAGCTTTTTGCGTTTGACCTCCATGTCAATATCGCTAAGGCGCAATTCGGCCCAACAGAGCGTTTTGGGTTAAGGTGACGACTTGCTGCATCTCCGCAATTACATCGATCGCGGCCAATATATTGGCGATGTCGCCTTGCACCTGCAAGGTGCTGGTCGGTGGCCGGGTCTTTTGTCGATCACCCCTGTCTTTATAAGGTTTTGCTCGATAGGAATGTAACGGAACTTCGCCCGCCGCAGTCCTGTTGCGGGAGTGTATAGTTGAGATGAGTAGTCGATTTTCATGCCTGAAGTGGGCGTGACGCCAGGTTTCACATCGGGCACCGCGCGTTTGTCTCAAGTGACCTTGATCTTAATCCCGCTTCTATGAGTAATCCGAAATAGCTACGTTGATGTAGGTGTATTTTATAAGTACTCAAAATGTGCTACATTGACTTGAAATTACTATAGTAATATCAATCATGTTTACTCTATGTGGGGTGTAATCATGAGTCCGATCTCGGTGGCGCTGGTTGATGATCACCCCTTAATGCTTGCTGGATTGACTGAAATCCTCAGGAAACAGCCAGCATTTTCAGTCACAGCAACTGGGTCGAGCGCTGATGATATACTGGATATCGGCCTGAGATTGGCGCCAGACGTCTTTGTCGTCGACCTGATGATGCCGGGAAACATTTTCGAAGCAATCGCAAAACTGGTCGAAAAAGTCCGAACGAAAATTCTGGTGTTTACCGCAATGACGGGTAGCGATTACGCTGTGCGGGCACTTAATGCTGGCGCAAGCGGCTACGTTCTCAAAGGAAGCAGTGCACAGGAGCTCCTCCAAGCCATCGCAACCGTCCATAGGGGCGATATGTTCATTACTCCTGCATTTGCCTGCAAGGTCATCGAAGAGCTTAAGTTGGCCTCTCTCAAGAAAATCACCGGGGCCGAAGTAAAACTGAGCATACGTGAAGGCCAGATCATTAGGATGCTTCTACGAGGTTTCACAAATCGGCAAATTGCGGCCGACCTGCAGATCGGCGAAAAAACCGTCAAAAACTATATGACTATCCTGATGCAGAAGTTGAATGTAAGAAATCGTCTGGAAGTATTACTTGCTGCTCAGAAACTTGAAGGCGGCTCTGATACTGTCATACGTCACTAGATGCCATTCCCCTCCATCGGCACCACGACCTGAAGCTCCGTTCCAGAGCGCGGGCGCTTCCGGATTTCAACTCTACCGCCAAAGGCTTCGACGCGGTTGCGAATACCCTGCAGGCCGAGCGGCCTGCGACGGCCTTGGGCGAGGTTCAATCCAAAACCAGGTCCATCGTCGGCAATGACGACGGTGATGGTCAATGGGTCTGCTGAGGCCGATACCCGCTGGTCGCGTCCGCCGCCATGCTGGAAAGCATTGTTGAGCCCTTCCTGTACGACGCGATAAAGACAGATCTTCAGCGGGTGCACGACACGCTCGGGCAGGCCGTCATAGTGCTGTGTGACCTTCGAGCCGGTTGTATATTCGTGTTGATCGACCGCCATGCCTAGGGCCGACTCCAACGTCATGTGTTCGATTTCCGGCATTACCAGTCCGGTTGAAAGCTCTCGTAACTCCGTCAAGACCTGACCTGCAATATGCGAGGGAGTAAGATCGACCTCCGAGACGACGGGCGCGCTGTCAATCGTCGTCGTACATTGGATGGGTGCCTCTGAAAAACCTCCAAGCTTGAGGATCAACAGGCTGAGCAGTTGAACGGGACCATCGTGCAGATCAGCACCGATCCGGTTCAGGATCTGCTCATTGGACTTCGTTGCATCCATTCGCGCCCTGTCGGCTGCCTTACGAAGCTCGGTATTCTGCTCTGCCAAGGTCTGGGCCTGAGCAAGCTGCATCTTCAACGTCGTCCTTTGATGAGCGATGATATTGCTCGCCCGCTGGACGATGAGGTACAACAACGCCATGATGGCGAGTGTTGTTGCACCTACGATCGCCCATGTCTGACGCTGAACCATATCGCGCTGAACGATGAATTCGTCAGCATCCTCGTAGAGCTCTCCGACTGCGATGATGTCGTGCGTACCGGCACGGTAGATCGGTGCATAGATTTCGATGAGAGATCTATCAGCCTTCTCTCCATCGCCTTCACCGTCGTCGTGGCCGTATTCAAGTTGCGCGACGACTTGACCGGCGAAGGCCCGCTTCAGATCGGGCGATGGAAACACCCTTCCAATCAGGGACTTGTTGGTGCTGTAGATGACCATCCCATCATTGCGCCAGATCTTGAATCCTTCGACCCGGCGTGCGAGGTCAGTGCCGATTAGCAGGTCGTCAAGTTCCTTGCTGCGGGTTTGGGAAACCTGTGGATCTTGTGCAGACCCCTCGACATGGCGGGCAAGGAAACCCTCCATGTAAAGGGCGCCGGACTCGGTCCTGCTTCTCAGCTGATTTTCGGCAATCTGGCCATTAAGCCACTCGCCAAGAATTGCCATCGAACTGCAGATGACCAGCCCGGCAACTATCAAAAATTGCTGTTTCAGATCAAGAGTATGCCAATAATTTAAGAACCCGGTTCTCATGTAGACAGAGCTCTTCTTGAAAGGGACGTAAGTCACATTTGTTTCCGGGCCTAAAGTCCCGGCCTCCTGAAGACCAAAGTCCATGAATGTCAGTGGACCTTTGGAACTATCTCCTAGCCTTGCCTCAAGACATTATCTGATCATCGCAGACAATGCTGAAGATTTTCTATTGGCGTTCGCAATCTCATCTCCAGAACCCCAGTCCAAAAACTGCAGCAAAGCAGACGATGCCTGCGAATGCAGGGTGGGGAAAAGCATCGCCGGAACAATAGTGTTTTCCGGACAATCCGAGGGGAGAGTAAAATGGTCACCTATATTCGGTCGGATCTCGATTTCATCTTGAAACAGATCAAAATCGCGGAAGCGGACGCCGCCTTCCGGCAAGGCACATCGACCGGCGATCCGAACAACGTCGCAAAGCCGTTGTTCGGGGTCGGTGGCTCGATCCCGACCTATAATCTCTCTTGGGGCCTGCGCACCGTTGACGGGACCTACAACAACCCTCTGCATCCGGAATGGGGTGCTGCCGATAACGAATTCCCCGAACCCCTCGGCACCCAGTTCAAGACGATCATGGTGCCTGCCGGGCCTGGTGGGGCCTTGGTTCCCGTCACCTATCAGCCCGGCGTCGACAATGACGGGCCTGGCTCCGCAGGTGCTGGTGATGTCTTCGACCCCTATGTCCGTACGGTCTCAAACCTGATCGTCGATCAGACGCTCGGCAATCCCTCAGCGATATTGACGGCGCTGCAGCGTGCGGGCATCGTTCCCGCAGCCCAGCAGATGACTGTAACGGCGCAGATTACCGCCGCCTATCAGCCGCTCAAGCCACTGTTCAATGACGTGGGGACAGCCGAGCGGCTGAACGCCGAAGCCCAGGCAGCGGCATCCGCGAGTCCCGGTAATCAGTCTCTGCAGGCTGCCGCAGCAGCGACCGCAGCCAACCTAGCCACCGCACGGGCCGCTCTCGATGCCCAGGATGACGCACTGGTCGCGCTGCTGGATGCCAACGGCGTCGAGCTCGATGGCGTCAATGTCGTCATCACCAATGCGGCGCCTGACGAAGGACTGTCGGCACCGTTCAATTCCTGGTTCACCTTGTTCGGCCAATTCTTCGATCACGGTCTCGACCTCGTCGCCAAAGGTGGCAACGGCACCGTTTTCATCCCGCTGATGCCCGATGATCCGCTTTATGTCGAAGGCAGCGATACCAACTTCATGGTTCTGACACGCGCTACCCTGGCTGGTCCCGGCGCCGATGGCATCATGAACGACGATCCGACAACGGCGGTCAACGAAGCCGCTGATAATACCGATCGTCCGGTCAACACGACCACCTCATTCGTTGACCAGAACCAGACTTATACCTCCCATCCGTCTCATCAGGTTTTCCTCCGCGCCTATGTGCTAAACCCTGCTGGCGATCCGGTCTCGACGGGCAAGCTTATCGAAGGCGGCAATGGTGGCATGGCCACCTGGGCTGATCTCAAGGCGCAGGCAGCCGACCTGCTGGGCATCCAGCTTGTCGATGCCAATGTCGGCAACGTTCCGTTGCTCGCCACCGATCCCTATGGCGAATTCATCCGCGGCGCCAATGGCTACCCGCAGATGGTGACAGCAACGGGCCTCGTAGAAGGCGACCCCACGGCCAATGGAGGATTGGGCGTCCTCGTTCCGGAGAATGCTATCTTTACCGGTCATGCCTTCCTGGCCGACATCGCGCATAATGCGGTACCGGACGGCCTGGCCGACGGCGATATCGAAATCGGGCTGGAAAACCCCGGCAATGAGCCTGGTGTCTACGACAACGAATTGCTCGATGCGCACTATGTTGCCGGCGATGGCCGCGCCAACGAGAATATTGGTCTGACAGCGGTACACCACGTGTTCCATTCGGAACATAACCGGCTAGTCGAGCATACCCAGGAAGTGGTGTTTGCAGATGCCGTTGCGATGCTGGACGGCGGCGCGTCGCAGGCCGAGGCTGTTGCCTTCCTGAACGAATGGCTCGTTAGCGATGTTACCGAGGTTCCCGCCAACGCGGATAGCCTCGTCTGGGATGGCGAGCGCCTCTTCCAGGCTGCCAAGTTCGGCACCGAGATGCAGTATCAGCACCTGGTGTTTGAAGAGTTCGCCCGCAAGATCCAGCCGAACATCAACGTGTTCCTGGTTCCAGACGGGTTTGACGTCACCATCGATCCGTCGATTGTCGCCGAGTTCGCCCACGTAGTATATCGCTTCGGCCACTCGATGCTGACGGAGTCGATCGACCGCTTCGATCCAAACTTCAACCCCGACCATATTGGCCTGATCGAGGGTTTTCTCAATCCGCTCCAGTTCGAGAACAATGGCGGGACAGCGACCGTTGATGCGGATATCTCAGCAGGCGCAATCGTTCGCGGCATGACGCGGCAGGCAGGCAACGAGATCGACGAGTTCGTCACAAGTGCGTTGCGCAACAATCTGCTCGGCCTGCCGCTCGATCTTGCGACCATCAACCTGGCGCGTGGCCGCGATACCGGCGTGCCATCACTGAATGCGGCACGCACGCAGTTCTTCAACGCCACCAATCAGGATGTTTTGCTCAAGCCCTATGAGAGCTGGGTCGATTTCGCCGGTCATCTGAAGCACGAGGCCTCGATCATCAATTTCGTCGCAGCCTACGGCACACATGCACTGATTGACGGCCAGACGACACTCGAAGAAAAGCGTAATGCGGCGCTTACCATTATTACAGGTGTGTCGGTCGGCGGACTTGCAATCCCTGCAGATCGCCTCGACTTCCTGAACGCGACCGGAGCCTATGCCGGCGGAACGCTTGGCGGTCTCAACAATGTCGATCTCTGGATCGGCGGACTGGCCGAAGCGATCATGCCATTCGGTGGCATGCTTGGCTCGACCTTCAACTTCGTCTTCGAAATGCAGATGGAAAAGCTGCAGAGCGGCGACCGCTTCTACTATCTGCAGCGTCTTGACGGTCTGCATCTCTTCGGCGAGATGGAGAACAACTCCTTCGCCGCGATGATCATGCGCAATACCGATGCCACCCATCTGCCGTCGGACGTGTTCTCGACCCCCGGCCTCATTCTCGAGGTCAACCAGGCCCGCCAGTTTAACGATCTCGATGGCGACGGCACTCTGGAGAGCACCGATCCGCTCGGCGATGGCATTCTCACGCAGCTTGTCATCCGCAACAATCCGGCAACTGTAGGCCCAGACACCAACTATCTGCGCTATACCGGAGGCGACCATGTGGTCATGGGCGGTACCGAAGCCAACGATACCATAATTGCGGGTATCGGCGACGACACGCTGTTTGGCGATGGCGGCAACGACCGTCTCGAAGGCGGGTTCGGCAACGACATCATCAATGGTGGTGACGGCGACGACATCATCGTCGACAGCGGCGGTGACGACAACATCAAGGCAGGCAAGGGCAATGACGTCGTCCATGCCGGGCCTGGTCTCGACCTTGTAATGGGCAATGACGGCCAGGACTTCATCTTCCTCGGCACGGACATGGGCTCGGAAGTCTTCGCCGGCACCGGCAACGACTTCATATACGGCAACAAAAACGCCGAACGCATCCTCGGCAACGAGGGTAATGACTGGATCGAAACCGGCACCTTTGACGGCGCCCCTGGCGATAACTTCGACGAAGTATTTTCGCATGACGAAATCGATGGGCACGACGTGTTCCTGGGCGATGGCGGCTTCGACGAGTTCATCGGCGAAGGCGGCGACGAAATCTTCGTCGGCAGCGCCGGTCGCGGCAAGATGGTGGGCATGTCCGGCTTCGACTGGGCAACCTATAAGGACAAGCCGAACTTCGTGAACGCCGACTTGTCGATCCCGATCGTCTTCGACGAGGCCCCGACACTGCCTCAGAACGCTGCGCTCGACGAATATGAATCGGTCGAAGGTCTGTCGGGCACGCGGTTCAACGACGTCCTGACGGGTACCAACCTGCTCGCTGCAGATCGGCTTCCCACGCTTCAAGGGGGTACCGAAGGTTATCAGGGTAGCGCCCTCGACGCTGAAGGCATCGCCCTGATCGCTGGCCTGCAGGAAGTCCTCGGAGCTGGGGTCACTGAATATAGCGCTGGCGACATCATTCTTGGCGGCGACGGCAGCGACGTCATCACCGGTCAGGCCGGCGATGACATCATCGACGGCGACAAGTGGCTCGACGTGCAGATCGGTGTCTTTGCAGCAGGTGACACGGAGCACACCGGTCAGCCGATCGCGCTGCACAACAGCATGACGACGCTCGCAGCCGCCATGTTCAACGGCACGATCAACCCCGGCCAACTGTCAATCGTTCGGACGATCCGCAACAACAATGATCAGCCGGACAGCGACAACATTGCCGATGTCGACAGAGCCGTATTCTCCGGTGCCAGGGCCGAATATGACATCACCTTCAATCCCAACGGCACCGTGACCGTGGCCCATACCGGTGGGCTGGCCACTGACGGTACGGACACAGTCCGCAACGTCGAAATCCTGGATTTCACCGATCAGGACATCTCGCTTTTGGCGCCGACGCTCGACCTGCATGGACCGACGGCGTCTACGGCCACGGCTACAGTGGCACAGGCCTACCGGGACACGTTTACCGCCAACGCCTATAATAACAATAACGGCGTTTCGGCCTGGGGAGGCGCCTGGACCGAGACCGGCGACAATGCGAGCGCGGCAGGCGGTGACGTGAATGTCGGCGGCGGCAGGCTGCAATTTGTTGCAGGCATAGATGGTGGCGAGGCTCTGGCCCGCTCGGTAAATCTTACAGGTGTCACCAGAGCCACCCTGACGTTCGACTGGCAAGCCGTTGGCCTCGACGCTGGCGAAACGGTGTCAATCCAGGTGCGTAATACAACAAATCCAAACGGTGCATGGACGAACCTGCAGACGATTGGCGGCAACGCGACCGACACCTTCTCGTTGGCCCTCCCCGCAGGCATGATCGGAGCGAATACGCAGATCCGCTTCCTGACCGCAGGCACTTTCGAAGGCGGCGAAAACTTCTTCGTTGATAATGTCAATATACGCACGGAGATCGATACGGTCACGCCTGTCCCGGGGGCGCCTGGCAACAATTACGAGACGAATTATGCTGAAAACGGCGCGCCCGTCGCAATAGCGCTGGGCGCTCTGATCACCGATGACGGCGCAAGCATCGCTTCGGCCCGTGTCGTCCTCACCAATGCCAGCGCAGGCGATGTCCTGTCGGTGCTTGGTATCCTACCGGGCGGCATCACATCGTCGGCCGACAATAGTGTCGCGGGGCGGATCACCCTGACGCTGACGGGCAATGCCTCGCTGGCCGCCTATCAAACGGCGATCCAGCAGGTGCGGTACGCCAACAGTTCTGAAAACCCTCTAGCAGGTGATCGTGCACTGCAAGTCACCGTCAATGACGGTCTGCTCGACAGCCCGGTTTCGACGACGACAATCCATGTCACTGCTACCAACGATGCGCCGGTCGCCAATAACGACACTATCATCACGAACGTGGCCCAGAATACCAGCTTCACGATCTCGCATGCGGCTCTGCTCGCCAACGATACCGACCCGGAAGGTTCACCGGTCACCATCACAGCTGTGGGTGGCGCCAACGGCCTGGCAACGGGTCCGACATCGGGAGCAGGCATCATTACCCTCTCCGACAATGCAACGGCCGGAGGCTCCTTCTTCTATACAGGCAGCGACGGAACCCTGACCGACCCTGCAACGGTTAACATCACCCGCGTCGCGACCGCCAACATTGCCGGCACCGGCGCCAACGACATCATCATTGGAAACGGCGCGGTCAATACGATCACCGGTGGCGGCGGTAACGACAACATCAATGCTGGCGATGGCAACGACACGATCAGCGGCGGTACCGGCGACGACATCATTCTCGCGGGCACCGGCAATGACACCATCACCTGGAATGCAGCGGGCGCGACAGATGGTTTCGACATGGTCAATGGCGAGGCCGGTGGCATAGACACGTTCATCGTAAACGGGGTGGCCGGAACAGCCGAAATATTCCGCATCTATGAAAAGTCAGCAGCCATCGCGGCCGGCATTGCGGTGTCTGGAGCCCTCACAGAGATCGTCATTACCCGCACCGTCGGACTGACGACCACCATCATCGCCGAGCTCGACAATATCGAGGAGATCAGCGTCAATACGCTCAATACGACCGCTAACAACAACAACAATCCGAATACACCGGACGGTGGGCTGAACAACGGTGATACGATCCAGGTCATCGGCAATTTCAATGCGCCATTGACCAGCCTGAATTTTAATACGATCACCATCGACGGCAATGCCGGTGACGATACGGTTGACATCTCGGCCCTGACCTCTGCGCATCGCATCGTGTTCCGCTCGAATGGCGGCAACGACACGATCGTCGGCACCTTGCGGCCGCAGGACGTCATTGAACTGCCCGCCGGCGCAACTGCCGACGATTATGTGGTCACGACCGACGCGAACGGCGTGACGACAATGACAAGCAGCCAGCACAGCATTCATTTCACGAGTGAGGGCGGCCTGCCGCAGTTCAGCGACACCGCCAATGGTGAAGACGATACGCCAGCTGCCGACCCGTCAGCCGGCGCTCCTATCGCCGGTACGGCCAACGCTGATGTGCTCGTCGGCACGGCAAGCGGAGAAATGATCGTCGCATTCGCCGGCAACGATGTGGCGACCGGCGGTGCCGGCAACGACATTATGCGTGGCGATGACGGCGACGACCTTCTCAGTGGGGAGGCGGGCAACGACATGGTCTTCGGCGGTGCCGGCAACGACGACCTGCTGGGCGGCGCTGGCAACGACATGCTCTACGGCGATGCGGGATCCGACCGCGTCTTCGGTGACGCCGGTGACGACATGATCCAGACCGGTCTCGGCAACGACACAGCCCATGGTGGCAGCGGCAACGATATGTTCATCGCCGAAGCCAGCGACGGCGATGACGTCTACTACGGTGATGCCGGAAACGACACGCTGGACATGGCGGCGATAACTGCAAACCTGACTGTCGATCTCGGAAGCGGCTTCATGGGCAGAGGCAATGCATCAAGCAGCCAATCGGGCAACGATACGCTGTGGAGCATCGAGAATGTCGTCACGGGTTCCGGAAACGACACGATCACGGCCAATGCCTCAGTTAACATCATCGACGGCGGAGCCGGGAACGACAAGTTCCTGTTCAACTCCGAAAAGGATGCAGATGGCGATACCATCCTCGGCTTCCAGCCAGGAGACAAGATCGACCTGAGCGGCACGGACGCCAACAATGGTGTCTCCGGGAATCAGGCGTTCACGCTTGTGGCCGGTTCCACACTCAGTGGTTCGGCGCAACTGATCGTCACGCACGAGACGCGTGACGATGGTGATTATACCGTCGTCCAGGGAAGCGTCGACGGCGACAGCAGCGCCGAACTACGCCTCAGCATCAAGGGGAACCACAACCTCACCACTACGGACTTCAACCTGTAAAGCGCGAAATGCGGCGTGCCGGCCTCTCCGGCACGCCGCATAGTCCAATATCAGCAAGAAGTGGTGAATGACATGCGTCCTAAAACTCCGTTGACCGGCACGAAGCGCAAACAGATCGAGAAACTCACCCACGGACTGAGAGGAATTTTCGTATTCCTCTTCATCACGTCGGGTGTGATCAACGTTCTCGCGCTGACCGGTTCCTTCTACATGCTGCAGATCTATGATCGCGCGCTGACCAGCGGCAGCGTTCCGACCCTGCTTGGCTTATCGGCACTGGCTATTGGCCTCTACCTCTTCCAGGGATTTTTTGACATCATCCGATCGCAAATTCTGGTGCGCATGGGGGCGAGGCTCGACAGCCGGATCGCGCCCATGGCGCATCAGGTCGCAATCGACATGCCCCGCTTCGGCTTTTCGACAGCCGAGGCTCTCGAGCGCGGACGCGATGTCGATACGGTGCGATCCTTTCTCGGGAGCCAGGGGCCGGTCGCCCTGTTCGACCTGCCCTGGGTGCCTCTCTACCTAGTCTTCGTCTATATTCTGCACCCCTATCTGGGCGCTCTCACCTTCGCCGGAGCTTTCATCCTGTCGATACTGACGATCGTCACAGAACTCATGACCCGCCGCCTCGCGAGTGCCACCCACAAGTCGGGGATAGAACGCAACGCGATTGCCGATTCCAATGCTCGCAACGCCGACATCCTGAAGGCAATGGGTTTTGCAGGGCGCGCGGTCGATCGCTTCAACCGCGCCAATCAGGACCATCTTGAGCTGCAGACACGTACGAACGACATCAGCGGTACGTTCGGAGCGATATCCCGTGTGCTTCGCATGATCCTGCAATCGGCCGTGCTCGGCCTTGGCGCTTGGTTGACGATCCAGGGAGAGCTTTCGGCAGGCGCAATCATTGCAGCATCGGTTGCCTCGGCACGTGCCCTTGCGCCTGTCGATCTCGCCATTGGAAACTGGAAGGGCTTCGTCGCAGCGCGCACGGCCTTCAACAGACTGAAGGAGACTGTGATTGCATTGTCGGGCACCGCTCCGCCAATGACATTGCCGGCACCCGCTTACTCGCTGAAGGTTGAGAAGATAACTGTTGCTGCTCCCGGTTCCGGACGGGTTCTTTTGAGCGAAGTCAGTTTCGAGATCGCCGCAGGACAGGCGCTCGGTATCATCGGCCCAAGCGGCGGCGGCAAGACGACGCTCGCACGCGCCTTGACCGGCGTCTGGCCGACCCTGCGCGGCAGTGTCAGGCTTGACGATGCCGAACTTACGCAATGGTGTGATGCGGATCTCGGGCAGCATGTCGGATATCTGCCACAGGATGTGGCGCTCCTGGATGCGACGATCGAAGAAAACATCTCGCGCCTCGAGCCTCAGGTCGATCCCCGCGCGATCGTTGAAGCCGCCCAGACGACGGGCATTCATGAAATGGTCGTACGTATGCCCGATGGTTACCGTACGGCGCTCGGGCCTCAAGGCATTTCGCTTTCGGCCGGACAACGGCAGCGCATCGGTCTTGCGAGAGCGCTCTATCGCAATCCCTTCATCGTCGTCATGGATGAGCCCAATTCGAACCTAGATGGCGAGGGCGAAATGGCGCTCACCCAGACGATCAAAGCGGTTCGCGCCCGCGGCGGCATCGCGATCGTCATCGCTCACCGGCCGAGTGCGCTTGCGGCCGTTGACATGGTTGCCGTTATCCAGAATGGAAAGATGGTGGCGTTCGGACCCAAGGACGACATCCTCAGACCATCGGTAGCGGACACTAGCAGCAAACCTGCGGCCGCAACACAGGTCGGCTCGCGTATCATAGCGAGGATGTCGGAATGATCGAGGTAAAGGGAACAAAAACCGCAAAGGAAAGTGATGATCCGCACGATCGCTATGTCTTCAGGAATGAGGACAAGCTCTCCAAAGTGCCGATGTTCATGACACTCTTTCTGACGGGATTTGCAGTCTATCTGAAGAGTGCACTTTCGCACCAGCAAGAGGGTTTGCCCCTAGAAGAGACGGAACCTAAGCCACCCACGGATCCTGCAGAAAAGCTGCCGTCGATCGATCCCGTCACCACCGGCACCATAATGCAAACAGAGGCCGAAGAGGGAGAGAAGGCGCAACCCGCAAAGAAGGGTGGTATTCACCTCTCCAACTACAAGAACGCCATAAGTCATCCTCTGGAGGATTCTCCGCCGATCGAATTCAACAGGCTCAACCTGCCCAGTCTGGCATTCCTGAAAACATCGGTTGGAGTTTCGGTGTCCTTCCACGCCTCAAACGATAATGCCTGGACGGTTTCAAAGCCAATATCGCCCGCCCGCTTCCACATGTCAGATGACAATGCCTGGACAGGCCCGAGTCGAACTTCGGCTCCTGACCCAGGTGACTTCAAGCCTCCATCAGCGCCGGTCCCGGAAAAGGCGCCTAACCGCGCACCGCGTGCCGGCAGTTCGGTCACACTCGCCGACGTTTCCGGTTGCGCCATCGCCCTGATCGGTCTTACCGATCTCTTGCGCGGCTCGGTGGATCCCGATGGCGATGTGATGTCGGTCAAGAATATTACTGTTTCTTCCGGCAAGCTTGTACAGACGGCCGGCGGATGGACATATCAAGCCGAGGGGTTTGGCCCCGTAACCATCAATTATCAGATCTCCGATGGCATGGCCTCCGTCGGCCAGACTGCCAGTTTCTCTGTCGTCAAGGCTGCGCCTGTTGTAGGCACAAATGGCGACGACCTATTGGTTGGCACCAGTTGCGGCGATGATATCGACGGCCTGTCCGGCAATGACAATATCGACGCGAGAGATGGCAGCGATACCGTCAATGGCGGCGATGGAAATGATAACATCGTCGCCGGCAACGGCAACGACACGGTCTTTGCGGGTAGCGGCAATGATATCGTTCTCGGCGGCCTGGGCGACGACCACATTTTTGGAGGCACTGGCAACGATAGCCTTTACGGCGAAGACGGCCGCGACAGCCTCTTCGGTGAAGCTGGCGACGATCTGCTGAGCGGCGGCGGCGATAGCGACATCCTCCATGGCGGTGACGGCGATGACGCCCTGAACGGCGACGCCGGCAATGACGTTCTGGAAGGCGAAGCTGGTGATGACAGCCTCTTTGGCGGCGACGGCGCCGACATTCTTCTTGGACAAACAGGCGCCGACAACCTCAATGGCGGTATGGGTAACGACTTTCTGAGCGGCGGCGACGACCGGGACGTCGTCAAGGGAGACGATGGTAACGACACGGTTGCCGGTGATGCCGACCGCTTCGACGACGCCTATGACGGTGGAACGGGGACAGATACCCTCGACTATTCAGGGCTTGCCGAGGCGGTAGAAATCAATCTGGCTGCTGCCAGCGCCTCCGGCATCGAGATCGGCACGGATAAGATCTTGAATTTCGAAATCGTTCGCGCCGGTGCGAGCGACGATTCGGTGACCGGCAGTGCAGAGGCCGAGGAAATGCATGGCAACGCCGGCGATGATTATCTTCGCGGCGGTGACGGTACGGATATTGTGAAAGCCGGTGATGGTGATGACGTCGTTGCCGGCGACCTCGATTGCGTGGCTGACAGCTATGACGGTGGAAGCGGCATAGACACGCTGGATTATTCCGCCGCTGTCATGTCCATTGTCGTGGATCTCAATGCTGCTAATGCAACTGGTCAGGAGATTGGAACCGACGCGATCAGCAATTTCGAAATCATCAAGACCGGCGACGGTGAGGATATCCTGCGCGACGGAGACGCCGCCGAATGCCTCTCGGCCGGCGATGGCGATGACATCATCGTCGCGGCGGCCGATGCGTCGGATGATGATTTCCAGGGAGGTGATGGTGTCGATACGATCGACTATTCGCAGGCCGCCCATGCCGTGCTCATCGACTTGAACACGGGCACGGCCACGGGCTTCGATGTAGGGCATGATGCCATCGATGGTTTTGAAAAGGTCCTTGGCGGAGCCGGTAACGACGTCATCCGTGCCGGTCCGGTGGCTGCTGTCGTCGAAGGAGGCGCGGGCGAGGACACGTTCGAGTTCAGCGTCCCTGCCGGCGAGAGCAGCGCTGCCGTGGTCCATCAGATCCTGGATTTCATGGTCGGGGACCGCATCGACGTGTCCAAATACAAGATCTTCGAAGAGGTTATGGACGGACTGGAGGATCACTTCGAGGAGGTCTACGGCGACAAAGCCGATGCTGATCCATTGCCGATCCGCGTTCGCCATGAGGGAACGGACGAGATGAGCCGTACCTTCATCGAAGTCGATATGGACAGGGATGAATATTACGAAATGACGATCAATCTGACAGGACACCATCTCCTCGTGATCGTAGAGAATACCTGATGGCTGGGGGGAGAAAAGGCGTGCTTCAAAAAGAACCGGACACTAAGCTTGGGCAATCGTCCGAGACGAACAATATGTTTCCTGTCGGAACGCGTGTTCTTGCAGGCGTTGCGCTTGGCTTCCTGCTCTTTGCGGGAGCCGGCGGATGGGCAGCGACGACACAGTTGCGCGGCGCAATCATTGCGTCCGGCGTCATCAAGGTCGATCGCAACCTGAAGTCGATCCAGCATCGCGATGGCGGCATCGTCAGCGAGATCGCCGTTAAGGAAGGTGACATCGTCACCAAGGGGCAGATCATGCTGCGCCTTGACGATGCGCAGACGCGCGCCGAACTCTCGATCGTCAAAACGCAACTCGTCGAGCTGGCGGGACGGCAGGCAAGGCTGATCGCCGAGCGGGAAAATCAGGACGAAATCACCTTTGAGCCTAATTTCTCCACCGAGTTTGCGCTCATCTCATCCGGTGAGCGCCGCCTTTTTGATGGGAACCGCCGCAACAGGCAAAACCAGAAACAACAGCTCCAGTATGGCATATCTCAGCTCGAAGAAGAGCTGAAAGGCCTCATCGCACAGTATGATGCAAAGGACGACGAACTGGACCTCGTGCGAACCGAGCATCACAAGATTAAGGGCCTCGCGGAAAAGAAGCTCATCGATACCTCGCGCAAATATATTATTGACCGCGAACTGGCGAAACTGACGGGCGAGAGCGGAGAGATTCACGCTAATATCGCCCGGTCGAGAGCCCGGATGAGCGAGATCCAGGTTCAGATTATCGCCATCGACGAAGCCGCGCGCACCGAGGCTCAGCGCGAGCTCAGTGTCGTCGAACCGAAACTATCCGAATTGCGCGAGCGGCGCATAGCTGTCGAGGATCGGCTGGCGCGAACCGATATCCGGGCACCACTATCGGGAACTGTGAACGAGCTTTTCGTACACACCATCGGCGGAGTCATTACGCCTGCGGAGAAACTGGTGACGCTTGTGCCGGCTGACGCTGCACTGAAGATAGAAGCCAGACTGTCTCCCACCGACATCGACCAGGTCTCCATCGGTCAGGAAGCTAGGATGCGATTTTCCGCCTTCAACCAGCGCGCGACGCCGGAGCTTGACGGCAATATCGCTTACATCTCCGCTGCCACCAGCACCGATCCTGCGACGGGCCAGATATTCTATCTCGCCGACGTTGCCGTCCCCGCTACCGAGATCGCCAAACTCGGCGTCAACAAACTACTTCCCGGCATGCCGGTTGAGGTTTTCGTTTCCACGGAGGAGCGAACCGCCATATCGTTCCTGGCCAAACCGCTCACGGATCAATTCAACAGGGCATTCCGCGAGGAATAATTCCGTCCGAGCTAAGGTGGTGAACTTGGAGTCAGAACAAGAGCAGTGCAAAATCGTCCGCTAGGGGCGAACGGACTGAGAACTTATGCTACCCGCCGTAGCCCAATTGGCAGGCGGAGCGGTCGAAATCCGTTGCTCATCTGATGTTCGGCATCCCAGGTGTAGATGCCTGTAAGGTTGATATGTTCCCAACTCAGCGGCGAGATGTGCTTCAACAGAGTATCGGAAAGTCTCGTCCCACTCGTTTCAGCTGTGTGACCGCGCGATCAAGATAGACCATATTCCAGTGCACGATTGCACTGACGACGAGATTGAGCCCTGAGGCGCGGAATGCTTGGCTCTCGAACGACCGGTCGCGGATATCGCCCCGCTCGTGGAAGAACACAGCCCGTTTCATCTTATGGCTCACTGGCAAATCCGCTTCTACCAAGCGTGATAATAAACAACATGCACAAAACAGCGATCTTCATGGGAACGACAGCAATAAGCACAAGACAGTTAAGCGAAAGCCCATCTTTGACAGCATTATTGATGAATATGTTTTGGAGGGTGAAAGGCTCCTCATACAAAAAGAAACGACAAAACGGGATGCCAGAATTGTAGCAAAAGCAAAGAGGCAGTTTGGCAGCATATGTCAGGTTTGCAGTTTTGATTTTGGAGAGGTTTATGGCGAAATTGGGCGGGGTTTCGTCGATGCTCATCACATCGATCCACTGCATCTTAGGGCGGGTAAGAGCCGTCGCACCTCTGTCAATGATTTCGCACACCGGACTGTCAGCGCGCTTACGATTGAGCAACTCAAAGCCATCGTCGCCGGGAACAAAATTCGTCCGACATGATTAACACTGCTCAAAGCGGCGGATTTGGTCAGATTACCCCCGCATCCACCTTTTGCTTTTCTCAGCAAATTTCTTTTATGTACATTTTGTCAGACTTGGGCGTGAGCGCACTCCATAGTGGACACATAGCCTGATATCGCAGATCGAAGTTGCATTTGGATTGAGCAGTAGACCATCGCATCTCCTAATTGTTGACTAATTATCAATCGCGCTTGGGACTACTGGTTCTAAGCCTTTCAAGAGCACTTGCGTTCGAGCGTCAAGAATTACCGACGGAGATATCCCCGATATGCGCTGCTGTGTACCATTGCTCGGGCCTCCCATCATCGGGGTCACCGTGTTGACTATTTTCGAAACGCTATCTCGACACCATAGTCCAGCCGCGTATCGGGTGGAATATTATCATACCAGTTCTCAAGGACAGGCGCGGAATTTGTCTTGTCGGCGAATTTCCTACTAATTAGGTCGCTTACAACGTCGATTACTACGTCATCTTTGTGAATTTCAACGTGGTTCAAATCAGAACATACTGCGAGGCCAACATGCGCATAGGTTGCTCGCCGCGAACCTTTCGGCCCACCATAACTATCCTGCTTCTCTGTCCCTCTTGGGCATTGCATCAGGCTGTTACTGGATTCCTCGACTATGCCGTCGTGCGGTCTTTTGATCCTTGCTAAGGATGTTCGCAGTAGAGCGCCTTCAAGCACGCTAAACGATGCCCCATCAACGCGGCGAGGCAATTCCCACACGCTTCTGTCCTCATGGTAGAAGCGTCCTGGGATCGAGACGTAGTCGACATCAATAGCATTTTTGAAACTCGCGCGCTGTTCCTCAATGAGGGAAGCGACCTTGCTCAGGCTTACGATTCCTGATCGGCGAGGGAAGAGTGCGAAGGCGTAGTTCGTGCTCTGGTGAGCCAATTGGGTCAGGACGCTCAATTGCGACAACCGCATTGCACCGGCGTTTGGGGTCCCAAGAAGAAACAAAATTCGAATGAATTTCAATGGCTTAGTGAGTATTGCAAAACGGGAAACGAGGCCGCCCATACTGTGGGCAACGAGAGCAACACGATCGTCAGCGCCGAACCCCTCGTCTTCGAGAGACTCAGCGAGCAGGCGTCCATTCCTTTCAATGGAATCGTTGAACGGATAATCGAAGTAGTAGTAGTCGATATTCCCCAAGTCTGCATTTTTTCCCATTAGAGCGCGCGCCGTCTTGAACGTGCAGTGGGAAGAGAAAATCCCATGGATGAAGACAACAGCCTGACGAGGCCGTCGAACCTTTTGACGACGATGCGCTACGCCGCCATGGTCAGTATCGTTCTCCGACGCGCGCACCTTGCCACTTTGTGGCCATTCTACGAGCCTAGCCGAGCGTTCGATCACGAGCGTATGTCCTTATAAATAACTATAGCAATGTGGATAGCCGTGGAATTGTCAGAATCAAGAACTCCAAGGCAGTTTATCCTGAGAAGGAGACGGACAATTTTGTTGTTTTTGTCGCGTTTTGTTGTGGCAGAAACGGGAAATGAGAAGTGTGACCATTTCTCATTCAGGTCGCAAATTAGGACAATAGCGCTTATGTCTTCGTCCTTTATTTTTTCGATGTAAGACGCACTATTTTGATCTTGCTTAAATAAAGCTGCATCGATGCTGGCATAAATGAAGTTCTGGTTGAGGCGGAATGGTTTTAGCTCCAACTGACCAAGCGATGTGAAGTAGGTGTTTTCGCTAGAGCCGCGGTTTACCGGGATTTTAGGCGAAACAAGTACGATTTCTTCCGATTCTTCGAAGCTCAATTGAGGAACTCCTACCGGTAGCGAACGCGTCCAGTTTGAACCCGACTTCCCGAGTCGATGGGTATCGCCGCCAACACGCTCGCTCGTGAATAGAGAGCCCGCGGCGTCCGGTCGGTCAAGGCTTAGAAATGCGAGAACGCTTTTATCAAGGGCAGTGTTGTTTGAGCTTAAGTGGAGTCCTGCCACCAAGGCGAGGAGCCCCACGTCTTGCGCAATACCTTCATAATCTTCTCGACCGAAGAACACGGAACTGAGTGCCTGCAACAAGTGCCTCAGCCGACTACGTAGGTAGGTATGCTCCTGCAAAAGTAGGGGCAGATCGAAGTCAGTTTGTGCTTCGGCAAACACCTGCCGTGCCATTTGCCATCCAGGCTGCTGCCGAGGGTCAGAAACGCCTGCTTCCGCTAGGGTCTGAAGATACAGAAGTGCGGAAAACAACTCCAGGTCGCGTCTCTGGAGATAGAGCGGAGACTGCTTGAACAATGGATTCCTGATGTAGCGGAAGCGGCCCTCATTGATATCTCGCACCCCGCCCGCGAGGTCGATGATGCCATCATGGGGTGACTGAGAGATTTGAATTGAGCGTGCCGGAATGACGTTTGTGGCGGAGACTGCCGAAATGGTCGGTGGAGCGCTATCCGCTCTTAGTTCCCAACGAAAACATTCAGAGGCTTGCCCTTCGTCCAGAATCGCGTCCAACAAGCGTTGCGTTAGGTCAGGATGGCCGGAATGCGTCAGATCCACATCGGCGGTAAATGGCGTCAGACCAAACAGATCAACGTGTTCGCCTTTGTATGATGGTCGCCGGTTGGAGAGAAGGTATCTGAAAACGACGCCACCCCGCAGGCGTATCGATACGTTGTAGCGGCGGGCAATACGCTCAATGTGCTGGAGCTGCTCAATATGCCATATCGGGTTCATGTTTACACTCGCGTTGTTCTTCACATTTAATCACTATTGCAATGTCAGATTCAACACCGAGTTGTAGGAAGATCTCATAGAATTGGCCCCTGCGAAAAGGGCGCTTTATAATCCTGAGTTTGCAAACCGATAACCGCCTCAATAGCGGAAGCTCCGCCTGCATTCTCAAATTCAATCGCTCGCGAGAAGCTAAGTTTACGGCCTGTTTAGAAAATTTGATCCCGCAAAATTACCTATTAACGGGGTCGCTGGTTCGAGCCCTTTCAAGGCGTTACGATGCGGAGTGGGTTCAAATTGAAAGCGGTCGTAAACAATGATGACTTGC
>NZ_LMNZ01000016.1:0-68694 GCF_001423445.1 Rhizobium sp. Leaf311 | reverse complement strand
CCGCTCGGGCAAGATCATGCGCCGCATTCTGCGCAAGATCGCCGAGGACGACTTCGGCGCGCTCGGCGATACCTCGACCCTCGCCGACCCAGCCGTCGTCGATGACCTCATCGAAAACAGGCAGAACAGGCAAGAAGCCGCGTGACAGGCGGATTTGGAACTTTAGCCGTCGCTTCAACGATGATACTGAACCTCGCGTGACACCAAGGCGCATTGTCTTGGTATCACGGATATTCTGAAAGCGAGGAGAGCCCGATGACCACCGGAAGTTCGATCAGTGAGCATATTCGCGTCGTGCTGTCGGATGAGATTTCAACCGGTACAATCCGCCCCGGTTCGGTTCTGGACGAGGGGACGCTGAGCACCCGGTTTTCGGCCTCTCGCACCCCGGTTCGAGAAGCCCTTCGGCAGCTCGAAGCCAGCGGGTTGGTGGAAATACGGCCGCGCAAAGGGGCCTTCGTCCTGCCCCTGACCTTGCCGCGCCTCATGCAGATGTTTGAAGTCACAGCGGAGATCGAGGCCATGTGCGTAGGCCTCGCCACACACCGCATCACAGGGGTGGAGCGTGCCGAACTGCTCGACATTCACCAGAGGGCCTCGGTTGCCGCCCGTGAGGAAAACTTCGAGCAATATGATGAGCTCAATCTTGCTTTCCACGAACTGCTCTATCGCAGTGCCCATAATGATTTTCTGTTCGAGGAACTGATGCGGCTTCGCGGTCGTCTGCTGCCCTTCAGGCGCACCCAGTTACGCTATGCGCAGCGCCTGCATTCGTCCAACAACGAACACGACGCCATCATCCGGGCGATGATGCAGGGCGATGCCGCACAGGCAAGCCTGATGATGCGCGAACATATGCTCAATGCCGGGGTTGCGCTGGCCCGCTTCATGCGGGCCACAGGCGACCTTGCGGCAGAATAGCGTTGCCGTTTACACGGTGTTGGAGCTCAACACCTTGGCGATTTCGCTGGCCAGTTGGTCCTGCGTGTATGGCTTGCCCAGCCGGGTGATCTCAAGATCGGTGCCTTCGGGCAAGTCGGCATAACCGGTGGCGATCAGAATCGGCAAGCCGGGCAGCAACTCCCGCGCCTTTCGCGACAGCTCGGCGCCATTCATTCCGGGCATGGAAAAATCGGTGACGAGCAGGTCGAATGTCGGATCCTGCGACAGAATATCGAGCGCCTGCATACCGGAATTCGCCTCGATCACATCGTGTCCGAGATCTTCCAGCATGTCGACGGAACTCATCGCAATCAGCGCATCGTCATCGACCATCAGGATTTTCAGGCGCTTGTCGCTTGAATTGTCAGGCAGCGGCGCTGCAGCCACCACGTGAGACTGCTCCGGCATTTTGTCACTGATCGGGATCCAGAGTTCAGCGGTCGTGCCGTCGCCTTTCACGCTGCGCAGAACCAGCGCGCCTTTCAGCTGGAGAGCAAGTCCGTGGATCATCGACAGGCCAAGGCCGGTGCCCTTGCCCAATTCCTTGGTCGAGAAAAACGGATCTATTGCCTTTCTCAGCGTTTCCGGGTCCATGCCGACACCCGTGTCTGAAACCGACAGCACGACATAGTCGCCCGCGGCCAGCTCTGGCGTTGTACGCGCATTGCTGTCTCTTCGCAGCCCAATGGAAATCGTGCCACCATCCGGCGTTGCGTCGCGGGCATTGACGACGAGATTGAGGAGCGCCAGTTCGATCTGGTTTGCATCGCCAAGTGCCAGGGGCATATCGGCCTCCAAAGACCAATCCAGCACCAGTCCGGAGCCCACGGACCGCCGCAGCAGATCTTCCATACCTTCTACGAGTCTTGGCATGTCCACCGGCTTGACCTGCAGGTCCTGACGCCGGGCAAAGGCCAGAAGACGCTGGGTCAGCGATGCACCGCGCTTGGCGCCTTTCAGCGCACCATCGATCAGCCGCATTGCCCTGTCATCGCCCGCGGCATGTTTGGCCAAGAGCTCCAGGTTGCCCATGACCGCCATCAGCAGATTGTTGAAATCATGCGCGACACCCCCGGTCAACTGGCCGATTGCTTCCATCTTCAATGCCTGGCGTAGCTGTTCTTCAGCGCGCTGGCGATGTTCCATTTCCGCCATCATGGTCTCATGGGCCTTCAGCAATTCCGCCGTTCGCTCGGCGACCCTCAACTCCAGCGTCTCGTTGATCAGGCGCTGTTTCTCCAGCACCTCCATTCGTTCCGTAATGTCAGCACAAACGCCTACCATCTTGACCGCGACGCCCTGTCTGTCGCGGTAGAGCTTGGCGTTGATTGCGGCCCAGTGCAACGAACCGTCTTTCCAGACAATCCGGTGTTCAATCGCACATTCCCGGCCGCTGTCGATCGTGTCCTGAATGGCCGCCTGCATTCGCGCCCGGTCATCGGGGTGGACACCGGCAATAAGCAGATCGTAGTCAAAGCGATCGTCATGTTCATAACCGAATATTGCCTTGCATCGTGCCGAACAGATCAATGTCTTCGAAGCAAGCTCGAGCTCCCAGGAGCCCAGACGACCAGCGTTCAATGCTGTCTGCAACCATCGTTCCCCGTCGGCCAGAGCCTCTATCTGCAGGCGCGCATCGAATTGCCGCAGACGGTTTCTATAAGCCGTGCGCGACGCGCTGATGAAGGTCGTCGCGTGGAATGGTCGCTCCACGAAGCTCACATTTCCAAGAATTTCCGAAAGGCGCAATGCCGCGGGATTTCGCTCCGGGCCGCCGCCGCGATGGGTGAGCACGATAAAGGGAAGGTCCGACCATGCGGCCTGCGCACTGACCCATCCCGAAAGCGAGCGCAGATCGGCTGAACGCAAGGTTTCCTCCATCACGACGACGAAGGCAACGTCGTCGTTGAGGCTCCCAACCATCTCGGCGAGCGTTTCAACAGGTCTGGATGCTATCTGCGCTTCTTTTAGAAGGGCGGCGGCGATCTGGTAATCCCGGCCTGTGGGCGCGTAGACGATAGCTTGGTGTCCGGGTTCAAAAATTTTCCGAACTCCTGTCCGAGAGCGCAAGTCCAGGTGGCTCTGTCAACACCGGCACACCGCGCAGCACGCCCTGAAAGCCGGAAACGGGTTCTCCGAGCGTCAGGCCGCGATCGTCGATCTTATATTCGCGAATGGTGTCCTCATGGTGCCCGGTGCGCTTCTTGATCACGGAGACGGCGCGTCTGACCCGTCCGGCCGCTTCGAAATAGCGCAACAGAATCACCGTGTCGGCCAGGTAGGTCACGTCCACAGGCGATTTCATGTCGCCGACCAGTCCGTGCTGGGCAACTGTCAGGAAGGTATTGGCCCCCTGGCGGTTCAGGAATTGCAGCAACTCATGCATATGGAGGATCAAAGCGTTTTCTTCCGGCATGGATGCCTGGTAGCCATTGACGCTGTCAATCAGCACGGATTTCGCATCGTAGGTCGCAACTCTTTCGCGTACACGCTGCGCAAATTCGCCCGGCGACAGCTCGGCTGCGTCAAGCTGTTCGATGTGGAGCAAGGCCTCGTCGCGCAGTTTCTGTAGATCGATGCCGATCTCGCGCATACGGTCGAAAAGAAGGCCAAGTTCTTCGTCGAAAACGAAGACGGCTGCCTTCTCGCCGCGCTTGATGGCGGCATCGATGAACTGAAAGCCAAAGATGCTCTTGCCGGTTCCTGCCGGGCCGATCAACAGGGTGCTGGATCCGCGATTGATGCCTCCGCCTAAGAGCCCGTCCAGTCTTTCGATACCGGTGCTTAAAATATCGCGCTTGAAAGATGTCTTGTGTTCAATCGCCCTCAATCTCGGGAAGACCGCAACGCCGCCCGTGCGAATGACGAAGTCATGGTAACCACCACGATAGGCCTGTCCACGGTATTTGAGAATGCGGACCCTGCGGCGCTCCGAGCCATAATTGGGCGAAAGTTCCTCCAGATGAATAACGCCGTGGACGACGCTGTGGACCGTCTTGTCGAGCACATCGGCTGTCAGATCGTCCAGCAGGAGGACGGTAGCCCCGGATCTCGAAAAATAATGCTTCAGGGCGAGGATCTGACGGCGATAGCGCAGCGAGCTCTGGGCCAGCAGCCGGATTTCCGAAAGGCTGTCTATCACGACGCGGTCGGGCTTCACCCGTTCGAATGCACTGAAGATGAGCTTGGTGGTTTCCCCCAGCTCGAGATCGGAGGAGTAGAGAAGGCTTTGTTGCTGGTCGCTGTCAAGAAGGCTTTCGGGCGGCACCAGCTCGAAGATTTCGATGTTCTCATTGAGAACCATATTGTGCGACGCGGCGCTGTCGCGCAGCTCCTCTTCCGACTCCGAAAGGCTGATGTAGAGGCACTTCTCGCCCCGCATCGCACCTTCGATCAAAAACTGAAGAGAGATCGTCGTCTTGCCAGTTCCAGGAGAGCCCTCCAGCAGAAAGACGTGGCGGCGGGACAGCCCGCCCGACAGGATATCATCGAGCCCTTCGACGCCGGTGGTTGCTTTACTCAAGATATCTCGCATATTTCTTCCTGGATTAACGCTTAAGGCTAGAGCCCGATACTGGAGATAACGGGCACATATTGTATATAACTAAACGATGAGATGGATTGTTGCGAGCGTTGTGTTCGCAAACCACAAATTTGACATTTAGCAAGTATCTTTCACAACTGTGGCAGGTGTCGGGCTGACTGCTTTCTTGGAAAGTGAGCACGCAGTCCCGCGGTTTCAAGTGCTCTGCCACATCTTTCAGTTGCCGGTTGCGACCTGATGAATCGATGCTTTCGCTCTTGCGGTTCCGGTCCCAAAAAAACCAGTGTGTGTCGGGCTTGCGGCGTGCTATGGAGGGCTGATCAGGAAAGCATTTTCACAGATGAATGACATTTCAAAAGACCAGCCAAGCCCTGCCAATATCGCCGATCTTCCCAATCTTGCAGCCGCGCTGGATGATGATCGTTTTCGGCAATTTCTCGACCATGTCCCCTTTGCGGTGGCTGTAGCCGAATTTGGCGACAGTGAGCAGATCGTCTATGGAAATCTCGAATTCGAGCGGTTGACGGCATTGCCTTCGGAGCAGCTGCAGGGCCAGCCATGGTCGGTGCTGCCTGTGGGCACCCCGCTTGCCGATGGTCCGGAACTGGCCGCTGCACTTTTGGAGAACGAGGAATATCTAGGTGCGTTCACCATTCAGACCGATGAGGCTACCCTCGTCGTGGATGCCTGGTCCAATACGATCGTCGATGAATCCGAAGAGCCGCTTTTTCGCCTTCTGGCCATGTCCTCGCGCGAAAGATCCGATGTCACGGCAGCGCTCAGTGAAAGCCTCGCGGAAAAGGATGTTCTCCTCAAAGAGCTGCAGCATCGGGTGAAGAACAATCTCCAGATGATCACGGCGCTCATCCGCATGGAAGCCCGCAACGCACAGGGCAAGGAAGAAAGCATTCAGTTCGGCCGGTTGGCAGGACGGATCGATGCGCTCTCTATCCTTTATCGGTCCCTCTATAGCGGCCAGGAAACAGAGACAGTCGATCTCGGCATTTATGTGAGCCAGATTGCGTCTTCGGTCATGGCGGCCCATGCCGTCGAGGGTATTCGTCTCGATCTCAAGATCGATACCTGGCCGGTCTCGGTCAACGTCGCCATGCCGGTTGGCCTCGTGATCAATGAGCTCATGACAAATGCCCTGAAACACGCCTTCGTCGGGCGCGACAGCGGTTTGATCGCCGTTCGCTGTGTTGTGGACGATACCGGCTGCAAGATCCTTGTTACCGATGACGGCATAGGTCTTGCCGAAGCCTCGGACTGGCCAAGACGCGGCAAGCTCAGCGCCATGATCGTGGAATCGGTCAAACGAAACGCCAATGCCGAGATTACAGTGGAGTCTGAGCCGGGCAAGGGAATGACCGTAACGATTTCCTTCAAGCGCAGCGATGCGGTGGATGAATGAGGTTCCGCGCCTTCAGGCGTGCCGTCGCAGCCAGTCCTGCAGATCAAGTTCGGCACGTTCCAGCGTCACCTGATTGAGCAGTTTGCGCAGCATTGCTTCGGTGACGGCGCGCGATCTGAAATTGTAGCGCGGTTCCTTGCCCGCTTCCGACCGCTCATAGACACCGAGCTTTTCGTAGATTTGCTGCAGGCGATTCTGCACACTCCTGAGTGAGAGGTTGCGGCGTCGCGCGATGATGCGGTCGGTCAGTCCGAGTGCGATGTCGATCAGCACTTCATATTCGGTTTCGCTGAAACCCTGCAGATGGCCAAGGCTCTTTTGCTGCATACCTCGGATTTCGCTGTCGATGACACATTGCGCCTCGATGAAGATGGATCGCAACGCCAGGCGAAGCCTCTCGTCGGAGGCCGATTTCAGCACATATCCATAGGCGGCATTATCGGGCACGATGCGTGCAATGCCGCGCACATTGGCCTCGTCGGCATAATTGGACCAGAAAAGAATGCGCGTCTGCGGGCGCTCGCGCCAGATTGTCCGTGCGGCCTCAATGCCGTTTCGAGGGCTCATCTGGAGGTCCATGACGATCCACTCGAAATGGTGGTCACGGGCGAGCTTTTCGCCCGCCGTCCCGTCGCCAGCCTCCAGAACGAGGTCGCATTCCGGCAGCGCTGCCCTGACCGCTTCGTTGAGATAAGAACGATGAAGCGGATCGTCCTCCACGATGAGAACCTTCATGGGGCTATCTCCTCCTGCGCAATGGGCAGCGTCACACGCACATAGGTTTTTCCGTTCCTGCCACCACAGAAAAAGCGCGCTCCTATCAGCCGCGCGCGCACACGCATGTTCTCAAGTCCGCTGCCAATGTTCGTCTCGGTCTTACCGCCGCCGATGCCAATGCCGTTGTCGGATATGGCCAGCGTCAGCGCGTCGTCGTTGCGCGTCAGGGCAACCGCTATGTGGTCCGCCTGAGAGTGGCGAATGGCGTTGTTGATGGCTTCCTGAGCGATGCGGAAAAGTGCAATGGCGACATTGGCCGGCAGCCTGCCGCTCTCGCCGTCGGAGCCGTCCTTCAGGCCCCAGGTCATGGACAGGCCGCTGTCACGGATCGACCGTTCGAGATGGTTTTCGATGGCATCGACAAGTCCGAAAAGCTGCAGGACCGAAGGTCGAGCCTGTTCGATGATCTGACGAAGATCCTGCATCGATTGTTGCAGGCTGCGAAATAGCGGCTTCAGATCCTGACCGGGCACGGATGGCAGAAGGCTGAGCCGTTCCAGACGTTTGGCAAAGCGGGTCAGATCGCCGAGCGTCTGGTCATGCAGATCCATTCCGATCCGCTGTCGCTCCGCCTCTAGAAGTTCGGTCAGGCGCGCCGCGCCCTGCCGCAGCGCCTCCTCGCGCACACGGGCTGCGGCCTCCACAATGGCCGATTGCTTGGCCTGCTCGGCAGCCCTGATGGCATAGAAATAGGGGGCCAGAAGATCGCCGATGGATTGCGCGCGGGCAAGATCGCGCGGCCCATAATGATCGACCGTCAGGCTGGAGAAGGACAACGCGCCAATGGTCTCGCCATGGACTTTCAAGGCAACATGCAGGCGGCTCTTGAGACCGTGTTCGTGGATCGGATCGCAGAACGAGCCCTCGAAATGAAACCGTGGATCGAGCGATGCATCGGCGGTAATGAAACTGTCCGTCTGGCCTTCCAGCAGCGCCCGCAACGGACTGTTTTCGATCAGCGCCGGCGGTCTTTTGCTCCAGTCGGTTTCCAGCCCGCTTTCATAGGCGGTGTGAAAGGTGCTGCCCGGCGCGATGATGCAGACATCCATGTGGTCATGCGGAATGATCTGCGCGATTTCCTGCGCAACGGTACGAATGGCCGACTGGAAATCCAGCTGCCCTGCCAGCAGCCTGGCAATGGTCAGGTACTGGCGAAACGAAGAAGCCGCAGCGTCCTCAATCATGGTCTCCTCCCGGATACGCGCCATCCCTCCCGGACATTGCGTATCGTCTCTATTCATTCCTTATCACAGGTTCCATGTCTTGCGGGAAACCGCAACTGATCTGCTAGAACCCGCAGCTGCGTGGCCCAGATGTGTCTGTACAGCATCTGGGAATTCGAGCATCATCATTGCCGCTGGAGGAACGCTCCAGAGAAAAAACTTCCGGAACTGACGTCGTTGAGGAGCGGCACCGGAAGAAGCCGGCGGGACTGGCACCCAGGGAGAGAGACATGACCATGAAATTCATTCTAGCGGCAACCGCTGCCGCCATGCTGAGCACTGTTGCATCTACGGCTGTCGCGGAAACGTCGGCCAAGAAGATTGCGCTTTCAAATAATTATGCCGGAAATTCCTGGCGTCAGGCCATGCTGACCAGCTGGGACAAAGTGACCAAGGATGCCGTCAAGTCCGGCGTCGTTGCGGCTGCCGATCCCTTCACCACGGCCGAAAATCAGGCGACCGAACAGGCGGCGCAGATCCAGAACATGATCCTGCAGGGCTATGATGCGATTGTCGTCAACGCCGCATCGCCGACCGCGCTCAACGGCGCCATCAAGGAAGCCTGTGATGCAGGCATCACGGTCGTGTCCTTCGATGGTATCGTGACCGAGCCCTGCGCATGGCGCATCGCCGTCAACTTCAAGGAAATGGGCCGCAGCCAGGTCGAGTATCTTTCCAAGAAAATGCCCAAGGGCGGCAATCTGCTGGAAATCCGCGGCCTGGCCGGGGTTTTTGTCGATGACGAGATTTCCGCCGGCATCCATGAGGGCGTCAAGCAGTTCCCGCAGTTCAAGATCGTCGGCTCCGTGCATGGAGACTGGGCACAGGATGTGGCTCAGCGTGCCGTCGCCGGTCTGTTGCCGAGCCTCCCGGAAATCGCAGCTGTCGTGACCCAGGGTGGCGATGGCTATGGTGCGGCGCAGGCTTTTGAAGCCGCCAAGCGCCCGACGCCAACCATCATCATGGGCAACCGCGAAGACGAGTTGCAATGGTGGAAGAAGCAGAAGGATGCCAGCGGCTATGAAACCATGTCGGTTTCCATCGCGCCCGGTGTCTCGACGCTCGCCTTCTGGGTGGCGCAGCAGATTCTGGATGGCCAGGAGGTCAAGAAGGATCTGACAGTACCATTCCTCAGCATCGATCAGGCCAGTCTCGAAAAGAGCCTTGCAACGACCCAGAAGGGTGGCGTGGCCAATGTCGAATATTCGCTGGAAGACGCCAAGGCCGTCATTTCCTCCGCCAAGTAGGCGGGCACCGCACGGCAGGTGTTGAACGTTTCACCCGGCACGCTTTGCCGGGTGATGCATCATGGACTTGAAATCCCTTACACAAGAGACGGCAGCGTGGAATGACGGATATGTCAGAAACCGGGGCGGTGGTGTCGGTCCGCCAGGTCCGCGTCGAATTCGGTGCGGTCAAGGCGCTTGATGGCGTCGATTTTGAAATTCGCCCCGGAGAAGCGGTGGGGCTTGTCGGTCATAATGGTGCGGGCAAGTCGACCATCGTTAATGTCATCAATGGTGGATTGTCTCCGCATCACGGCCAGATCGTCTATGAAGGAGATGAGGGCGGTGGCATTGCCACGGCCCGCGCGCACGGCGTGCGCTGCGTGTTTCAGGAACTGTCGCTTTGCCCCAACCTCACGGTGGTCGAGAACACCCGTCTGATGCATGGCGGGCTCTCAGGGCTTGGTTGGCGCAGTCGTGCTGCAACCCTTATCCGCTCCTCGCTCAACGAGATCTTTCCCGGCCACGGCATCGATTGCCTCGCAACTGTCGGCTCGCTCTCCATAGCGGAACGGCAGATGGTAGAGATTGCCATCAATTTTCTCAGCGTTACCGAAGATCCGAAACTCGTCATTCTGGATGAACCGACATCGTCCCTGGATGCTCAGCTTGCAGGGCAGTTGATGGCTCATGTACGCCGCTTTGTCGGCAGGGGCGGGGCGGTGCTGTTGATTTCCCACATATTGGGCGAAATTCTCTCCACCTCCAGCCGCATCGTCGTCATGAAGGACGGGCGTGTTGTGACCTCACGGCCGTCGCAGGATTTCACCGTCCGCAGCCTTGTGGAGGCCATGGGCAGCGTGGTCAAGGAAAGCACGCGCAACGCTACCTCCGTCGACGTCAGCGGCACAAAGGTCATTGACGTTCCCGCCGTCGCGGGTTCCACCATTCCCTTCTACGCCCGCAAAGGCGAAATCATCGGCCTGGCCGGTCTGGGCGGGCACGGACAAACCGCGACGCTGCTTGATCTGTTTGCGGAAAGCAGCAGCAAATGGTTTCCCTCGGCCAGCAAACCCATGGCCTTCGTTGCGGGAGACAGGGCGCTGAACGGCACCTTCCCGCTCTGGAGCATCCTGCGAAACCTCACCATCGGCAATCTCCCCGCCCTTTCCCGCCGTGCGGCCGTCAACCGCAGCGCCGAAACGGCCTATGGCGAGGACTGGAAGCAGCGCATGGGCATTCGCACACCAGATATGACCAACCCCATCCTGTCACTGTCGGGCGGCAATCAGCAAAAGGTCCTGTTTGCCCGCGCGCTGGCGGGCGATGCCGCCATCGTTCTGATGGACGATCCCATGCGCGGTGTGGATATCGGCACCAAGCAGGAGGTCTATGCCACATTGCGCCGCGAGGCCGCTGCCGGGCGAACCTTCATCTGGTACTCGACGGAAATGGATGAGGTACGGCTCTGCGACCGGGTCTATGTGTTCCGCGATGGCGTCATCGTGTCGGAACTGGAGGGCGACAGCATTACCGAGGACAATATCCTTGCCGCTTCCTTTGCGGGAGAGGCCGCATGAAAAACCCGCTGAACAATTTTCTGCCGATCCTCATTCCAGCCTTGTCGCTTTTGGTGCTGCTGTGTGCCGTGTTCTACATGCAGCCGCGCGCCATGAGCTATAACGGGCTTAATCTGCTGTTCAACCTGGCGGTTCCGATCGCGCTGGCCACCATCGCGCAGATGATCATCATGGCGGTGAACGATCTTGATCTGTCCATGGGCACCTTCGTCAGCTTTACCGCCTGCGTGACTGCGGTCTACATGCCGCAGCAACCGGTCTTTGCCTGCTTCATTCTGGCCTGCGCTGTCGGGGTCTATACACTTCTCGGCGTTATCATCACCCTGCGCGATCTGCCCTCGATTGTCGTCACGCTCGGCATGAGTTTCGTCTGGGGTGGTCTCGCGGTGCTGATCCTGCCAGCACCCGGCGGCGAGGCACCGGCATGGCTTCGCGCCGTGTTGATTTCAAAGCCGCCCGTGGTGCCCATGGCCATTGTCGCCAGCGTGGTGATTGCTGTCGTCTCCCATCTGCTGATCATGCGCAGCACATTCGGCGTCTTGCTTCGCGGCGTCGGTGGCAACAGCCGGTCCGTTGCCCGCGCGGGCTGGTCCGTGCTGGCGCTGAAAGGTGCCACATATGCCACCGCTGCCGTTTTCGCCGTTGCTGCCGGCATGGCCCTTGTGGGGTTGACGACCTCGGCGGATGCCAACATCGCCCTTCGCTACACCTTGCTGTCGATTGCGGGCGTCATCCTCGGTGGTGGTGAGTTTGTTGGTGGCAAAGTCTCGCCGGTTGGTGCCGTCATCGGCGCGCTAACGCTGACCCTCGCCGGGTCCTTCCTGTCCTTTCTGCGCATTTCACCGGATTGGCAGATCGGCGCGCAGGGCGCCATCCTCATCATCGTGCTGGCCTTGCGCCTTGTCATCAATCGCCGCGGACGGCAGGAGAAGACGCTATGAACCGCCTGGCAAAGCTTTCCCGGAAGCCCTGGCTGTGGTCCTTCGTTGCAGCCCTCGCAACGTGGCTCGTGACCATTCTCTTTACCGGCGGCGCCAGCACGGCCAGCCTTTCGCAGGCCACGCTCACCTTTGCCGCTTTCTCCGTCATCGTCGGTCTGGGGCAGATGCTGGTCATTACGCTCGGGCCGGGTAATGTCGATCTTTCCGTTCCGGCAACGATCACGCTATCGGGCACGGTGGCGTTGAAGGTCATGGATGGGCAGGACAACATGATCCTGCTCGGCCTTCTGGTCTCTGTTACGATTGGCCTTGCCATCGGCATTCTCAATTATGGCCTGATCAAATATCTGCGCATACCGCCCATCATCGCCACCCTGTCGATGAGCTTTCTCGTGCAGTCCTCGGCCATCTGGTACAATCGCGGCCTGCGGGTCAAACCGCCTGAAGCGCTCGCCTCCTTCAGCACAGGCACAAGTTTCGGGGTGCCCAACACGGCCATCGTTGCGCTTCTCATGTCGCTTTGCGTCTGGTGGCTGCTGGACAGATCGATGTTCGGGCGCTGGATTTCTGCCATCGGACAGAACGCCTTTGCAGCCCGCATGGCCGGAATTGCCGTGAATGGTTGCCGGTTGGCCACCTATGTCCTTTGTGCCGTCCTTGCCTCCGTCTGCGGTTACTTTCTGGCCAGCTTTTCCGGCGGTGCCGCCCTCAACATGGGCGCGGAATATCTGCTCATGTCGATTGCGGTCGTCGTTATCGGCGGGTCGGCGGTGGCGGGCGGAAACTCCAATGTGCCCGGCATCTGGGGTGCCTCGTTGTTCATGTTCCTGGTTGTGTCGATGCTGAATACCTACGGGTTCGGTGCCGGCGTGCGGCTGATCATGACGGGTCTCATCATCATCAGTGTCATCGTTGCCGCCAGCCGACCCGCCGGATCGGCGCGTTGAACAACATGAAATCACAACAACAATTACCGGAAACCATCATGCCGAACGCCCGCGCCGGGATTTACGAAATCCACGATCCACGCTTCCGCCACCTGATTGTCCCGAGTTCGGCTCTGGAAGAATTGTACAGCGATTGCCGCTGGGCCGAGGGGCCGGTCTGGTTCGCTGATCTGGAATGCGTGATTTTCAGCGATATCCCGAACCAGCGTTTGCTGCGCTACGCATCCGGCGGCGACGTTTCCATCTTTCGAGCACCGTCCAACTTCGCCAACGGCAACACGCGGGATCGAGAGGGCCGCTTGATCACATGCGAACATGGCGGGCGCCGCGTGACGCGCACCGAACTGGATGGCCGCATCACGGTGCTGGCCGAAAGCTTTGAAGGCAAGCGGCTGAATTCTCCCAATGACGTGGTCGTTCGGTCGGATGGCAGCATCTGGTTTACCGATCCAAGCTACGGCATCATGTCCGATTATGAGGGCTATAAGGCGAAGCCCGAGCTTGCCACCCGCAACGTGTTTCGTCTCGATCCTCTAAGCGGGGACCTCACCATCGTCGCAGATGATTTCGGCCAGCCCAACGGCCTGGCGTTCTCTCCCTGCGAAAAATTCCTCTACATCGCTGACTCGGCTTCGAGCCACGACGAGGCATGGCCAAGACACATCCGTGTCTTTGACGTGATGGATGGCTGCCGTCTGACCAATGGCCGTGTTTTTGCAACCATCGACAAGGGGTTGCCGGACGGCTTTCGTCTGGACACTGAGGGTAATGTCTGGACGAGTGCTGGAGATGGAGTCCACTGTTTTGCGCCTGATGGAACGCTTCTCGGCAAAATCCTTGTGCCGCAGACAATTGCCAACCTCACTTTTGGCGGACCGCGCCGCAACCGCTTGTTCATTACGGCAACTAGGTCGCTATATTCCGTGTATGTCTGCGCCACCGGCGCCCAGCACCCCTGACGCAGTATGAGAGTCTCACCTCGGAAGAGGTCGATTTCCGGCCCTATGCAGGCCGGAAATCAGCACATCAGGGATGTTTGAAGAAAAACGAAACGCTTCGGGGGATGACATCTGAAGAAGCCGCGGCACTCTGTTCCGGCCATATGCGTTCTCCGACATCATGAACGGAAACGGGCTGATCGGAGAGGTTGAGGCGCAACTGCAGGATGGCGCTTCCTATTTTCCAGTCGACAAACACGCAGTCGTCTGGCGCTTCCACCACTCGGCCGGAATATGCTCCAGCTTCTGGAAGCCAGGGCATGATTGTCTCACGACGAATTTCGATCAACCGCCGAAGCAGGGCCGACCATTCCTTGCCATCGGCAGTATCCGCCTTCGCCCAATCGAGCTTTGATCCTTCGAACGTGGCCTCAGCATTGGGGTCGGGAATATCCTTCTCTGATTTTCCTTCAGGATAGCCACCAAAATTCTCAGCCTGCGGCGGCCGATTATCGCGGATGGATTTCGCGAGTTCCCCGGTGTAGTCGGAAAAGAAATGGAACGGCCTTTCATCCTTATAGGTGTCCCCCATGAATAGCAGCGGCACCTGCGGGGACAAGATCAGCATCGCCGTCAGTGCCCGGTAAAAATCATCGTCTGCTGTCATATGCAACCGGTCGCCCATGGCCCGGTTTCCAACCTGATCGTGATTTTGTAGGAAGTGAATGAAGGCGGTAGGGGGCAGGCATTCGCTCGGAGGAAGCTCCGTGCCGACAATCGGCTCGCCAGGCTCCAGATATCCGGCGGACATAATCTTGCGCAGCTTGTCGAACGGGTGGTCGGCAAATTTTTCAAAGATACCGGACGTTTCGCCGGTGGCTATGCGACGAATGACGTGGTGGAATCCGTCATTCCAGTCCGCGATAAAAAGCCCCTCCGTGAGAAGGTCAGTGCCATTCGGCGGGTTTTCGATCATCAGATGCACCTGACGGTCGGTGAAAGACCGCCGAACCGTTGAGGAAATTTCCTCGAGAATATGAGGCTTGGTTTCATCCTTGATCGCGTCTACCGCATCCAGCCGTAGACCGTCCAGGTGGTACTCTCTCAGCCAATAGATCGCATTGTCGATGAAATAACGTCTTACAGGCTGTCGACTGAAATCGATTTGCGCACCCCAGTCGTTGTCTTGCCCCTCGCGGAAGAATTCAGGCGCGTAGACACCGAGGAAGTTCCCCTCGGGGCCGAAGTGATTATAGACAACGTCGAGGAAAACCATCAGGCCGAGCCCATGCGCCTTGTCGACAAAGGCCTTCAGGTCATCGGGAGAGCCATAAGCGCTATGCGGCGCATATTGCAGCACGCCATCATAGCCCCATCCCCTTGATCCAGGGAAATGCGCGAGCGGCATGATTTCGACCGCAGTTATTCCGATCTGTGCAATGTGTTCGAGCTTTTCCGCTGCTGCCGCAAAGGTTCCCGCTTCCGTAAAGGTACCTATGTGGATCTCCTGGACCAGCGTTTCGTGCCAGGGTCGCCCGCGCCAGTCCTGGTTTTCCCAGTTGTAAGCACGGGGGTCGGTCAGTACCGACGGGCCGAAAACATCGCCCTGTTGCTGGCGCGAGGCGGGATCTGCCACCACGCGCCCGTCGTCCAGCACGAACCCGTAAGTTTCCCCGAAAGGCTGGTGGTCGATGAAGACATCAAACCAGCCATCGTCGGAACGGGTCATTGCATGGTCGCCGGAAAGGCGGAGTTTTACTTGTTGCTGAGCGGGAGCCCACAGGCGAAACCTAGTTCCGCCTGCAACAAAAACAGGTCCCCAGGCTTCTTCGGCCCGGCTGTTTCCCTGTCCATCCTTAAGAGCCAGATTATCAAGCATGTAACGAACCCTGTAATTGCAAAAATACTGACGCTTTGGTTGCTCGTTCGGTGTGTCAGCCGTGCGGGCGAATGACGACCTTGACGCAACCATCGGTCTTGTCGCGGAAAGTCTTGTAGGCATCTGGCCCTTCTTGGAGGCCAATGCGGTGCGTGATCAGGAACGATGGATCAATCTTGCCATCCACAATCAGCTGCATCAGTGGCTCGAGGTAGCGCTGGACATGCGTCTGCCCGGTTTTCATGGTCAGGCCCTTGCCCACAAAGGCACCGAGCGGCGTTGGTACGGCAGAGCCGATGAAAACGCCGGGGAGCGAAACTGTGCCACCGGGGCGGCACGCAAGAATGGCCTGGCTGAGGGCATAGGGCCGCTCTGTCGATGTCATCTTGCTCTGAAGCGTTTCCATGACGCCTCCGGTCCCATGGCTTTCCATGCCGACCGCCTCGATTACGGCGTCGGGGCCCTGGCCGTTGGTCATGTCGAGAATGCGCTGCTGCAGGTCCTCGTCGTCATAATCCAGCGTTTCAGCGCCAGACTGCTGGGCAAGTGCCAGACGTTCCGGAATAGTGTCGATAGCGATGACGCGTTCTGCACCCAAGAGGAAAGCAGACTTGATCGCGAAAAGGCCTACGGGTCCGCAGCCAAATACGGCAATGGTCTGCCCGGGTTTGATATCGCAATTTTCCGCGGCCATATAACCTGTCGGAAAAATGTCACTTAGAAACAGAACTTGTTCGTCGCTGAGACCTTCAGGCACCTTGATGGGCCCGACATCCGCGTAGGGAATACGAAGATATTCAGCCTGGCCACCAGGGAACCGACCGTACATTTCGGAGTAGCCAAACAGTCCGGCTGTGGGATAACCGATTTGCTTGGCCTGCATTGCGCCGGATGGGTTTGAACGTTCGCAAAGCGAAAACAGGCCGCTCTTGCACATGCGGCAATCGCCGCAGGAAATGGTGAATGGGACGACGACCCGGTCTCCAACCTTAAGCTTGGAATTTCCGCGACCCACTTCCACCACTTCGCCCATGGTCTCGTGGCCCATGACATCGCCTGAATGCATGCCGGGCACGAACCCGCCATAAAGGTGAAGGTCCGATCCACAGATTGCGCAACTGGTCACCTTGATGATCGCGTCCCGGTCGTCCTGGATGATAGGGTCATCCACCACTTCACAACGAATATCGCCGCTTCCGTGCCATGTCAGAGCTTTCATGTGGGCGTTCCTTCTTGCTGAGTTCCAGAAGACGGATCAGGCCAACGGTCAAACTCTACCAACCTCATCATATCGAGGGCGAGCATCGTTCGGTTGTGATGGTCTTTTCAGTCAGGTTGAATGGGGAACACGCCAGAGGACCGAATGTTCCTCGATATTATCGCACCGCAAACAGGACGCGGACTGTTTCTTCAATGAAACGCACTTGAACGACGCAACAGCGACGGATTCGTTCTAGGATGAGCAATGCGCCGGATGATGATTTGAAATAGCGTGGAGAAACGATTTGAAGGATTTGGTGGAGCTAAGCGGGATCGAACCGCTGACCTCTTGCATGCCATGCAAGCGCTCTCCCAGCTGAGCTATAGCCCCATGAGGGTTCCGGCATTTATCCGGTTCCGGGAACCGAAGCGTTTGATTGCGTTCGGTGGCGGCTTGATACTTGCGCTGTGGTGCATTGGCAAGCCGAAAAATTCGCCCGACGACATTTTTTTGACGCCGGGCGAAAAATTGTGTGGAAATCAGGACTCGTCGTCGTCGCCGTTCACGCCGATGATGTCGGAAACATCGTCGTCATCTTCGTCTTCGTCGGCTTCCAGGAATGTATCGTCGTCATCGTCGAGTTCGACATCGTCGTCGCCGTCGATATCTGGAATTTCATCAGCGCTGGCATCGCCATCGGCGTCTTCCAGAGGCACCAGTTCGACTTCCGTGTTTTCGGTATCGACTTCGGCAACATCTTCCTCTTCAGCCTGCTCCATCTTTGCAGCGGCAGTCGTTTCCTCGAAGAAGGAAAGCGGCCAGGACTTGCCCGTATAAGGAGATACGATGGGATCGCGGTTCAGGTCGTAAAATTTCTTGCCGGTATCCGGGTCTGTGCGCTTGGTTCCAAGGTCCGCTTTTGCCACTGTCTAAGCCTCAAATTGTGAGATGAGTTCGGTGTTTACGCCGTGTTTCCGGCAGTAGACGGTAAATTCTAGCCGGTCCCATTAATCGCTGATGCCTTTCCTGTCAAAGATAAACTTCAAGAGCGGTCTGAGCGCTCCAGGTTCACGCCTCTCTTGATGATCGGTATCGGCACTTATAAGAAGCACCAGCATCATCCTTCGTTACGCCAGAGCAGGATATATTATAATGACTTTCACCATTGCTATCGATGGCCCAGCTGCCGCAGGCAAAGGCACGCTGTCGCGAAGGATCGCCGAGGTCTACGGCTTTCACCATCTGGACACGGGTTTGACGTATCGCGCCACAGCCAAGGCGTTGCTGGATGCTGGCCTGCCGCTGGATGACGAGGCCGTTGCTGAACGAACAGCGCTGACGCTGGATCTGGCGGGGCTGGACCGCGCTGTGCTGGCAAGACATGAGGTGGGGGAGGCCGCATCCAAAGTGGCGGTCATGCCGGCTGTAAGGCGCGCGTTGGTTGAGGCGCAACGTGGCTTTGCGGGCAAGGAGCCGGGCACCGTGCTGGATGGCAGGGATATCGGTACGGTCGTCTGCCCGGATGCGCAGGTAAAGCTCTATGTCACGGCTTCGCCGGAGGTCCGTGCGCGGCGCCGATATGACGAGATTGTTGCCTCTGGCAATGCCGCGGATTTCGACGCCGTTTTCGCGGATGTGAAGAAGCGTGACGAGCGCGATATGGGTCGCGCCGACAGTCCGTTGAAACCAGCTGAAGACGCGCACTTGCTTGATACGTCGGAAATGGGTATAGAGGCGGCGTTTCAGGCAGCCAAGTCGATCATCGATGCTGCTCTGAAGAAATGAGATTTGCGGGGACCCCGAAAGTTCGGACCCCGTTTAGACCGGAATGTCCCGAAAGCATGTCCTGCGCCGGAAAGCCTCACAATGTTCAAGAGGCGGGCATGGATTTCGGGAGTGATCAACGCGAACCCCCGGCGCTTTGTGCTCCTTGCGGAGCACTCTCAGGAGATTTAATGTCAGTAGCTACACCCACGCGCGACGATTTCGCAGCCCTGCTCGAAGAGTCCTTTTCTTCCAACGACCTTGCTGAAGGCTATGTTGCCAAAGGTATCGTTACGGCGATCGAAAAGGATGTTGCAATCGTTGACGTCGGCCTCAAGGTCGAAGGCCGCGTTCCGCTGAAGGAATTCGGTGCGAAGTCCAAGGACGGCACTCTCAAGGTCGGCGACGAAGTCGAAGTTTATGTTGAGCGCATTGAAAACGCTCTGGGCGAAGCCGTTCTGTCGCGCGAGAAGGCTCGCCGCGAAGAGAGCTGGGTCAAGCTCGAAGCCAAGTTCGAAGCTGGCGAGCGCGTCGAAGGCGTTATCTTCAACCAGGTCAAGGGTGGCTTCACCGTCGATCTGGATGGCGCTGTTGCCTTCCTTCCACGTTCGCAGGTCGACATTCGTCCGATCCGCGACGTAACGCCTCTGATGCACAACCCGCAGCCCTTCGAAATCCTCAAGATGGACAAGCGTCGCGGCAACATCGTTGTATCGCGTCGTACGGTTCTTGAAGAGTCCCGCGCCGAGCAGCGTTCTGAAATCGTTCAGAACCTCGAAGAAGGCCAGGTTGTTGACGGCGTCGTCAAGAACATCACCGATTACGGTGCGTTCGTTGACCTCGGCGGCATCGACGGCCTGCTGCACGTCACCGACATGGCATGGCGCCGCGTCAACCATCCTTCGGAAATCCTTAACATTGGCCAGTCGGTCAAGGTTCAGATCATCCGTATCAACCAGGAAACCCACCGTATCTCGCTCGGCATGAAGCAGCTCGAGTCGGATCCATGGGATGGCATCTCTGCCAAGTACCCGGTTGGCAAGAAGATCTCTGGTACCGTCACGAACATCACCGACTACGGTGCATTCGTCGAGCTGGAGCCAGGCATCGAAGGCCTGATCCACATTTCCGAAATGTCCTGGACCAAGAAGAACGTACATCCCGGCAAGATCCTGTCCACAAGCCAGGAAGTCGACGTTGTCGTTCTCGAAGTCGATCCTTCCAAGCGTCGTATTTCGCTCGGTCTCAAGCAGACCCTCGAAAACCCATGGCAGGCATTTGCCTACAGCCATCCGGCCGGCACTGAAGTTGAAGGCGAAGTCAAGAACAAGACCGAATTCGGCCTGTTCATCGGCCTCGAAGGCGACGTTGACGGCATGGTTCACCTGTCTGACCTCGACTGGAACCGTCCAGGCGAGCAGGTCATCGAGGAATACAACAAGGGCGATACCGTCAAGGCCGTCGTTCTGGATGTAGACGTCGAGAAGGAACGCATCTCGCTCGGTATCAAGCAGCTCGGCAAGGATGCTGTCGGCGAAGCCGCAACATCTGGCGAACTGCGCAAGAACGCCGTTGTTTCCGCTGAAGTCATCGGCGTGAACGAAGGTGGCATCGAAGTGAAGCTCGTTGCACACGAAGACCTCACATCCTTCATCCGCCGCAACGACCTGGCACGTGATCGTGACGATCAGCGTCCTGAGCGTTTCTCGGTTGGTCAGGTTCTCGACGCACGCGTCGTCAACTTCTCCAAGAAGGATCGCAAAGTCATGCTTTCGATCAAGGCTCTGGAAATCGCAGAAGAGAAGGAAGCTGTTGCTCAGTTCGGTTCGTCCGACAGCGGCGCTTCGCTCGGCGACATTCTTGGCGCGGCTCTGAAGAACCGCGGCGAGTAATCGTCCCTGCCTTTGAAATGAGAAACCCGCCGGAGCAATCCGGCGGGTTTTTTAGTTTTTGTCGCCCCATGCAGGCGCCAGCTGTTTGATCTGCTCAAGTCTCAGGACGCGTCGCTCATCCGCAGATAATAGGATTCGGCACTGCCCGCCGATGCATCATCATTCGCGCCATCGGAAAGGGAGTGGTCGATAATCTCGTCATTGGCGGCCGCACGCTCCTCCTGATCGGAGCCGCCGTCTGGTTGGCCTTCGCCACTGTCCTCCTCATATCCGCCTTCCGAGGACGGCCACCGCCCGCGCGGCGGCGCATCGCCCTCATGCTCGTCTTCGCCAGCGGGATAATGAACGAAGGGAAGCGGAATTCCTTCCTTGGCCATCATCGCTGCTGCTGCGGAATGCGGGCCGGGTTGGGTAAAAAGGGCGGCATCCAGCTCTGTCGCCGGTCCTGATCTATGCGCGACGGCTGCCTCGTGGCGCGGCATTGTGCCCGAGACCGCGTCTTCCTGCGCACTGTCCTTCGTTGAGGCCGGCATGTTTGGCGATGCCATAGCGTGCTGCTTTGCGAGCTGCTCATCCTGAGGCTGGAGGGCCTGCGGCGGCAGTCCGATTGCCTCATCCAAAACCTGCGCCTGGGCTGGGGTTGATCGAAGAAGCGCAGCCAGAAGCAATCCTTCCATGTCCTTGGCTGAAGCAGCAGCGAATGGGTTGGGCAAAGCGGAAGGGGCCTTACCATCGGCGGATTGGAGTGGTGCTGCCGGTGCCCTTCCGATGGGTACCGTCTCTTCGGGCAGCGTGGTCCTGACGGCGTGTACGTCCGTCGATAGGTTCTGAGCCTGAGGCGGTGTAGGACGCATTGCCGATGCAGGTGGTAATTCGCCGTCACTTTTTCCTGCTATTGCAAGCATGGCGCCGGGCGCGACAGATGTTGTGCTCGCGGACCCGCCAGCCGGAGTGGGTACAGAGGCCTGCGCTGCTGGTGCTGTCGCGCTAGCGGTCCGGATGGGCGGGTTACCCGAAGACGCAGCGGGTGGCGTCAGGCTTGCGCTTTGCGAGGGGGTGCCAATCCCTTGTGATTGAGACAGCGGGCGAGGCATCTGCTCGTCTCCGCTACCCATAAGCAAGGCGGTTTTCGCTGCTTCCGAGAGTGGGCTGGCGGGCAGGGCTGGTGCCATGGAAACACCCCGAACCGGCGGCGGCAGCGCTGTCAGGTTGGCGGGTATCAGATCCTGCAAATAGGAAGAGATCGGCGGCTTGGCGCCGCGCGCGCCGCCGCTGGAACGGGCAAGTTCAAACATGACAGCAAGCCGCGCCGCATCTGGCCCTGCCGAGTTTCTGAGGGCATCAGTGAGCATGGAAAGGGTGACGCCGCGCAGGATGGTACCCAATTGCTTTTCCAGCGCGGCACGTTCGTCGGCGGGCAGGGACTGCATCGTCATCACAAGGCGATCAATATAGGCGTCGGCCGCCTCGCCATCCATGCGGGCAATGTTCAGCAGTTTTCCGAGTGTTTCGGCAAGGACGCCGGCATTCTGTGCCAGACGAAGTTCTCCTGAAACCGCGCGAGCCATTGCGCTGGCCCCCGCTGTTGCATCCTCCTGCTCAATCTGGAGCGGAGCGATTGCCGCAGCCGCCGGTGTTACGTTTTCCGGACGGGTGCTGGCTGGCTGAAAAGAGATATCAACCGCCGAAACGGCGCTGACAGGCGGCAGCATGGCAGCAATTCCTTGTTGTTGATAGGCCGGAACGTCCTGCGCCGACGCGTATCAGCTACATTCGCACCTTTCCCGGATGGGAATCTCTGCGACATCACAGGTCCTATGGGCGACCGCTCATGCGGTGCGTGGATCGCTCAAGGTCGCGGGTCTTGCAAACCAATAGCGAAACGGAAATGTCGAATCATCTAAGGAGAGAGTGACCGCAAAAGATTAACGATCCGCTAACCAAGGTGGCGCGAAGTCAATGTCATTTTACGTATCAGGGGTGCCGACGATCAGCTGTGGGCGAAAATATCGGTGTCTTCCCAGCCAAGCAGATCAAGCTTGGCTCTGGTGGGAAGGAATGCAAAGCAGGCTTCGGCGTGCTCATAGCGGCCATCGCGCAGCAGGCGGGCAGTCAGCTTGTCACGCAGGGCGTGGAGGTAAAGAACGTCGGAAGCCGCATACTCCAACTGGGCCTGGGAGAGCTTTTCAGCCGCCCAGTCGGAGGATTGCTGCGCCTTGGAGATGTCGACTTCAAGCAGTTCCTTCAGATTGTCCTTCAGCCCGTGCCGATCCGTATAGGTGCGGCAAAGCCTCGATGCGATCTTTGTGCAGAAGACCGGGGAGGATGTGACGCCGAAGGTGTGGAACAGCACAGCGATATCGAAACGCCCATAGTGGAAGATTTTCTGACGCGCGGGATCTTCCAGCATGGCAACCAGATTCGGGGCTGACGTCTGTCCGGCGGCGATGCGAATGACGTCTGCGCTGCCATCGCCGGGGGAAAGCTGCACGACACAAAGGCGATCTCGACGCGGTATCAGGCCAAGCGTTTCCGTGTCGATGGCGATTGCGCCGGTATAGCGGTCAGCATCGGCCTTTGAAATATCGCCTTCATGATAACGGATCGTCGCTGCCATTCTTCTCTCCACGGCTGGATTGGTGTTGGGGCTATAACCGAAAGCGCTTGATTGCGATACCGCTTCATCTCGCTTTTCATGGCGGATGCGGCCTTGCGCGGCCATGAAGGCGCGCTGTAGGGTGCCTTCATAGTCTCTGGTTCTCAAAAGTGCTTCATCCCCATGTCAGTCAAAATCTATCTCGCCGGCCCGGAAGTCTTTCTGCCGAATGCACGTGAAATGCTGGACGCAAAGGCAGACCTTGCCCGTCAAGCAGGCTTTACGCCCCTTTCTCCGGGCGACTTGGAAATACCACCCGCGGATACGAAAATTGGCCATGGATGCAATATCAATGCCATCGACGAGCAAATGATGCTCGAAGCGGATGCGGTCATCGCCAACCTCACACCCTTTCGCGGTATTGCAGCCGATACTGGCACAAGCTACGAGCTGGGCTTCATGTGTGCCTTAGGCAAGCCGGTTTTTGCCTACACCAATATCGCCGCCAATCACTTTACGCGCATCCTGGGCCATTATGGTGGGGTGGCGACGCAGGATGAAACAGGACGGTACCGGGGCCCCGATGGACTTTCCATTGAGAATTTCGATATGGCTGACAATCTCATGCTCCATGGCGGCATCGTTCGGCGAGGTGGTGCCGTTGTCGTGGGCGACGCGCCTGCAGATGCAATTTACACCGACCTGACGGCCTTCAGGGAATGCCTTCGACGGGCAGCCGAGACACTTCTTAAAAAGACAGCTTGATAGCGGGAGATATTCATATGAGCGGAACAATTCTCATCACCGGGGCGACCTCGGGATTCGGTCTGGCAACCGCCCGCCTTTTTGCGAGGGACGGCTGGAAAGTCATTGGCACAGGCCGCCGCGCAGATCGTCTTGCGGCATTGGCAGCCGAACTCGGCCAGAACTTCCACAGCATGGTTTTCGATATTACCGACGAAGCGGCGATGGCATCGCAATTTGCGGCCTTGCCAGCGGAATTTCGAGACGTAGACATATTGGTGAACAATGCCGGGCTGGCACTTGGCACAGCGCCAGCACCCCAGGTTCCACTCAAGGACTGGCACACCATGGTCAACACAAACATTACCGGTCTGTTGAACATCACGCATCACCTACTGCCAGGTCTCATAGAGCGGCGTGGCGTCGTCATAAACCTGTCCTCCGTCGCCGCCCATTGGCCCTATGCCGGTGGCAATGTCTATGCCGCCACAAAAGCCTTTCTGCGCCAGTTTTCTCTGGGGCTGCGCTCCGACCTGCATGGCAAGGGTGTGAGGGTTACGTCAATCGAACCCGGCATGTGCGAAACCGAGTTTACCGTGGTGCGGACCGGCGGCAATCAGGACGCTTCAGATACGCTCTACAAGGGCGTCAATCCCATTATGCCGGATGATATCGCCAACACGATCCATTGGGTTGCGACCCAGCCCAAGCATATTAACATCAACAGCATTGAGATAATGCCGGTCAACCAGTCCTTTGCCGGGTTTCAGGTGCACAGGGACAGCTGATCACGCACCCCCAACAGGAATGTGATGAAAAACCGGGCATCGTTTCACGACCTATGCATTAAATGCATTGCTGCATTGCGAGACTGGCTCTGTTAAATTCCGGCACCATCGCTATATTTAAATCATCGAAGCGACGCACTCCTCCTCCCAGCGTCGCAAGATGTGGATCGACAACACTCCTCCTCCCAGTTGTCGATCAAGTTTAAAGCCTGCCGCACCTCCTCCCGCGGCAGGCTTTTCCACTTTCTGGGACATTTATCTCCATTCAGTCAGCACTAAATCCGGATGCCACGTGATTTCAGCATTGTCTGGATATCAACGGCAGATCCCGTTTCGATGGATGCGTTTGCCGCTATGCCTGTCAGAATGGACCATGCGCCGGATATATGGTCCGATGCGCGGCCGTGGCGGTCCGGCTCCATGGTATCGGGCGCAAATATGTAGCCAAGCATGACAGGATCAGCGCCGCCATGGGTGCCCTTGCCCTGGGCCACGTCGATCATCACCGGCTTCTCGCCCGCCAGGTGCAACTCCGTCGTCACCGCTTCCTCATCGGCATGAGCGCGAACGCCGCCAAAGACGCCATGCACTTCGACATGCTTGTGCGTGATTTCTCCCTTCGTGCCCTGAAAACGGATTTCCAGGCCTTCCCATGGGGAATAGGCGGTCAACGTATAGTTGGCGGTCACGCCGGAGGCGTAGCGGATATGGGCCTGCATCGTGTCCTCTATGCCGATATCGGCATCGAACACGCAACGATCACGGAAATAGCCATCCTCCTCCTCGGCGTCGAGGTAAAGAGAGCGCAATTGCTCGTCTGCGGAAAGATCCAGCCGGAAGGCGCATCGCTGCGCCACGGGACAGTCCGCGCAACGGGGCCCATGGTCCTGCAACCCCAAAGCAACGGCGGTTTCGGGACGGTAGAAGGCGCGTTGGCCAGAAGCAAAAACCTGTGTTGGCGCCGATGCCAGCCACCAGTTGAGCAGATCGAAATGGTGCGTGGATTTATGGACCAGAAGGCCGCCTGAATTTTCCTTCTGCCTGTGCCAGCGCCGGAAGTAATCCGCCCCATGGACGCGGTCGAGATGCCAGCGGAAGTCTACGGCGGTCACGGTTCCAATCACGCCGGATGCCAGCATGTCCTTGATCTGCGTGCGGGCAGGCGAATAACGGTAGTTGAAAGTCACCATGACCTTACGCCCCGTGCGGGCCTGCGCATCGACAATCTGCTTCAATCTGGCAAGATCGATCGTCAGCGGCTTTTCGCAGATAACATCGCATCCCGCCTCGAATGCACGCACGATATAATCCGAATGCAGGAAATCCGGCGTTGCGACCACGATCGTATCAGGCTTCTGCTCGGCAATCAGCTGGTCGAAATTCTCGGCAAGGTAGGTGGGAACGCCGTTGGTGCCGGGCCTGGAAATCGCCTTCGCAGCCTCTCCCAGCCGATGAGCATTGCTGTCACACAAGGCGACGATTTCGTGCCTGTCCGCGTAAGCTTCAGTCACGGAATCTCGGAACATCTTGTGACGCGATCCGCACCCTACAATGGCGATTTTCACTGCTTTACCCTTTGCTTTGCGTATCTGACCGCAGCGACATGCCCGCATCAACGATCTGAAGGTCGTACCGTAAATTGGTAGTATCTAACATTAAAGTCATAATATGATTTCAAGGCAAGCGGAATTGCGATGCTGCAATGCACTCATTTCACCGGCGCGGGCAAAGAAAAAGGCGACCCTAAGGCCGCCTCTTTTGGTTGTCTGATGAGAGAAACCGGTCACGCCGTGACCGAAATTTCGCGTCTTTCGCGGTCGGTGACGATGGAGAGATCCAGCACCTTCTGCAGGTTGGCCGCGTGGCGGAAATCGGGGTCTGCCTTGCCACCTTCCATCACGGCCTTTGCGAATTTCTGGTAGTTGGTTTCCACCGGCTCCACCTCGATATCCCGCCAGATTGCTTTTTCCACATCCTCGCCAAGGCAGCCGCGCAGGGTGGAATAGTCGGGCGTGTGGATCACCTCGACCGCACCCTTGTCGCCGTGCAGGCGAAGGCGCAGCTCGTTGAGGTGCCCCGTTGCCCACCGGCTGGCGTGAATCACGCCCATGGCGCCGTTTTCAAGCTCGGCGGTCATGGTGAAGCTGTCATTGGCGTCGAGATCGTAGACGTCGATCTTGTTGCCCTCATATTTCTCGAAGGTCTTCAGGCGTGTGAAGATGCGGTCGACATCGCTGGCTGCGCCGTAGGATGCGAAGTCGAGAATGTGGATGCCCACATCGCCCAGCACGCCGTTGGAGCCGTGCTTGGTGGACAGGCGCCAGAGCCACTTGCTCTCGGTCATCCAGTCCCCCCAGGCTTTGGAAACCAGCCAGCTTTGCAGATAGGAGGCTTCCAGATGGCGCATCTTGCCGATTTTGCCATCCAGAACCATCTGCCGTGCGGCCTGCAGCGGTGCCACATTGCGGTAGGTCAGGTTGACCATGGCGACGAGGCCGGATTTTTCCGCAGCATCGGCCATTTCAGCGGCTTTGGCATAGGTTTCGGCCAGCGGCTTTTCGCAAAACACATGCTTGCCCGCCGCCAGAAGCTTCAGGCTGGTCGGGTGGTGAATGGCGTCCGGCGTGACATTGGCAACGGCATCGAATTCGCCCCAGGCAATGGCATCGTCCAGCGATGTGAAGGTCATTGGAATATTGTGGCGCACGGCAAAGGCCCGCACGATAACATCATCCACATCGACAGCTGCGACCACTTCGACGCCAGAAATCTGCGAGAAGTGCATGGCATGCGTATTGGCCATGCCACCTGTTCCAAGAATAAGAAGTTTCATGATTGCTTACCTGTAGCCTGCTTCGCCTGCGGAGTGCAGCTTGGGACCACGCTCCTCAATCTTTTCCGGTGCCTGCTCAACCGGCACATTCGGGGCCTCGTGAATGGAGGTCAGCGCGCCAGCGGGGTTGTAGGCCCACTTCACAGAGTTGCTGATGACCTTCTGCACATTGGCATCGTGATAGGTCGGATAGGTCTCGTGCCCTGGTCGGAAATAGAAGATGTTGCCTGCGCCGCGCCGCCATGTCAGGCCGGAGCGGAAGACTTCGCCACCCTGGAACCAGGAAATGAAGACGGTTTCCAGCGGCTCGGGCACGGAAAACTGCTCGCCATACATTTCCTCATTCTCGAGTTCGAAATGTTCCGGCAGGCCAGCCGCAATCGGGTGGCGCGGGTTGATGGTCCAGATGCGCTCGCGTTCGCCCGCCTCACGCCATTTCAGCGCGCAGGGGGTTCCCATCAGCCGCTTGAACGGCTTGCAGAAATGGCCCGAATGCAGAACGATCAGGCCCATGCCTTCCCAGACACGCTTGGCCACGCGCTCAACGACCTCGTCGTTGACGGCGCCGTGGTCCTTGTGGCCCCACCATACCAGAACATCTGTCTTGTCCAGCCGCTCCTGCGAAAGGCCGTGCTCCGGCTCCTGCAGCGTGGCAGTGGTCGCATTGATGTCGGGCGAAGTGTTCAGCGCATCGGCAATCGTGTTGTGCATTCCGTTGGGATAGATCGAGCGAACGGTCTCGTTGATATGTTCGTGGATGTTTTCGCCCCAGACGACGGTATTGATGGTCATGTCATGCTCCTTGAAGTTCCGGCATGTGGGAGAACAGCCGGTGAAGATGTGTCGAGCGCCTCAGGCGGCGCGTGTTTGTGCTTTGAGCAGGGCCTTGCCCTCGGCGTCAAAGCGATGGATGTGTTCGGGCAGGGGAAGAAGGGTCAGCCTGTCACCGGTCTTGCGGGCAGAAACGCCGTCTTCGCGCACCACCACCGGCTCTTCCGTTCCCATGTCGACGTAGATGTAGCTGTCGGAACCCAGCATTTCCGAATGGACGATATCGCCTTCCCAGCCGCCACTGTCGGCTGCCGTTGCAGTAATATGTTCGGGCCGGATACCAACCGTATGCGCACCATAGGCTTGCGCCAACTTGCCCGTCAGAAAATTCATCTTGGGAGAGCCGATGAAGCCCGCCACGAATGTATTGACCGGTGTCTCGTAGAGTTCAAGCGGTGTGCCCACCTGCTCCACACGGCCATCACGCAATACGCAAATTCGGTCTGCAAGCGTCATGGCCTCCACCTGATCATGGGTAACATAGATCATTGTCGTGTCGGGCATACTGCGGTTCAATTTGGCTATTTCGAGACGGGTTGCAACGCGCAGCGCCGCATCGAGGTTCGATAACGGCTCATCGAACAGAAAAACCTTGGGGTCGCGCACAATTGCCCGGCCAATGGCCACGCGCTGGCGCTGGCCACCGGAAAGCTGCTTGGGCAGGCGTTCGAGATAGGGCGTCAGTTGCAGCATTTCCGCTGCCACTTCCACCCGCTTGCGGCGCTCGTCCTTGGTGGAGCCCGCAAGCTTCAGGCCGAAGGCCATGTTTTCGAACACGGTCATGTGCGGATAAAGCGCATAGGACTGGAACACCATGGCGACACCACGGGCCGCAGGCGCCAGGCGGTTCACCACCGTATCGTCAAAGGCAAGCTCTCCGCTGGTGATTTCTTCCAGGCCGCAGATCAGCCGAAGCAGCGTGGACTTGCCGCAGCCGGACGGGCCGACGAACACCATGAACTCGCCGGAGCGGATGTCCATGTCGACACCCTTGATTACATCGAAGGCACCGAAGGATTTGCGAACATTGCGCAATTGAATGCTGGTCATGAATGGGTCTCCTAACCTTTGACGCCACCGGCGGTCAGGCCGGAAATGATGCGTCGCTGGAAGATCAGAACAAGGATGACGAGAGGAACGGTCACGATGACGGAGGCCGCCATGATGGTTCCCCAGGGAATTTCGAACTGGGAACTGCCCGACAGCAGGGCAATAGCCACCGGCACCGTGCGCTGCTCGTTGGACGAGGTGAATGTCAGTGCAAACAGGAACTCGTTCCACGCCGCAATGAAGGCCAGCAGACCGGTTGTCACAAGTGCCGGCCACATCAAGGGCATGAAGACCTGCGTGATGATGACCCAGGGTGACGCGCCGTCAACAATGGCCGCTTCCTCGATTTCGACAGGCAGATCTCGCATAAAGGTGGTCAGAACCCACACCGTGAATGGCAGGGTAAAGATCATGTAGGAGAAGATCAGCGCAAGTGGCGTGTTGAAGACACCGGCCCAGCGGATCAACTCGAACAGTCCTGCAAGCACCGCAATCTGTGGAAACATCGAGACGGAAAGAATCGTCAGCAGGAGCAGCGAACGTCCTTTAAACCGCACCCGCGCCAGTGCGTAGGCTGCGGTAACCGCAAGAAACAGTGACAGGGCCACCACGCAGGAGGCAACCATCAGCGAATTTCCAAGATTGCGCAGGAAGCTGTCATTGCCCAAAACATTTGCATAATTGGCCAGTGAAATGCTGGTCGGCACATAGTTCACTTCAAACAGCGCCGTGCCGGTTTTGAAGCTTGTCAGGATTGCGTAGTAGAAGGGAAACACCGCCACGATGACGATGATGGCGACCAGCGCATAGAATGCAGCCGACTTGATAAGGGATGAAGCGGTCATCGTGCATCTCCATCGGTGTTCACCCGGCCAAGCCACATATAGATGATGGTGATGGATGCGATGATGAGGAACAGCATGGTCGACGCCGCCGCGCCATAGGCAAACTTGTCGAAATCGAACAGGTTCTCGCGGGCAAGGACAGACATGGTTCTCGTCTGCGCATTGTTGGGCGTCAAAATGTAGATGAGGTCGAAAACCCGCATCGCGTCCAGCATCCGGAAGATGACTGCGACCATCAGCGCAGGCCGGATCATCGGCAGCGTGACACGCCAGAACACCTTGATCGGATGAATACCGTCAACCTTGGCGGCCTCATACATGTCCTTCGGCACCATCTGCAGCCCGGCGAGAATGAGCAGCGCCATGAAGGGCGTCGTCTTCCAGACGTCCACGATCAGCACCGCTGTCATCGCCGTTTCGGGATTGGCGGTCCAGGCAATCTTTTGCGAGATGAGCCCAAGGCTCAGCATCATGTCATTGAGAATGCCGAACTGGTCGTTCATCATCCAGGCCCACATGCGCGCGGATACGATGGTTGGAATGGCCCATGGAATGAGAATCGCAGCGCGCACAATGCCGCGCCCCTTGAATTCGGCATTCAGAACGAGCGCGACAATCAGGCCCAGCACGGTTTCGACGGAAACGGAAACCAGCGTGAACTTCAGCGTGTTCCACACCGCGCCCCACCAAGCGGGGTCGGCAAGCAGGCCGCGATAGATGGTACGGCCGCTGCTCAGCGTGATCCAGGAAAGATAATTCTTCAGCCCAACGAACTGGGCGTCGGAAAGGCTGGTCAGCGATGCGTCGGTCAGGCTGAACCAGACGGTTCTGACCAGCGGCCATCCGGCAACCAGTGCCAGCGTGAGAAATGTCGGTGCAAGAAAAAGCCAAGCGGCGCGCAGACGTTCCGATTGAAGATCGGAGCCCGTCATGGCTGCAGCCGCAGGCGGCGGAGAAGCGTTTTTGGTCATGGAAAAGTCCCACCGGTTTAACAGTGGTCAGACGGCAGGTTAGGGCCGCCTGACTGTTACGGCTGATTACCAGCTGTTGCCCTTGAGATCGGTGAGCTCGACTTCAAGCAGTTCGAGGTTTTCGGCGGCCGTGCCGGTGCCAGACAGGGTGTTGTGAACAGCACCCCAGAACTTGGCGGAAACCTCGTTGTACTTCACCTTTGTCGCAGCTGAGGGACGCGGAACCGCGGTTTCGAAGATAGGCTTCCACAACGGCATGAATGGCTGTGCCGCGGCCACATCCTTGTCATCGTAAAGCGACGCGATGGTCGGCATGTTGGAAAGCTCGACGGCTCTCTTCTTTTGCGTTTCCTCGGAAGACAGGAATTTCACCAGCGCGATGGCTGCCTCCTGGTTCTTGGAATATTTGGACACTGCCGCATTCCAGCCACCCAGCGTAGAGGCGCCTGCCTCGCCTTCGGTACCGCCGGGCAATGGCACGACACCGAACTTGCCCTTGATGGCGCTGTCGTCACCATTGCCAAGCGCATAGACATAGGTCCAGTTGCGCATGAAGACGGAATTGCCGGTCTGCCAGACGCCGCGTGCTTCCTCTTCCTTGTAGGCAAGGGCGCCCGGTGGGGAAATGGTGCCAATCCAGCCCTTGGCGGTTTCAAGGGCGGCTGCGGCCTTCTCGTTGTTGATGCTGATATCGCCATTGGCTTCAACGATATGTCCGCCGCCCGCAGAGGCGATCCATTCCAGCGCGTTGCAGGTCAGGCCCTCATAGGCGCTGCCCTGGAACACGAAACCCCACATGTCCTTCTGTCCGGATTCGCGCTCCTTGTCCTGAATCTCCTTGGCTGTCTGCGACAGCTCAGCCCAGGTCTTGGGTGGCTGCTTGCCGTGTTTTTCCAGGAGGTCCTTGCGGTAGAACAGAGCCGGCGCGTCGGTGTACATCGGCATGGCCACCAGCTTGCCGTCAACGGTCTGCGAGGCAATGACGGATGGGAAATGCTTGGCGACCACATCCTTTGCGGCGTCCGTCAGATCCACGAACTGTTCCGCCAGCTGGGGTGCCCACACCACGTCGGTCTGGTAGACGTCGATATCCGTATTTCCCGCGGCCAGCCACAGGCGGTATTGGCTGAACTGCTCGCTGGACGAAGGCGGCATTGTCACCATCTTCACCTTGTGGCCGCTCTGCTTTTCAAACTCCGCCAGCCGCTCGCGAATGAAGTTCACGTTCTTGCCCGTCGAATTCAGGGCCATCGAGATTTCAGCAGCCTGCGCTGCAAAGCCCGTGGACAGCACGCTGCCGCACAGGAACAAAACTTTCATTGAAACATTCATCGTCAAAACTCCTCCATGCCGATTTCAATCATCCTCGAAATTGAAAACGCTTTCGACTTCGCAAAGCTGGCAAATTCGAAGCACGGTGTCAATGGGTCCCACTTGAAGCGTCATTCAGCCTGTTAACGGGTAAAATGTCGCAAAGTTTCCATGTGATTCCAATATATTATTGGAGCTGAAAGTGGTGTATTGAAACCGCTTTCAAAACTTTGCTGCTTGAAACTTTCTGTTGATGGCCGCATTCAAAAGAAAAATCCGGCGGGGACTCATGAAACTCAAGGAATTTGCGGAAAAGGTCGGCTTGTCTGCGACGACCGTCAGTCGCGCGCTAGGCGGGTACCCCGAGGTGCGTCCAGAAACGCGCGAGCGTGTCATGGAGGCGGCTCGCAAGTTCGGTTACCGGCCCAACGCCAATGCTGTTCGTCTGGTGACCGGGCGGGCAGGGGCCATCGGCGTCGTCATGGGGCGCAGCGGCGGAGGCCATTTCTTTTCCGAATTCATGGGCGGCATGGCAAGTCGGCTCGAGTCCGAAGATACGGACATCGTCGTCAGCGTCACCACCGATAATGATCTTGGCGAAGAATTGCGCATCTTTTCGCGCCTTGCCGCCAGCGGTCGTGTGGATGGCATCATCATTCATTCGCCGCGCCCCGATGACGAGCGTATCGCGCTTTTGGACAAGCTCGGCGTGCCATTCATCGTCCACGGGCGCTCACGCACCAAGTTCGAACATGCCTGGCTCGATATCGACAATCACGCGGTAACCTGTCTTGCGACAACGCATCTTCTGGAGCGCGGCCACCGCAGGATTGCCTTCATCAACGGTCCCAAGGGCCGCACCTTCGTCATCGACCGTGAGAACGGCTACCGGGATGCCCTTGGCGGCGCTGAGGTCGAGTTCGACCCGCGTCTGGTGCTGTCAGCCGCTTTCAGCGAGGAAACTGCTTTCCAGTTTGCCCGGTCGTTGCTTGAGCAGGCTGCCCGCCCGACCGCCTTTGTGGCTGGCGCGATGATGACGGCGCAGGGCGTCTATCGTGCGGCCAGCCAGCTCGGGCTCGTCATCGGCAAGGATGTGTCCGTTATCGCCCATGATGACGTCTTTCCGTATCTTACGCCGGAAAGCATGTTGCCCTCGCTCTCGACCACCCGGTCTTCTCAGCGCATGGCGGGAGAGCGGGTGACGGATCTGCTGCTGCAGATCATCGCCGGACGCCCCGTTGCGGAGTGTCAGGAACTCTGGCCGGTGGACCTGGTGTTGCGGCAATCCTCCGGCCCGGCCCCGTGATCATATTCGACGCGATACCGTAACGGATTGTCAAAAATCTGTGTGATATGTTTGCTATAATGCATTTAAGCTGTTGCTTCTGTTCGGAGGGAACGCGGGCCGCAGCTTATGCGTTATGATGCTCGAATAGGGAGGAAGCCATGTTCGATTTTCTGAAAGCAGCACCGCACCCGATCGTTGATGAAGACGAGACCGGCACCTATGCCGATGCCTTCCTTCAGATGACTGACGATAAGTCCGACTTAGCCTTCGTGCGCGAGTATGGTCATGAAGCGCACCTGCGAGACTACGGAGACCAGCGGGAGGTCGCGCGCAGCGCACTTGGCTTCGCATAATCCCTTTTTCGGAACTCCTCACCCATCTCAGCGTTTACCTTTCGAGAAATGAGGCGGGCAACGGGGCAAGAATGGACCGATCTCGGCAAGCGCAAGCGGACCGAACGGCGACTTCAAGCCCATTGCCCGCCTATAGCAGGAAGGGTTTTCGATGACCGCTATTCCAACAGAACCGGTGCCGGGCCCGGTACCACCGCTCCCGCCTCAGCCACCGGCCCTACCCGTGGGTGAACCAGAGCCTGACCGTTTACCTGACGATGAGCCGCTTCCAAACCCGGACGAGAACGACGAGCCTCCAATGGTCCTTGCGGCCTATTAGGGCGATCGCAAATTGGTCGCCCACGGCTTAAGGAGTGATGGAATCTTCGGGGTTTCTGTCCGCTTCGCAGCTGTAGCCTTCAGCGTCGTATTCCCTAATCGTGAAATCATAATCGCTGGGCAGGCCTTGCGCCTGCTCGGTGTTCATGATGCCAAATGGTATCACTGTTCCATCTCTGTCAGACACGCAAACCTCTACAACTGTTTTCTGTGTCATGACACTGTTCCTTAAGATCTGGAATCAAAAAGCCGCGCCCGGCCCCACTTCGGTGAGTCTGAGACGCAGCACGTGGTGTTGGAATGTCGCTGGCTTGGAAAAGTTCCGCGAAAATCGGTTAATTTTTCGAAGTCGCCTCAGGCGCTCGCGGTCCGCCGAGGTTCCGGGGCGTCCAGGAGCCTCTCGATCTGTTGTATCAGACTGCTCGGCAGGCAAGGCTTCTGACAAAAAGCGGATTCGGGATATTCGCGCTCTAGTGCCTTTCCATCGGCGTGACCGGAGTGAAAGACGAAGGGAACATTTGCTTCCCGCAGGCGATCAGCAACCGGGAAGACGTCGCCATCGGTTAGGCGCACGTCAAGGATGGCACAGCTGGGCGTGTTATCGGCGAGATAGTCGAGAGCTTCTTCAGTGCTTGGAAACGGTCCCGCGACGGTCCAGCCCTCGTCTTCGAGCGTCATCTGAATGTCCATCGCGACGAAAACTTCGTCTTCCACCAACAAAACAGTCTTATGCGTCATGTCGTACCTTGATCTGCATTGTCAGGGTATGCGTAAGGCTCGCCCCGTCCACTTCGGTTGTCACTGCGCCACCCAGTTGCCGGGCAGCACTTTTCATGAGAACCGTACCAAAACCGGCCGCTCCCGGCTCCTCAACGGGCTCAGAACCGATTTCGTTCCAAACCAAATGAATTTCTGTTTCCGTTTCACGCCAGTTGATCCGAAGCTGACCTTCGGATTTGCCGAGAACACCATGTTTGAGGGCGTTCGTAGACCATTCGTGAAGAATGAGAGTCAGCGGTGTAATGAAGTTGACGGCGATGAGGAAGTCTCGCCCTTCGACCTTAATCGAGGCGTGCCGGTTGTAAGGCGTCAAGATGGTGTCGATCAGCTCATGCACCGGTACCGCAGATGTCCGCTTTTGGTTGGATGCAAGCGAATGGGCGCTTCCAAGCGCCAGAATCCGCCCTTCGACATCTTTTACCAGCCCCTGAACCGTGTCGTGCTTGCGCGCTGCCATGCGCAAGATGCCGCCGATCATCGCAAAGAGGTTCTTTACGCGGTGATTCATTTCGTTGAGCATCAACTCGCGGGCTTCCGAAAGCTCATGCTCTGCCGTTACATCGACGCTGACGCCGATAATCCGAACAGGATCGCTCTCTGCCACGTGCCGAGCAAAGGTCTTCAGCCACCTTGGGCGACCGTTATGCGCCGTGATGCGGGATGTCAGCTCGAAGCCGGTATGGCCGTCCACCGCCGCATCAAGCGCATCGCGCAGCTGCTGACGGTCGACATCGTTGAAATTCTGAAGCACGGCTTGCAAGGCAGGCGTGCCGTCGCGTGTCTGCAGGAGCTCCATCGCGGCGCCGCCCAGCACGAACTCGCCGCGGTCAGGCAGATATTCCCATACACCGATGCCAGCAGCCTCGATTGCAAGCTCGTGCCGCTCCTGCTCGGCAGCCAGCTGGCTTTCGACATTGATGGCATGGGATATGTCGGTCATTACGATCGTTGCGCCGTCAATAGTCCCCTCGGCGGTCCTATAGGGCAAGATACGCAACGAAAACGTTCGCTCCTGCTCCCTGTCGAGCACCGTCTCGTTATATTCCGAACCGTCTTCCATCACGCTCTGAACGCGGGCCGTAAAGTCGAAGGAAGGAAAGCGGCTCGCGACATCGGAAAGTGGACGCCCGCGGTCTGTTGGTTGCAGGGGAAACATCGCCGTTGCCGCCCGCGTGTAGGAGCGCAATCTCATGCCCCTGTCCAGCACGATAACCGCAAGACTGGTCGAATCGAAGAAATTCCGCAGATCCGTGTTTGCGACAGTGACCTCGTCCACCTTGGACTTTAGTTCGTCGTTGACCGTCGTCAGTTCCTCATTGGTCGATTGAAGCTCCTCGTTCATCGACATCATTTCTTCATTGGAGCTTTTCAGCTCTTCATTGGCTGTTTCCAGTTCCTCGGTGGCTGACCGCAGCCTGTATTTTGCAGAGCGCAGTTCCCGCTCCAACGCCTCCACATGGCCGTTGCCCGGCTCCAACTCAATCAGTTCACTCGGCTCAAGCGGGGTGAATGTGGAGGTCTCCTGAAACACCAGAAGAAATGCGTTTTCTTCCAACGGATCGCAGACAATTTCCGTCTTCAGCATGCCAAAATCGGTCACGACGTCGATATTGCGCGCCACCACCCTGCGCCTCAAAGTATTCGCCTGTCGCACCAAGGCACCGAGTTGTTCCTTTACACCCGGGCGGGCGAGTGTGGCGGCGCTGGTTTCGTTGGTGCCGGACACGGGGAACTCAAAGTAGCGACTCAAGCGTCCGAAGGCAGCGATGATCTGGCCGTCGCTGTCCAGCACTACACTGGCAGGAGCGTAGCGCTCCATAAGGCGGGTCGTGGCCATCTGTTCGATGGTGTCAGAAATCTTTGGCGTTTCGGCCCGCGAAATGGCCTTGTGGCGTTCGTGCCGCTCACCCGGTAGCGGAATCGGATAACTTGGCGAGCCCGGCAGTCGCTCAAAAAGGCGTGCTTTCTGGTCGATCACCGAAAACACACTGTCGAAACGCCCCACGCTTTCCGACGAGCCCAGAAACAGAAAGCCACCCGGGCGGATCGCGTAATGCAGCAGTGGCATGACGGTTTTTTGAAGCTTGTCATCGAAATAGATCAGAAGGTTGCGGCAGGAAACCAGGTCAACCTTGGAAAAAGGCGGGTCCTTGATCAGGCTGTGACCCGAAAACCGGATCATATCGCGAATCTGGCCGATGAAATTGAACCGCTCCTTGTGGGGAATGACGTAATATTCCTGAAGCTCCTGCGGAATGTCGGCCAGAGACGCTATCGGGTAGGAGCCGTCGCGCGCAATCTTCAACATGCTTTCGTCAATGTCGGTGGCGAAAATCTGCACGTTGCATGGCATGCTCAATGCTCTCGCAGCCTCGGCAAACAGAATGGCAATCGTGTAGGCTTCCTCACCACTGGAACAGCCGGGAATCCAGACACGTACACCCTCTTCGGTTCCTTCCGCGTCCTCCATCAGCTTTTTGATGGCGGATTCGTAGAGAACATCGAACGAATGCCGGTCGCGGAAAAACCGCGTTACATTGATCAGGAGATCGCGGAAAAGCGCGTCGCATTCGCTGTGGTCCGATTGAACGCGGGCAAGGTATTCGTAGCCCTTGCTGATGCCCAGCACATGCATCCGGCGCTCTACACGGCGCACGAATGTCGTCTGTTTATAGCCCGTGAAGTCGTGACCGATCGTGCGTCTCAGCGCCCCGCAAAGGTCATCGACGATATCGATGACCTTGGATGCCTCTCGCTTGTCGACATCCTGGCTCCTACGAAAGAAGAACCCGCCGATGCAGGCGAGTATCTTTTGTGGCGGCTCCACGAAATCGACAAGGCCGGTGCCGGTTGCTGAGACTGGCATGCCATCATATTTTGCGGTGGCGGGATCCTGTACGACGCAAAGACCGCCATATTCCTTGATTGCACGCAGACCGGTCGAACCATCGGCTCCTGTTCCGGAGAGAATGACGCAGGCCGCATTGGCCTGCTGGTCGTTGGCGAGCGAGACGAAAAAGTCGTCGATGGGGCGTCGCAAGCCACGTGGCTGCGCAAAATCGCTTAGCACGAGCCGTCCCTGTTCAATGCTCAGCCCCTTGCCAGGCGGAATGATGAACACCGTGTCGGCTTCAATCTCCTCACCACCTTCGCACTGGCGCACGTTCAGCTGAGTGTGACGATCAAGAAGTTCCGCCAGCATACTCTCGTGATGTGGATCCAGATGCTGCACCACGACGAAGGCTAGACCGGTTGGAACTTTCGCGGGGCTCAGCATTTCGCGCAAAGCTTCAAGGCCACCGGCAGACGAGCCGACGCCGACAACGGGTACGGGGTGAACGAGAGGTTCCTGAGGCAAATTCTGTCCTTGAAATTTCGAAAGCTTGACTGTCAATACGGAGAGTTCTGTTCCAGTTCCGCCAATGTCAGTTTTGCTTGGGCGATGGTCGTCGTCGAATTGGCGATCGTCGCAAGCGTGCCTTCGATCATGATGTTGTGGTCGTCAAGAAGTGGCTTGATCCGGGTCAGCGCACTTCCAAGCTCGGACTCGTAGTCCTGCAGCAGATTTGGATGGGCACGGCTGATGTCGAATTGCGAGGCGAGGATGTACCTGACCACGCCGGAGCCTCCGGTCAGTTTTGACATGAACAGCAGGTTGACGAAGGGCTTGCCATCTTTCTTGAAGTTGACGATCGGTGTTCTTACGGTTGCCGGGCCGTCAGCGCGTAAAAAGTCGTGTATCTTGGCACGGGCCTCATCGTTAGGTGCTTTTTTTCCAGACGGGCTCGTTTGCAAAAACCTGCAATTCTTGCCCAGCACGTCGCTGCTGTCATATCCAGTCAGCTTGCAGAAGGGGTCATTGACCAGTGCGAGGCGGTTGTCTGCGTCGGCAAAGGACATTGCCAGCGCAATAGTGGATTTTTGGAAGAAATCCTGAAGCGGACCATTGATTTCAAGCTGGTTCATCGTGCTCATCGTTCAAACTTTTTGCAGGCCGTGGAATAACCGTCTGGTTGTTGAAAGGCTCCACGCAAAAGCACGGCAGGCCGTTTTCCGGGCGCGGATGCGGATATTACTGCAGTATTATGCAGCAAGATCAATGCGTATTGCCTAAAAAATGAATGCAAAATCTTGCTGCGAGCCGCAGCGGTACCGTCTCGGCGTGCTGCACTACACGGTATGGACGCATTTCGTGCGCGGGGCACCCCGGCGGTTCGCCGTGTAACGCTTTGCATACTTTGTTGCTGTAGGCTGCAATCTGCTTAACTGCGGCGCGTCCTGCGCGCAGGATCAAGGGAATTTCGGGGATGGCGGACTTATGTGTGCAGAAATTGATCGCGCTCCGCAATGATCGAACAGGGGCAACCGCAATCGAATATGGTTTGATCATTGCCATCATTTCGGTGGCCGTTATCGTGGGAATGGAAAGCATTCGCGACAGCATTCTGGCCATGTTCGATTTGGTGGCGACGACTTTCACCAACGCTAGCTCCTGATAATCCTTTAGACCGTCACTTTCCGCCCGGCGGCAGCTTGATCTCTGCAGTCTTCAAGGCGTCCGCCAGACGATGTTTCGCCGAACCGGGTTTGAGCGGTTTCTGCTGGCTTTCATGCGGTGCCCAGCCGGAAACATATATGATCGAGAAAGTGGCACGGATGCGGCCATCGGCATCACTGTATTGTTCCGCGTAGAGTTCCGCTGCGCGCATCAGAAAGCGCCTGTTCAGCGGTCTGCGGCTGCGCCCGGTCAGCGGGTTCGCCATGCCCATGGCGCGCAGGTCCCGCATCAAGGGTAAAATCGAGTCATACCGCACCGTATAGGTTTCCGTATCGGTGACCGGCAGGGCAAAGCCCGCCCGTTGCAAAAGCGCACCCACATCGCGCACATCGGCAAAGGGGACGACGCGGGGGCTGGCGCCACCGGTCAGTTCCGCCTCGGTCGTTAACAGAACATCGCGAAGCTCCTGCAGCGTTCCGCTTCCCGGTATGGCGGCCAGAAACAGGCCGTCGGGCTTCAGTGCACGGCGGATCTGGATCAGCGTACCGGGCGTGTCATTGGTCAGGTGCAGGGATAGCGGTGATACAATGAGGTTTGCCGACGCCGGTGGCAGCGGCACGTCCTCAAGCGGCGCAACCTCGATGGCCTCGCCATCGCCTGCAAATTCGGCGTCGGTCTCCACCCTTGTCACGGCGTCGACTTTGCCGGTCTGCAAAAGGCGCTGCGCCGTTACACCCGTTGCGCCGTGCAACTCCACCGCCGTGTCGAAGTGGCGCTCGACAATGGCAATCCGGTCTGCCAACTCCTCTGCGGCAATGTCCAGCAGGAACAAGGCCTTGTTGTCGCCAAGGCGCAAAGCGCGCTTGCGGTTGGCGGCAATCAGACGAGGGTCGAAAACTATGTCCATGGCATCATCCATCCAAACTTTGCAGTCGCAAAGGCACCCGTTCGCGCCTATTGTCAACTCCATGGGCTACGGGGAAAAGCTGTTTTCGAGAGGTGTTTGCGCCTCGGTGCTGGGCGGTATCGCGCGCGCCGTTGCGGATATTGTCTATCCGCCGTCCTGCGTTGGCTGCGGCCGCCAGACGCAAAAGGGCGGCGCGTTTTGCGTGTCGTGCTGGGCAGGCGTTCATTTTATCGAGCGGCCCTATTGCGAGGTGCTCGGCATTCCCTTTGCCCGTGATCATGGTCCCGATGTCCTCAGCGCGCAAGCCATTGCCGAGCCGCCGCCCTTCGAGCGTCTGCGGGCAGCGACCATTCATGATGGTGCGGCCCGCAGGCTGGTCCATCAGCTGAAATATCTAGACCGAACCGATCTTGCCCGGTTGATGGCATCATGGATGCTGCGGGCGGGCGATGGGGCGGTGGAGGCGTGTGATTATATCATTCCGGTGCCGCTACATCGCCGCCGGTTTCTGGCACGCCGTTTCAACCAGTCAGCGGAGTTGGCCCGGCACCTCTCGGCGCTGTCCTCAAGGCCGTTGCTGGCGTCCACCCTGGTCAGAATCAAGCCCACCAGCAGGCAGGTCGGCCTGTCGGCCCGGGCCCGCAAGGAGAACGTGCGCGGGGCCTTTGGCATCGCGTCAGGGCGGGAAGGGGACGTCATGGGAAAGCGCATCGTGCTTGTCGATGACGTCTACACCACAGGTGCGACGGTGGCGGCTGCAGCGCGTCGTTTGAAGAAGGCCGGCGCCGAAGATGTCACTGTTTTGACCTTTGCAATGGCGATTTCCGGGCCTATATGACACGGCAGGGAAACGGGGCCACAGGCCCATAGTGCAAGGGATATGACTGATGGCATCCGTTACGATCTACACACGGGATTTCTGCGGCTATTGCGCCCGTGCCAAGGCTCTTCTGGAGAGCAAGGGCGTCGAGTTTACCGAATACAATGCCACGGCACATCCTGATTACCGCAAGGAAATGATGGACAAATCCAATCGCAACACATTCCCACAGATCTTCATCGGCACGCAGCATGTCGGCGGCTGTGACGATCTGCACGCGCTGGACCGCGACGGCCAGCTGGACGCGCTTCTGGCCAACTGACATCGACAAGACGACGACATAAGGGAACGCAAAGATGAGCTTCAAGGCCGCCGCAATCCAGATGTGCTCGGGCACCGATCCGAAAACCAATGCCGAAACAATGGAACGGCTCATTCGCGAGGCAGTGAGCCAGGGCGCGGTCTATGTTCAGACGCCGGAAATGACGGGCGCGATCCAGAAGGATCGCGCCGCGCTAAAAGCGGTCCTCAAGGATGAAAAGGGCGACATCGTGGTGCTGACGGCTGCCAAGCTCGCGCGCGAGCTTGGCATTTACGTCCACGTGGGCTCGACCGCCATTGCCCGCCCGGATGGCAAGATCGCCAATCGCGGTTTCCTGTTTGCGCCCGATGGCGAGCGCATCTGCACCTATGACAAGATTCACATGTTCGACGTTGACCTGGACAATGGTGAAAGCTGGCGCGAAAGCTCGGCCTATGAACCCGGCACGCAGGCGCGCGTCGCGGAACTGCCGCTGGCGACATTCGGCTTTGCCATATGTTACGACGTGCGTTTTCCATCGCTGTTTCGAACCGAAGCGGTAGCAGGCGCTGAGATCCTTACCGTTCCCGCCGCCTTTACCCGCCAGACGGGCGAGGCGCATTGGGAAGTCCTTTTGCGCGCCCGCGCCATCGAGAACGGGGCGTTCCTGATTGCCGCGGCGCAGGCCGGCACCCATGAGGATGGTCGCGAGACCTTTGGTCACTCCATGATCATCGATCCCTGGGGTAACGTTCTGGCGGTCGCAGGCGGTGAGGGCGAGGAGATTGTCTTTGCCGATATCGATCCTTCCGCGGTCACTGCGGCCCGCAGCAAGATCCCCAATTTGAAAAACGCCCGCGATTTCAATCTCGACACGGTCAAGAACGCGGCTGCTGCGGGAGGCGGCCTGCAGTGATCCGCTATTCGCTCCGTTGCGAAAAAGCCCATGAGTTCGAGGGCTGGTTTTCCGGTAGCGCCGATTTCGACGACCAGCAGCAGCGCGGCCTGATCGGCTGCCAGGTTTGCGGCTCGGTGCAGGTTTCCAAAATGCTGATGGCGCCCTCGGTCTCCACCGCGCGCGAAAAGGAGGCCACGCGCACGCTGGCACTCGATACGGCCCAGAAGCAGGCTTTTGCGAAGATCAGGGAAACGCTCGCCACCATCCGTGCCAATGCCGAGGATGTCGGCGACAAATTCCCGGAAGAGGCCAGGAAGATTCATTATGGCGAAGCGGAAGAGCGTGGCATCATAGGCCAGGCAAGCGCGCAGGAAGCCCGGGCGCTGATCGAGGAGGGCATCGAGGTCGCACCCCTTCCGGTGTTGCCGGATGACGTCAACTGAGGTATCGCCCGGCGGCGCTTAGGCCGGGCGTTTGGCCAGCACCATGTAGTTCACCTCCATGTCGGGGGAGAGGTTCCAGCGGTCCTGAAGCAGATTGTAGAAAACGCCCGTGCGGTGGATGATCTCCATTCCATCCGCAAGCATCGGCTTTTCCAGTTCGTCGGGGCGCACCAGCTTTTCATATTGGTGGGTGCCGCGCGGCAGCCAGCGCAGCACGTTCTCAGCAGCGAAGATCGCAAGCGCGCGGGCTTTCAGCGTGCGGTTGATGGTGGCGGCAAACATCAGCCCGCCGGGTCGCACCATCTTTGCGCAGGTCGCCACAAACAGGTCGACGTCGGCCACGTGTTCCACCACTTCCATGTTGAGAATGACATCGAAGGTTTCGCCAGCCTGTTGCAACTGCTCGGCGGTCACGGCCCGATAATCCACAGCCACATTGTTTTCGCGCGCGTGTGTCGAGGCGATGCCAATGTTCTTTTCAGAAGGGTCGGCCCCCACCACATCGGCACCCATGCGCGCCACAGGCTCAGACAGCAGACCGCCGCCGCAGCCGATATCCAGAACCCGCAGGCCTTCCAGGGGGCGGTGGCCCTTCGGGTCTCGGCCAAAATTGGCGCAGACGCGGTTGCGGATATAATCCAACCGAACGGGATTGAACTTGTGCAGCGGGCGGAACTTGCCGGTGGGGCTCCACCACTCCGCAGCCATGGCGGAGAAGCGGTCCACTTCGCTCTGGTCGACGGTCGTCTTTGCGCTCTCGCTCATGGTGATGCTCCATTCTGTCCTGTCCCTGAAGTCGGATGATTGACCTGTGAAGTCAAGGGGCGGCGGCCATCATCACAGGCAGCAGAGCTGCGCCTTCCTGTCGCAAGGAACTGAAATCAGGGGCTTTTCGTTTCATGCTGCGTTCATCATCAAAGGCGTATTTTCTGCAGCGTTGAAAGCCGATGTCGGCGGTCAAGCCTGTGCTTGAGGGAGAATGAAGTGAAGAAGAAACTGTTTGGTGCCCTTGCGCTGCTTGCGCTTGTTGCCGCCCCGGCCATGGCTGAAGCGGCGACTCAGGGTTTCGCCACGGCCAACGTCAATATGCGGTCTGGCCCCAGCACGGCCTATCCCGCCGTGGTGGTCATTCCCAACGGCGAACCGCTGACCATCCATGGCTGCCTGTCGGACACGCCGTGGTGCGATGTGTCGTTCAGCTATGGTCGCGGCTGGGTTGCTGGCCGTTACGTTCAGGCCATCTATCGCCAGAACCGTGTCTATGTGGAGCCGCGCTACTACCGTGATCTCGGCGTGCCGATCATCACATTCGAAGCCGGCCGCTACTGGGACCGTTACTACCGTGACCGCGATTTCTATCGTGAGCGTGACCGCTGGCGCCGTCCGGCCGGTGGTGGATACTGGAATGCGCCGCCGCCCCGCGGTGGTTATGATCGCCCCCGTCCACCTCGCGATGAATGGCGCGATCAGCGTGGCGGCGACCCGCGTGGCCGCGGCCCGAATGATGGCCGTTGGGAAGAGCGCTATGGCGACTGGAATCAGGATGATCGGCGTCGTCCTTCCCTGCGTGACAACGACAATGACCGTCCGCAGTGGAACAATGACTCCCGCGACCGCAACTCCGTCCGCGACCTTGAGCGTGACAGACAGCGCGACAGAGACCGTGATCCCAATCGCAGCGATTTCAACCGCCCCCGCCCGGATGGTAGTGGCAGACCGCGTCCCGATGGCAATCTGCCACCAAGACCACCACAGGAAAATCAGGTGTTTGGCTGCATCGTCGGCTCGCCCGGCTGCCCGCCGCGATAAGCCCAACAAGGCTGCATGACATGAAAAAACCCGGCGGAAATATCCGCCGGGTTTTTTGTTAGCTGCGATCCTGCTTCTTTGGCCCGCGTTTTTCAAAGGGCTTGTCTTTTTTGCCTTCGAATTTCGCTGGCTTGCCTCCGCTCGAATGGTCACCGGCAGGCTTGGCCTTCTTCTTCCAAGGCTTGTCATCGCCGGGACGACCGCCAGCATTGTCGGACTTGACGAATTTCTTCTGCGCTCTCGGTGGGCGCGTGTCTTCACGGTTGGCACCGGTCATGTCGGGCTTGCCGTCCATGGCCTTCACGCGGATGCCCTTTTCCAGCATCATGTCCTTGCCAAGCGCCGAAGTGAAACGGTCCACCGCATCTGCGGCCAGTTCCACATAGGTCTCGGTCTGCTGCATGCGGATCGCGCCGATGTCCTGGCGTGTCAGCTTGCCGAAGCGGCAGAGCATCGGAATAAGCCAGCGTGGCTCGGCATTCTGCTTGCGACCCACAGACAGTGTAAACCAGCCGCTGTCGGAAAAGTCGGAACGGTCGCGACGCGGCTCGTTGTTTTCGACGTGTTCGAAGCTGTCGCGACGTGGCTTGCGGCCATCCAGCGAAACCTCGGCAATGTCTTCAGGTGCAGAGCGACCGGAATGATAGAGGCGCACGAAAGCAGCGGCGACCTTCTCGGCACCATGCTGTTCCAGCAGCTTGGTGACGAAATCGCGCTCGTCGTCATTGACGTTTTCCTGCAGGGACGCATCGGCCAGAAGCCGCTCGCCATCGCGCTCGATGATCTCTTCGGCAGATGGCGGACGCACCCAGGCGGGACTGACCTTCGCGCCTTCCAGCAGGCGCTCGGCCTTGCGGCGCTGGCTCATTGGCACGACGATCGCGCTGACGCCCTTCTGGCCCGCGCGGCCGGTACGGCCCGAGCGGTGCAGCAATGTTTCGGAATTGGTAGGCAGATCGGCGTGAATAACCAGTTCCAGCCCTGGCAGGTCGATACCACGTGCAGCAACGTCCGTTGCCACGCAGACCCGGGCGCGGCCATCGCGCATGGCCTGCAGCGCGTGCGTACGCTCGTTCTGGCTCAACTCGCCAGACAGTGCCACGACGGAGAAGCCGCGATTGTTCAGGCGCGCTGTCAGATGGTTGACGGCGGCGCGGGTGGAGCAGAACACGATGGCATTGCGGGCTTCATAAAAGCGCAGCGCATTGATGATGGCGTTCTCGCGGTCGGATGGCGAAACCACCATGGCGCGGTATTCGATATCGACGTGCTGCTTCTGCTCGGATGTCGTCGCAACGCGCACGGCATTCTTCTGGTAGCTTTCGGCAAGCTTGGCGATGCTGCGCGAAACCGTGGCAGAGAACATCAGCGTGCGGCGCTCCGCTGGCGATTCTTCCAGAATGAATTCCAGATCTTCGCGGAAGCCGAGGTCGAGCATTTCGTCGGCCTCATCCAGCACCACGGCGCGAATGGACGAAAGGTCCAGCGCCTTGCGCTTGATGTGGTCGCAGAGGCGGCCCGGCGTGCCGACGATGATGTGGGCACCGCGTTCCAGCGTTCGGCGTTCGGCGCGGATATCCATGCCGCCAACACAGGAAGCAATGGACACACCGGTGAATTCGTAAAGCCATTCCAACTCGCGTTTCACCTGCATTGCAAGTTCGCGCGTCGGAGCAATGGCGATTCCCAACGGGGCGCCTGCGGGGCCGAAGCGGCCGTTCTTCTGCAACAGCGTCGGCGCAATGGCGATGCCGAAGGCAACGGTCTTGCCAGAGCCCGTCTGGGCGGAAACCAGCGCGTCCTGTCCATCCAGCTCAGGCGCAAGCATCGCCTTCTGAACAGGTGTCAAATCTTTATAGCCGCGTTTTTCCAACGCCTGTGCAATCGCCGGGGCGATACCCTGGGTTTCTGTCATATACCGTCTTTCGGATATTGGGCTGCCTGCATCCGCTTGAAACCATTAGATCATAAGGGTTATAAAGCAGCCGACACGGGCCATTTCGGCCATTCAGCCAGTTGAATTGACGCGCTCATACTGGAAATGGCGAGGTTTGTACAGACCACAGCGGTACGCTTGTCGCATTGGAACGCGCGCGTCGGGTTCGGCTTCGCCTTCAAGGCGTACCGTGCGGTCCATAAACGGCATTGCGTGGACCATGCCTTTTCGCTATGAGACCCGCAACTTGAGGCCTTTCCTTCAGGGGAGGCCGACTGGGTTGTGCTCTTGCCCACCGCATCCGGTGGCAAATTGGGATGGTACTGGTCAACTATGGCTCGCATTGTCATGAAATTCGGCGGCACGTCCGTCGCAAATCTCGAACGCATTCATAATGTCGCACGGCATGTGAAACGCGAGGTGGATGCTGGCCATGAAGTGGCCGTTGTCGTTTCCGCCATGTCCGGCAAAACCAACGAGCTGGTGGACTGGGTTCAGAACACGCCGAAGGTTGCCGGTTCCAAGGAGACCTCCTTTTACGATGCGCGCGAATATGACGCCATCGTTGCATCCGGCGAACAGGTGACCTCGGGTCTTCTGGCTATCGCCTTGCAGTCCATGGGCATCAATGCCCGTTCCTGGCAGGGCTGGCAGATCCCGATCCGCACCGATAACGCCCATGGCGCTGCCCGCATTCTGGATATTGATGGCTCCGATATCATTCGCCGCATGGGCGAAGGACAGGTTGCCGTTGTTGCCGGTTTCCAGGGCTTAGGCCCGGACAACCGCATCGCGACGCTGGGTCGTGGTGGTTCCGATACGTCGGCCGTTGCCATCGCTGCTGCCGTTAAGGCAGACCGTTGCGATATCTATACCGATGTCGATGGCGTCTATACCACCGACCCGCGCATCGTGCCGAAGGCGCGCCGCCTGAAGAAGGTGGCCTTCGAAGAAATGCTGGAAATGGCGTCTCTTGGCGCAAAGGTCTTGCAGGTTCGCTCGGTCGAGCTTGCCATGGTGCACAAGGTTCGCACCTTCGTACGCTCCAGTTTCGAGGATCCCGATGCGCCGGGCATGGGTGACCTTATCAATCCGCCCGGTACTTTGATTTGTGACGAGGAAGAAATCGTGGAACAGGAAGTCGTAACCGGCATCGCCTATGCCAAGGATGAAGCACAAATCTCGCTGCGCCGCTTGTCAGACCGGCCGGGCGTGTCTGCTGCCATTTTCGGACCACTGGCCGAAGCCCATATCAATGTCGACATGATCGTGCAGAATATCTCTGAAGATGGTTCGCGCACCGACATGACCTTCACCGTGCCCTCGGGCGATATGCCAAAGGCCATCAAGGTTCTGGAAGACAACAAGACGCAGATCGGCTTTGACGTTGTTCAGAACGAGACGGGTCTGGCCAAGGTGTCGGTCATCGGCATCGGCATGCGCAGCCATGCGGGCGTTGCGGCCAGCGCTTTCAAGGCACTTGCTGAAAAAAACATCAACATCAAAGCCATCACGACGTCGGAAATCAAGATTTCCATTCTTATTGACGGTGCCTACGCGGAACTTGCAGTTCGTACTTTGCATTCTGCTTACGGTCTGGATAAGAGTTGATTCTGTAACGTCGATACACGTCATCCGATTCTTTTCGGATTGATTGAGTCCTAGACGTTGCGTTGACTGCGCATCCCTGCCGTCCGGCTTGCTGTGCAGGCTTTGTTTTGGGGGATCCTTTGATGCGGGCCGTCGTGGCCCGCATGTGAAGGTGTCAGGGAGCACACGCGATGAGAGACCTTTCCGCAGGTCCACGCGTTCTTCTCAAGCGGCTTCGCGAAATGATGGCGGAGCACCTTGAGCCACAAGAGCGCCTCGACCAGATTGTCCGACAGATCGCCAGCAACATGGTGGCGGAGGTTTGCTCCGTCTATGTGCTTCGCTCGGACAGTGTGCTGGAGCTTTATGCCACCGAAGGATTGAACAAGGACGCCGTCCATCTTGCCCAGTTGAAAATGGGGCAAGGTCTTGTCGGCACCATCGCCGCATCGGCCCAGCCGCTCAATCTTTCCGATGCGCAGGCGCATCCTGCATTTCGCTATCTCCCTGAAACTGGTGAAGAAATTTATCATTCCTTCCTGGGTGTACCGATTTTGAGATCCGGTCGCACTCTTGGCGTTCTTGTCGTTCAGAACAAGACCAGCCGGACCTATCGGGAGGATGAAGTTGAAGCGCTTGAAACAACCGCAATGCTTATTGCGGAAATCGTGGCGAGCGGTGAATTGAAGAAAATCACCCGTCCCGGCGTGGAATTGGACCTGACACGGGCCGTTTCCATCGATGGCGATGCCTATGGCGAAGGCATCGGCCTTGGTCACGTTGTCCTGCACGATCCGCGAATCGTCGTCACCAATCTGCTCAACGAAGACGCCGACATGGAAATCACGCGGCTTGCCGAGGCTATCGGCTCGCTGCGGCTGTCCATCGACGACATGCTTCAGCGCCGCGATGTCGCGACCGAAGGCGAGCATCGTGAAGTTCTGGAAACTTACCGCATGTTTGCCCATGATCAGGGCTGGGTGCGGCGCATGGAAGAGGCCATTCGGAATGGCCTGACGGCGGAAGCTGCGGTCGAGAAGGTGCAGAGCGATACCAAGGCGCGCATGATGCGCCTGACCGATCCCTATCTGCGTGAGCGGATGCATGATTTCGATGATCTGGCCAACCGGTTGCTGCGTCAGCTGATCGGTTTTGGTGGTCGCGGACCAGAGCAGGAATTTCCGACGGATGCCATCGTTCTGGCCCGCGCAATGGGTGCCGCCGAACTGTTGGACTATCCGCGCGAGAAACTGCGCGGGCTGGTTCTGGAAGACGGCGCGGTTACTAGCCACGTCGTCATCGTCGCCCGCGCCATGGGCATTCCCATCATTGGCCAGGCGGTCGGCATCGTTGCGCTCGCAGAAAACAACGATCCCATCATCATCGATGGCGACGACGGCCAGGTGCATCTGCGCCCGGTAGTAGACCTGCAGCGCGCCTATGAAGAGAAGGTCCGCCTGCGCGCCAAGCGTCAGGAACAGTTCCGCGCGCTTCGCGATGTCGAGCCTGTCAGCAAGGATGGCGTGCGCGTCGATCTGAAGATGAATGCCGGCCTGCTGGTCGATCTACCGCAGCTGGACGAATCCGGCGCTGACGGCATCGGTCTGTTCCGCACCGAGCTGCAATTCATGATCGCCTCCAACATGCCGAAGGGCGAGGAACAGGAAGCATTCTATCGCAGCGTTCTGCGCAACGCCAAGGGCAAGCCCGTCACCTTCCGCACGCTCGATATCGGCGGTGACAAGGTCGTGTCCTATATGCGCGGTCAGGAAGAGGAAAATCCGGCGCTTGGCTGGCGCGCCATCCGCCTGTCGCTCGACCGCCCCGGTCTTATGCGGACCCAGATGCGTGCCCTTCTGCGCGCCGCTTCGGGTGCCGAACTGCGCATCATGCTGCCAATGATTACTGAAGTGGCCGAAATCCGTGCCGCCCGCGAGCTTCTGCAGAAAGAAGTGCAGCATCTGTCGAAATTCGGCCATTCGCTGCCGCGCAAGCTGCAATTTGGCGCCATGCTGGAAGTGCCGTCGCTCATGTGGCAGCTGGATGAGCTGATGTCTGAAGTCGATTTCGTCTCGGTAGGTTCAAACGACCTTTTCCAGTTCACAATGGCGGTGGATCGCGGCAACGCCCGGGTTTCTGACCGCTTCGACAATCTCGGCAAGCCCTTCCTGCGAATCCTGCGCGATATCGTTCGAGCCGGAACACGCAACAACACCCATGTCACGCTATGCGGGGAAATGGCGAGCAAGCCGCTTTCCGCCATGGCGTTGATCGGTCTTGGGTTCCGCTCGATTTCCATGTCGCCAACAGCCATCGGTCCGGTCAAGGCCATGCTGCTGGGACTGGATGTGGCGACGCTTTCGGAAGAGCTGGAAGCGGCACTTGACGACAACAAGTCGGTGGAAAGCACGCGCCAGCTGCTTTTGCGCTTTGCAGCGACCCATTCCATCCCTATTTGAGAATGACGAAAAATTGGAGTGCGTGACAGGTGGCGAAGCTTCCCGTCGAGAAAATGCGTGAGCTTGAGCGGCGTTTCGGTGAAATCGAAGCGCGCATGTCGGCTGGCCCTGCCGCTGATGTCTATGTAAAGCTGGCGTCGGAATATTCTGAATTGCAGCCGGTGGTCAAAACCATTCGGGAGTATGAGAAGGCGCTGGCAGAAGTGGCCGATCTCGAAGCGCTTCTTGCCGACAAGTCGACTGACAGGGACATGCGCGATCTTGCCGAAGCCGAGCTTCCGGAAATGTCGGAGCGTATTGAACAGCTCGAGAAAGACATGCAGATTCTTCTTCTGCCGAAGGATGCTGCGGATGAGAAGAGCGCCATCGTTGAAATCCGTGCCGGTACGGGCGGCTCGGAGGCTGCACTTTTCGCTGGCAACCTCTTTCGCATGTATGAACGCTTCGCCAGCACCAAGGGCTGGAAGGTTGAGGTCCTTTCTGCCAGCGAAGGAGAAGCAGGGGGCTTCAAGGAAATCATCGCCACCATTACCGGACGCGGCGTTTTCTCCAAGCTGAAGTTCGAATCCGGCGTTCACCGCGTTCAGCGCGTCCCGGAAACCGAAGCGAGCGGGCGCATCCACACCTCTGCGGCAACGGTTGCGGTTCTGCCAGAGGCTGAAGAGATCGATATTGAAATTCGCCCTGAAGACATCCGCATCGATACGATGCGCGCTTCGGGCGCTGGCGGCCAGCACGTCAACACCACGGACTCGGCGGTGCGTATCACCCACCTGCCGACCGGTCTTATCGTGACGTCGTCAGAAAAATCCCAGCACCAGAACAGGGCGAAAGCCATGCAGGTGTTGCGTTCGCGTCTTTACGATATCGAGCGCCAGAAGGTGGACAGCGAAAGGTCGGCGGACCGCAAGAGCCAGGTCGGCTCCGGCGACAGGTCTGAACGCATCCGCACCTATAATTTCCCGCAGGGGCGCGTGACCGATCACCGCATAAATCTCACCCTTTACAAGCTGGACCGCATGATAGAAGGCGATATCGATGAGATGGTCGATGCCTTGATCGCCGATTATCAAGCCGGCCAACTCGCCCAGCTTGGCGAACAACAGTGACGGGAACTTCGCGCACCGTTCGCGAGCTCGTCGCTGCGATGCGTGCGCGTCTTGGCGCCGCGCAACTGGCCGATCCACTGAACGATGCGCGTTTGTTGATCGGCGAGGTGCTTGGCTTCTCACTTACAGACTTCCTTCTGAATGATCAGCGGCCTGTGAGCGCAGATGAATTCGCGCGGATAGAGGCCATGATTGCCCGTCGTGAAAAACGTGAACCCGTGCACCGCATTCTCGGCCACCGCGAATTCTATGGCCTCGATCTGCTCCTGTCGCCCGGCACGCTGGAACCTCGGCCCGATACGGAAGTGCTTGTCGATGCTTTGCTGCCTCACCTCCGACGCCTGATTGCAGTCAAAGGTCAGGCCCGAATTTTGGATATGGGTATCGGCACGGGTGCTATCTGTCTTGCGCTTCTCCACGAATGCCCGGGCGCGACGGGCCTCGGCAGTGATATCTCACGCGACGCCATTCGGACGGCGCGAAGAAATGCGGAGCGTCATGGCTTGGCTGACCGGTTTGAGACCGTGGAAAGCAACTGGTTCGACCAAATTTCCGGTCGTTTTGACATAATCGTGTCGAATCCGCCCTATATACGGTCAGATGTGATCGGAACGCTGGATCGTGATGTCAGGGATTTCGATCCGATGGCTGCACTGGATGGTGGCGAAGACGGGCTGGCGCCTTACCGAGACATTGCCGAAAATGCAGCGGATTTCCTTGGGGATGACGGGCTTGTCGGCCTTGAAATCGGATATGATCAGAAGCTAACTGTGACGGCCCTGTTTGAGCACAACGGGTTTCGGTGCGTCGAAGCTGTGAAAGATTTTGGCGGCAATGACAGGGCATTGGTATTTTGCAAATAGATTGCATCAATCCTATATGCTTTTTGTTCAAGGATATTTTGCAAAGCAAAAGAAAAGGCTTGGATTTCCGCAGGAAGCGGGATAGTTTGCGGCAACATGCTGGGTGGCTGAGGGCGAATTTAGATTCGCCAGAGTATGGATCAGTCCCGAAGCGGGTTTCTTTTAGAACCCTGAAAGGCTGGGCATTCCCGGCATGTGAATCAGTAAACTTTGTTCGCAGGCGGCTCGATGCAGCATTTGCGCATCCGGGCATTATACGCGAGGTCTTTGTCCAAAAGGCAAGGCGCGCGGTGGGAGCATTTCGGTAGACTGGCCGTGATAGCCGTTATTCCGGATTGCATCGTAACAACGAGAATTATCAGCAAAACAGAATTCAGGTGAGCAATTGATGAGGCCAGGACAGCAAAACAAGCGCGGCCGGGGGCGTGGTAGCAACAACAATAACAGCGGTGGCGGTGGCGGAAATAATAATAACAATTTCAACCGCAAAGGCGGCAATCCACTAACCCGCACCTACGACAGCTCCGGTCCCGATGTTAAGATCCGTGGCACGGCCCAGCACATAGCCGAAAAATACGCGACACTCGCACGGGATGCCCAGAGCTCCGGCGATCGCGTCATGGCCGAGAACTATCTGCAGCACGCGGAACATTATAACCGTATCATCGCAACTGCCCAGGCGCAGATGCAGGAACGCTTCCAGCGTGATGATCGCGGCGAGTTCCAGCAGGAGCGCGATGGTGACGAGATTGACGGCGACGATAACGACGACAACGTCGGTTCGATGTCGTCGGCACAAGATCATTCAGAACAGCGTTCGCAGCGCAACGAACAGCCTGAACGCCAGGAGCGGCAGGACCGTTCGGAACGTCAGGATCGCCCGGAGCGGCAGGACCGCAATGAGCGACGCGACCGTCGTGAGCGCCCGGCCCGGCCAGAACGCCAGCCGCGTGAAGCGCAGGACGAAAACGGAAACAACAACAGCAACGCACCCGCGCCAGTTGCTGCTCCTGTTTACGACGCGAGTTCAGCGCCTCAGCCTGTAATCGAAGGTACGCCGAAGGAAGTTGCCGTCGAAGAGGAAGCTCAGGGCAGCACCGCAGCAACGGAGCGCGCTCCACGTCGTCCGCGCAGCACAAGCCCACGTCCCCGTCGTCCGCGTCGTACAGCGGGTGAAGAGGGCGAAGCCGCTGCAGAAGGATCTGAAGGCGGCGAGGCTCCTAAACTGGAAAACGCCGCGGACTAATCCGCATATTCTGCCAAGATTAAAAACCCGGCTTGCCCGGGTTTTTTTATGCTTTGCGCGCAGCTGTGCGAGTCGAGGAGATGGTTCGCGTGGTGCTCGCCTGCCAGCTGGCAGATTGCGGAATCGAAGGGTTGAGGGTCTAAAGCGCCACTGGGTTATAGATCGGCTTTTGCAGCGCCCCTGCCGTTACTCACAATTCTGCTGCTTGTCCTGATTTGCCAGTGTCAATTTTACGGGCGTTTACGAGAGAGGACGTTTGGCGGGAAACGTACTGGCCGCCAGCCTTCGCATCCGCGAGCAGGCCGTCATTGATGACGGATTTTCCGCGTAACAGAAGCCGTATTGGCCAGCCCTGAACCTCAAGTCCTTCATATGGCGTGTAGTCAGAGCCATGAGACAGCAAGTCGTTGGTGATTGTCACCTTCCGTGCGGGATCCCAGAGTGCGATATCGGCATCCGCGCCGACGGCGATCGTCCCTTTGTTTGGATAGAGGCCGTATAGCTTGGCGTGGTTGGTGGACGTCTGCGCGACGAACTGGTTGAGCGATATGCGACCCTTCATCACGCCCTCGGAAAAGAGAATCGGCAGGCGGGTTGCCACGCCGGGAATACCGTTCGGTATCCAGCGAAAGCTTCTCTTACCCTTCTCGTTCAGTTTTCCCTGCGGGTCGTCATAGCGGAATGGGCAATGGTCTGACGAGAACAGATCAAAGACATCCTGTTCCAGACCCTCCCAGCAGGCATCCTGGCTCTGTGTGTCGCGAGGTGGCGGCGAGCATACAAATTTCGCGCCCTCAAGCGCGTCCTGGTCAAGGTCTGCGGCCGTCAGCATTAGATATTGTGGGCAGGTTTCGCCTGCGATCTTCTGGCCTCGCATTCTCGCTCTGCGGATTTCCTCCATGGCCTCACGGTTGGAAACGTGAACGATGACGATAGGAACGTCCACGATTTCCGCCAGAGACAAGGCACGGTGCGTCGCTTCACGTTCCGCTGCAATTGGGCGCGTGGTGGCATGGTATTTTGGCGCAAACTTGCCTTCGTCCTCGTGACGTCCGATCAGATAGCGAATTGCATCTTCGTTCTCACAATGGACCATGACGAGAGCACCGGTGCGCCGCGCCGCATCCAGCGTGTCCAATATCTGGTCGTCACGCAGTCGCAGCCCTTCATAGGTCATGAAGACCTTCAAAGAGGTGTAGCCTGCAGCGACGAGGGCTGGGAGTTCCTGCCCCAAGACCTCGGCAGTCGGATCGGTTATGACCAGATGAAAAGCAACATCCGTATAGCATTTCCCCTCGGCTTTGGCGTGATACTCCTTGAGGGCCTCCCGGAGTGTCTGGCCTTTCTCCTGCATGCAGAAGGTCAACACCGTGCTGTTGCCGCCGATAACGGCAGAGCGCGTCCCGCTTTCGAAGTCGTCAGCCATGACGACGCCTTCTCCAGAGGGCTGGTCCAGGTGGACGTGGCTGTCGATTCCACCTGGCAATACGAAGAGGCCCGTGGCGTCGATGATTTCTGCTGCGTCTCCAAGCCCCGTGGAGAGAGAGGCGATCTTTCCGTCGAGAATACCGATATCGCAAACGAAGGTATCGCTTGCCGTCGCTACGGTTCCGTTCCGGATGATTGTATCAAAGCGCATCGATTCCCGTCCTTTTCTCAGCTTGCTCTGGCAAAACCCGTTTCACTGGTGAGAATTTTATCGAGAGCCTGCGTGAAGCGGTCCACTTCTTCAAGCGTATTGTAATGAACCATCGATACCCGCAGCATTCCGCCGTGATCGGTAAGGCCAAGATACTCCGCAAGCCGGCGTGAGTGGAAATCGCCGAAACGCATTGCGATATTATGAGCGTCCATCGCTTTGCAGATCTCACCAGCATCGCGACCATCAAATCGAAAAGCGATCGTGGGAACTCTGGAACTGTTCACATTGTGGGTTTGGCCGATGATCTGGCAGTCGTTTCGCGAGCGCAGATAGGACAGAAGTCTTTCGGCCAACACGTCTTCCTGAGCGGTTATCGCCTTGAACGCGGTGGTGATGCGGCTGCGGACACTGCCCGTGTCGCCCGCTTGTTCGCCGAGGCTTGCCAGATAGTCGACGATTCCACAGGTGGAGTAGGCGAGCTCGTAATTCGGGTTGCCGGGCTCCAGCTTGCCAGGAACTTTGTCCTTGCCGTAGAAATAGTGATAAAGCGTGTCGAGCTCCAGCAGGTGATCATACTTGCCGTACATGAGAGCATAGTGGGGGCCATAGGTCTTGTAGAGGCTGAAGACATAGTAGTCTGCATCAAAAGCCTGAACGTCTACAAGGCGGTGAGGAGCGTAGGCAACCGCATCCACACAGAGCCGCGCGCCCCGTGCGTGGACGAAGTCTGCAATAGCACGGATGGGATTGATCGATCCTAGAATGTTGGAGACGTGTGTGACACAGACAAGCCGTGTCTTGCTAGACATCAGCGGCTCAAGGTCTGCCAGGTCGAGGGTGAGGGTGTCTTTGTTGAGCGGCCAGAACTTGATCGTAACGCCGACTGATGTCAGGCGATCCCAGGGACCAATATTGGATTCGTGATCGCTTACGGTGACGATGATCTCGTCGCCAGATGCAAGCTGGCTTTCCATGGCGCGCGCCAGATTTTGAAGCATCGCAGTGGTTGAACTGCCAAAGACAATTTCCTCGGGCCGGTTCGCATTCACAAGATGCATCGCGGCCGTGCGGGCTTCGTAAAGTGCTGCCGCCGCCTTCTGGGATACTTCGTAGGACCCGCCGATCTGGACGTTACGCTCGATCAGAAAGCTGTTGATCCGGTCGATTGCGCCCTGGAGTATCTGCGAACCACCGGCATTGTCAAAAAAGCTCCAACCTCTTCCCAGTCCTGGAAACTGACTGCGCACGAATTCCAGATTGAGTGATGGGGTGTCGTTCATGGGGTGTCCTCCACAGACTTGATTTAGTGATTGAGTACGGCGCGCAGGAAGCTGCGCGTTCTTTCTTCTTGTGGGTCGTCGAAAATCTGCTGAGGGGTGCCCATTTCAACGAGTTTTCCGCCATCCATGAAGATGACCCGGTCTGCGACTTGTTTGGCAAAGCCCATTTCATGCGTAACGACGATCATGGTCACACCTGTGCCCGCCAAACGCCGCATGACATCGAGAACTTCACCGACCATCTCGGGGTCGAGAGCGGATGTGGGCTCATCAAACAGAAGCACCTTAGGCTCCATGGCCAGCGCGCGCGCTATGGCAACGCGCTGCTGCTGACCACCGGAAAGCTGGCCAGGAAACTTGTCTGCCTGCTCCGATATGCCCACACGGGCCAGCAGGTCTCGTGCCTTTATGGCGGCTTCAGCTTCACCCAAGCCACGAACACGCATCGGTGCCAACATGACGTTTCGCAACACCGTCATGTGGGGGAAAAGGTTGAAGGACTGGAACACCATGCCAACTTCGGCCCGAACCTTGACCAGTTCCTTGCCGGGACGCACCCTTATTCCATCAACCGTAATCATACTCTCGGGAGAGAACGGTTCCAGATGATTGATGCAGCGGATCAGCGTTGATTTGCCTGAGCCTGACGGCCCGATGATGCAAACGACCTCACCTTCAGCGATATCAAGATTGATCCCATGAAGAACCGTGTAGGTTCCATAGGCTTTGAACAGGTTCTCAACCCGGATAAGACCTTTGTGTTGGGATGTCATCTGCGCCTCCCAGCGCCGAAGCGCGTTTCCAGCCGGGACACGACTGCCACCATCGGCCACAGCAGGAATACGTAAATCACCGCCGCACCGATCAAGGGCGTGGGGTTTGCTGTCAGCGCTTGCGCCTGGGTCGCCTGCTTCAGCAGGTCGGGCATCGCAACAACCGACGCCAAGGCTGTATCCTTGAGAACGTTGATGGAATTGTTGGTGAGCGGAGGGATTACGATCCTCACCGCTTGTGGAAGAATGATGTCTGCCATCGTATGCCGGTTGGAAAGTCCCAAGGCTGCAGAGGCTTCAAACTGACCGACCGGAATTGCATCGATACCGGCACGAAAAATTTCCGCGGTGTACGCCGCTGAGACAAGTGAAAGAGCTGTGACCGCCGAAAGGAAGGGCGATAGCCTTATCCCAACAAAGGGCAGTGCGTAGTAGATGACGATGAGAAGGACGAGCAGGGGTATCGATCGCAGGACGTCCACATAGATGCGGATGAGCACCACGATTGTTTTCGGCGCGTAAAGCCGTGCCACCGCAAGAACAAGGCCACCGACCAGACCTGCGACGATGCTGACGATGCCTATCTGCAGCGTGACCACAAGTCCCCACAAAAGCTGAGGCAGGCTCTGAACGAAGACATCGTAGTTGAAGAAGGTATTGAGAAGATTCATGCCGCTAGGCTCCGTTGGGCCAGCGGAGTTGCTATCCGCTGGCGGCTATGGCGCTATCAGTTCTTCGGCATGTCCAGGACTGTTACGGTCGATGTCTTCTCTTCTGCTGGTGCCCCGAACCAGGTCTGGTGCAACTTGGCCAGATAACCGTCCTTCTTCATTTCGGTAATCGCCCCATTAACCTGCTCGGCCAAAGGATCGCCCTTGTTGAACATGACGGAGTATTTTTCTCCCGTTGGAATGCGGGCCACCACTTTCAGCTCCGGCTTGTCCTTGACGTAATAGAGCAGGGCAGGAATATCGCTGATGTATCCGTCGATTCGGCCCGCGACGAGATCGAGCATTGCAGGAGACAAGCCCTCGAAGCGGCGGATGTCCGAGAATTTGTATTCGCTCTTGCTCTTCTCTGCCCACATGTCGCCGGTAGAACCGGTGTCCACCCCGACCACCTTACTAGCCATCTCGCTCAACCCCGTAATGCCGGATTTTGCTGTGACGGTGAGCGACTGATCACTGTCATAATATGGCTGGGCGAATGACACGGATTCGAGTCGCTTTGGAGTGATTGTTATCGATGAGATGGCCATGTTGATGCGACCGGACTGCACCGCCGAAAACAGGCCGTTGAACGGCGTGTTGACGAATTCGACGGACTTGCCCAAGCGCTTGGCCACCTCGTTGACGAGGTCAACCTCGAAGCCGACAACCTTGCCCGTTGCGTCCTGAAATTCCCATGGAACGTTGCCGATATTGGCACCGACCACGAGGTCGGCGGCCCTGGCAATCTGCAGGCTCATGAGAGAGATGCCTGCGGCGATCGATGCAGTTATAAACGTCGCTGTTATGCGTTTCATCAGTGTTCCCCTTGTTATTTGATACACGATCACACATTGTGGTCTAACTGGTCGGACCAGTTAGACCACACAAGCATGGACTTTCCGCCTTGGCAAGACGTGATGTTGAAAATAGATGTTGAATCAGTGACGAAAGGACGAGCGCGAGATGCTGAACAAGACGCTTCTGCCACAGACCGTGGCTCGCGAGATCCAGAACCTGATACAGACAGGTGTCCTGAAGCCGGGCGAGAAAATTCAGTCGCAGCGCGAATTGTCGGAACGGTTCGGCGTCAGCCGCGCTTCGCTCAGGGAAGCCCTGTTGACCTTGGAAACTCTCGGCATGGTCAAGACCGAGGCAGGGCGGGGCACCTTTGTTACCTCACCGGCAGAGCGGGCCGCCGGTCCCGCCGCAAACATGGCGCCTTGGCGATATTCCCAAAGCTACTCGGCTTTTGACGTTTTTCAGACGCGCGCCCTTCTCGAGGGAGAGGTCGCAAAGCTAGCGGCCGGAAGGCTGACGCAAAGGCAACTGGACGAGATGGAACAGGCAACCGAAACAATGGAACGTTCCTGGGAAAAGCAGGATGTCGTGTCCAATGTCGAGGCCGATTTGCAGTTTCATTCGACCATCGTTTCCGCCTGCTCCAACCTCATGCTGCAGGCGCTCTACCAGACTGTGCGCGAGCTCATCACTGAGACGCAACGTCAGCCTATTCCCATCACCGATCCTGAACGCATGAAGAATTCCATCGCGGAACACCGTCGCATCATCAATGCGCTACGCCTCAATGACGGAAATCTGGCGAAGATCGAAATGGAAACGCATATCCGCAATACCGCGAGATGTGCAGGGCTCGATCCCTAACTGGGCATGGTTCGGTGTGAATAAAACGGATCGAGCCGATTGGAAGAAAGCTTAAGCCCGCCGCAATATTTGCGGCGGGCTTTGTTGTTGAACGTCTGGAAGGCGCTGAATGGAAATTGTTCCTCAGTGCCCTTTACCCAAGTTTCTGACGACACTGACGTCCTGTGCGGTGACTTCAGGCGCCTTGTTAGACCAGGCGTTTCGCAGGAAGGTTGCAAGTGCGGCTATTTCCTCATCCGACAAACGATCCTCGTAACCCTGCATTCTGACCTTCATCGGACGCTGCTCGGTCGAGGGTAGCTCTGCACCATGCAAGATGACGCTGATCAGACCCTTGGTCGATTTCGCGGTGACCAGAGAGTTGCCATCGAGTTCCGGGAATATCTCGGGCGCACCCTTTCCATTAACGAAGTGACAGCCGCCGCAATTGTCGAGATACAGCCGTGGCCCCAAGGGCATGTCTGCTTTGGCGCTTGAAAGCAATTGCTCAGTGTCGGTTGGCGCGTCTGCCTTCTTCGCTTCCGATGGCTTGGTAGAGCCGATCTTCTTCAGGTAGCTGGCGATTGCCTTGTTGTCGTCGGTCGTCAGATATTGCGTGGAATCTCTCACCACCAGCATCATTTCACCGGTCGCAGTGGAATGGGCGTTGCGAGCGGTTGCGAGATAGGCGGCGGTTTCTTCCACCGTCCATTTTTGCGGACCGCTGTCGGGCCCTCTGAGATCAGGCGCCGTATAGTTGTCGATTTCGCCGCCCGTCAGGAAGCTTTGCGATGTTTCGTCAATGCCATCCTGCGTCATAAGCACAGAGCGCGGGCTATGGCATGCAGCGCAGTGGCCCGGACCTTCGACGAGATATTTACCGCGGTTGAAGATGCCGTCTTCCGCTGCGTTGGGTTTGAAACCGGCCTCGCCCCGCAGAGCGACCCAGTTCCAGGCACGCAGGCCGAATCGCATGTTGAATGGAAATGCGAGTTTCGTCGGTTCGACCTTGTTGGAGACGGGTTTTACCTCGTGCATGAAGTAGTCGTAGAGCGCAACGACATCTTCTTCTGTCAGCTTTCGGTAGTTCTCATAGGGCATCGCCGGGTAAAGATGCGTTCCATCAGGTGTTACGCCATCATAGAGAACGGCGCGGAAGTCATCGAGCGTATAGTTGCCGATGCCGGTTTCCTTGTCCGGAGTGATGTTGGTGGTCCAGATCGTACCCATAGGGCCTTGAATGGCGCGACCGCCAGCAAAGGGCGTGCCGCCCTCATTGGTGTGGCAGGCCATGCAGTCGCTGGCGCGCATGAGATATTCTCCACGCCCCTTATCAGCCTTGAAATCTGCGGCCAGTGGGGAGGGTGGTTCCGTGCGTTGAACGGGTATGAAAATGAAGGCCACGAGGCAGGCAATTCCTACCACTACGAGGATAGCGAGAAGTTTGAGGAGCTTTTTCATCGTGACACTCCTCAAACCAGCGGCCGTGGGTTCGGAAGATAATCCTTACGGATATGCTCTGCCGCCCAATAGGCGAGACCACCGACCATACCCGTCGGGTTGTACTGAGTGTTCTGCGGAAAGGCGCCAGCACCGAGAACGAAGATATTGTGCTTGTCCCAGGCCTGGAGGTAGCGGTTGACAGCCGACGTCTTCGGGTCATCTCCCATGACGGAACCGCCGACATTGTGCGTCGTCTGGTAAGGCCTCACATCATACATCGCGCCTTCCTTCTTGAAGCCCTCCTGCATCGATGTGGGGTTGAGCGCCTTTGCAATCGGCTCGATCTTCGACTTCATGAACTGGGTCATGCGGATGTCGTTGGCATTCCAGTTAAAGGTCATCCGCATCAGGGGGCGTCCGTGCCGATCCTTGTAGGTTGGGTCGAGGTCGAGGTGATTACCGCGATAGGCCATGTGCGATCCGTGGGAACCAATCGACATGGAGTGGCCGTACCATTCCCCTACGGCCTCTTTCCACTTGGCACCCCAGCTCGGTGTGCCGGCGGGAAGCGCCATGGAGCGGATTGGCTGACCGTTGGACTGGCCCGCGGAAATGTAGGAGCCGCCTATGAAGCCCTCCCGGCCGAAATCGATATTGTCGATGCCAAAGTCGTCTATGGTCATGCCGTTCGCACCGGTGCCGATGAACGGATTGAACACTTCGTCCTTGAAGAACAGGGTGTAGCCGCCATTCATCTGGTAAGCATAATTGCGCCCGGTGACACCTTCATTTGTGTTCGGGTCATAGGGTTGGCCGATGCCGGAGAGCAGCATGAGGTGGACATTGTGAAGCTGATAGGCGGCAAGGATCACCAGATCGGCTGGCTGGAAGACCTCTTCCTGCGCCTTCTCGTCGAAATAGGTGACGCCAGTCGCCGTCTTGCCATCTGGAGCCATCTCGATGCGAAGGACTTCCGCTTGCGTCCGGTACTCGAAATTGGGTTTGCGTTTCAAAGCGTCGAGAATGGCTGTTTGCGGAGACGACTTGGAATAATTGTAGCAGCCATAGCGCTCGCAGAAGCCGCAATGGTTACAAGGACCCATCTGCATCCCGTATTCATTGACATAGGCTTGCGAAGCAATCCCGCCGGGACGAGGGAAGGGGTGATAACCCATTGACTTCGTAATCTCGCCGAATTTTGCACCGTCCCAGGTCGTTGGCATCGGCGGCATCGGATAGTCACGTGAACGGGGAGCCTCGAATGGATTTCCGCCCTCGATCTTTTCTCCCTTGATATTACCCGCCTTGCCGGAAATGCCGGCAACGCGTTCGAACCGATCGAAGAAGGGTTCAAGTTCGTCATAGGTGACAGGATAGTCCTGAAGGTTCATGTCCTCTGGGATGATGGAAGCGCCCCAACGCTCCTCAACATGGGAACGAAGACGATATTCCGAGGTCATTGGACGCCAGTTCAGCCCATTCCAGTGAGTGCCCGCACCGCCGACGCCGATACCTGGAAGAAACGATCCCAGACTGCGATACGGCAGCGCCACTTCGCTGTCGTTTCGCCGGATGGTGACGGTGGAGTTGCGAGGCTTTTGCATCATGCCCAGACGCACACCGTATTTCAGCTCATCGATCATCTCGGGATACTGAAAGTCCGGGACGGTATTCTGATCGTGACCGCGCTCAAGGGCGACGATCTCCAGACCGTCCTGCGCGAGTTCCATTCCGAGAATCGAGCCGGTCCATCCCAGACCAACGATAACGACGTCTTTCTTCTTTTCTACTCGTGTCATCGGTTAAGCCCTTTCACCGGAGATGGAGACAGGCCCCAATGGATATTTGACGTTGTGCTTGAGGACCCACTCCTTGTAGGAGCCTCGGGCGCCTGGAAATCCGATATATGTCCAGGCCTGCATCTTGTGGTTTCCGCCATAGATGGGATCGGCGAAATATCCCTCCTTGGTGTTGCCCAGCAAAATCGAGAAGAAATCACGGATTTCAGGAGCAAGCTTCATTTCATCCTTCTGGAGAGATGTCAGCGCCTGATCCTGGAGCGTTGCGTCCAGCTCCATGAAGATCTTCCCGTGTGTCGTCCGGCACCATTCATCGAAAACCGGAATGGCCATTTGATAGATTTCCAGAGGTGTCAAAGGCGTCTGCCAGCCGCGCAGCGGGCTCGCGGCAGCCTCATGAGGGCCTTCCATGTACCAGTCGGCCGCCCGACCGTAGTCTCCGGCCAATTGCATATCGATGAAGACGGGAACTCTTGCTTCGATGGCGCCGGGGCCGGTCCCTTCCGAAGGAATGAGCCTTGCGACTGCGGCGACAACAAAAGCCCACTCACTGGGCTTGAGACAGATCGGCTTGTAGGCGTCCAGGGCAACAGGTTCAGGCGTTTCCTCTGCCTTTACCGGGACTGCCGTCAATCCGGCCACTGCTGCACTTGCGGCTGATGCTTTGAGGAAATTTCTACGGGAAGGACGGCCAGGAAGGTCTCTCATGGGCAACTCGCTTCGTGACTGACGTCACATTGAAATGTTGAAGGCTCATCGAACGATGAGCGAGGCGGGTACTGCGATGTATCGCCGCAGGTCGATGCGCACAAGGACAGATAAGACAGAAATTGTTCGTTTTAGCAATTTTTAGAAATAGTTTTTCGTTATTGTACTAAAAAGAGGAACAAAATCGATGATTTAGATCGCTCTCGCTCTAGATGAGGAGATGGAAATTTATGCATCCGTTCCGAAAATCCATGCCAGCGTGGGACGCAGGCATCCCTGCGTTGCAAGCTGTGGTCTGACGGCACCAAATTTCGGGCCGCTGGATCTCGCTGATTTTATTTCGAAGTGTCCGCAGTATCGTCTTCCGCTGAATGCTTCCACGGTTGGCTGCGAAAACACTTCACAATAGCCGCAGCATGAGGTCCCGTCTCAAGTTCCCTACAAACGACCGTAGTTGCCGACTGGTTTGCCAGTCGGCTTGGAAAGACCTGAACGGAGGACTGCAGATCAACTGAAAATCTAATGTGCTGTAATCCTGCTTAATGGGACGGCAAGGATTTGCGATTGGTGCAGGACTTCGCTGCAATTCTGTGATAACCAGTAACTCCGCGACCTCAACATGGTCGGGACACGCTGAGCAGGACCGAAGTCCCTGTTGTGGATGATGATCTTCGTCTGCAGAAAATGCCTCGCAATATCTCGGTGAGGCAGGGTTTGACGTCGCCACCGCGCCAAGCGGATTAGAACTGCAGGTGAGACTGCAGCGCTTTCTTTCGACATCTTTCTTTCCGCTGACGCCGACGGCCTTGCCGTTACGTCGGTTTCCAAAAGGCTTGAGGATGCTCGTTCCGACAGCATCCTTCAGCTTCGACGCACGCCATCGCACCAACCGGGCGAATGGACTCTGTTCTGCGTCGAAATGCGTTTGGACGGTCGACCGTGCAAATTTTCACTTGTCTATATTTGACCCTGATCAAAGACAGAGGGGTGGGCAGCCCGTTTTAATCCGCCTGTGACCGCCGAAAGGCTGTCAGAATATGAGGTTGCGAACGTTATGACAGTCGCCCTGGTTTTCAATGCGGGTTCTTCGAGCCTGAAGATTGCGGTTTACCGGTTGGATCCGGGGCAGCCGGTGCAAATATCGCGGGGCATTTTGCGCATTGGCACCAAGCCGCAGCTTGAGGTCAGCACATCATCGGCAAAGGAGGTTGTTGACCTTGACCCCGGCGCCAGTCTCGACAGGAAGCTCATCCGGGACTTGATAGGCAGGATGTTGCCTCCAAACTCGACCATCGAGATATGCGGGCATCGTATCGTTCACGGCGGGCCGACATTTCACAAGCCGGTCCTGTTGGACCAGCAGACAATTTCTGAAATTGAAAAGCTGGGCTCATTTGCTCCGCTTCACATCCCTCCCGCTCTTGAGGTTATTCATGCGGTCAAAGAGGACTACCCGGATGTCCTCCAGACTGCCTCCTTCGATACGGCTTTTCACAGCTCTCTCTGCAATCTCGCGAGTCGCTTCGCCATTCCCGCGTCGATGCACGAGCAGGGTTTGCGACGCTATGGCTTTCACGGCCTCTCCTACAAACATGTCGCCTCGGAACTGGCAACATTGGACCCCGATCTGGCTAAAGGTCGCGTCATCTGCGCCCATCTGGGCAGTGGGGCCAGCCTGTGTGGAATGGTCGAAGGCGTCAGTATCGACACAAGTATGGGATTTTCCGCACTAGATGGCGTACCCATGGCGACCCGGCCAGGGTCGCTCGATCCCGGCGTTCTGCTGCATCTTCTGCGAAACAACTTCGCTGGCGCCGATGAACTCGAAGATTTTCTGTATCACAAATGCGGACTGTTGGGCGTCTCAGGCAGGAGCGGCGACATACGCGACTTGCTGGATGACTTCCATCCGGCATCGCAGGACGCTGTAGACCTGTTTTGCTTCAGAATTGCCGGCGAAGTCGGAAGGTTGGCGGTCTCACTTGGCGGGATCGACGCCCTGATATTCACGGCAGGGATTGGCGAGCATCAGCCGGACGTCAGAAGCAGGATCATCCGCCATTTGTCATGGCTGGGCATCACTCTCAGCGAAGCCGCCAACAGGGCGAATGCGACGATCATCAGCACAAAAGAGAGCGGTGTGGCGGCGCTGGTTGTCCCCACCGACGAAGAAAAAGTCATCGTGCAGGAATCCATTCAAGCCATAGCCGAACACCGGCTGGAGGTATCGAAACATGCTTGAGAATGCCACAGTAAGCGTAACAGATCACGAGCTCGAACACATTGATCGTTACTGGCGGGCTGCCAACTATCTTTCCGTTGGACAGATTTATCTAATGGATAATCCTCTCCTGAGAGAGCCGCTCTCTGCGCAGCACATAAAGCCGCGGCTTTTGGGGCATTGGGGAACGACGCCCGGCCTGAATTTCATCTACGCACATCTCAATCGCATCATCCGGCAACGCAATTCTGACCTGCTATACGTATGCGGTCCAGGGCATGGCGGCCCCGGGATGGTTGCCAATGCCTATCTGGAGCAGACCTATAGTGAAGTCTATCCGGACGTTGCCCAGAATATCGACGGCATGAAGCAACTCTTTCGACAGTTCTCCTTTCCAGGCGGCATACCGAGCCATGTCGCGCCCGAAACTCCCGGTTCGATCCACGAGGGTGGTGAATTGGGATATGCTTTAGTCCACGCGTTTGGTGCCGCCTTCGACAACCCCGATTTGACCGTTGCCTGCGTCGTCGGTGATGGTGAAGCGGAAACGGGTCCAATTGCGGCGGCCTGGCACTCTACGAAATTTCTCAATCCCACAAGAGACGGGGCAGTTCTGCCCATCCTTCATCTAAACGGCTACAAGATCGCGAATCCCACTCTGCTCGCACGCATGGACGAGCGTGATCTGGCCGATCTGTTTGCCGGATATGGATATGAGCCGCTTTTCGTTGAAGGTTCGGATCCAAGATTCATGCACCGTAAAATGGCTTCGGCGCTGGACCTTGCCTTCGACAAGATACACGCAATTCAAAGCCAGTGGCGTTCAAACCCTCTTCAAAGTGGATTACCACGCTGGCCGATGATCATTCTGCGCAGTCCCAAGGGCTGGACAGGACCGGTAGAAGTGGACGGAAAAAAGGTCGAGGGCTTTTGGCGTTCTCATCAGGTTCCGGTCAACAATTGCAGGGCAGATGCCGCGCACCGCGATATTCTTGAAAAATGGCTGCGCAGCTACCGTCCCGATGAGCTCTTCGATCACGAGGGCAGTCTGAAACCAGAGCTTCGGCAACTGGCCCCCGTCGGACCGAAACGCATGAGTGCCACGCCCCATGCCAACGGAGGCATCATACGCAAGGAACTCAAATTACCCGAGATCAAAGCCTATGCTGTCGCTATCGAAGAACGCGGCGCCAGCCAGATCCAGTCCACGGAAGTACTGGGGCGATATCTCAGGGACATTTTCAAGCTCAACGAGGAAGCCAGCAATTTCCGGGTCTTTGGTCCCGATGAAACGGACTCGAACAGGCTGGGACCCGTGTTTGAAGCAACCGACCGGGTCTGGATGGAAGAAATCGAAGGATATGATGTCCACCTCGCAAAAGATGGACGAGTGATGGAAGTGTTGAGTGAGCATCTTTGCCAGGGGTGGTTGGAGGGTTACCTCCTGACTGGCAGACATGGGCTTTTCTCCTGCTACGAAGCCTTCATCCACATCATCGACTCCATGCTCAATCAGCATGCCAAATGGTTGAAGGTCTCCCGTAATCTTGCCTGGCGAGCACCGATCTCGTCGTTGAACTATCTGCTTTCATCCCACGTATGGCGGCAGGACCATAATGGCTTCTCGCATCAGGATCCGGGATTTCTGGATCTGGTGGCCAACAAGAAGGCTGATATTGCGCGCATCTATCTGCCGCCTGACGCCAATACGCTGCTGTGGGTCGGTGACCATTGCCTCAAAACCTATGACCGTGTGAATGTCATTGTTGCCGGGAAGCAACCGGCTCCACAGTTCCTGACGATGGATGAAGCCGTGGCCCATTGCGAAAAAGGCATCGGTATCTGGGATTGGGCGAGCTACGAGGGCGGCTCGGCCTCACCGGATGTGGTCATGGCGTGCGCGGGCGATGTTCCGACTATGGAAACCCTGGCGGCTGTCATGATTTTGCATGAGAAGATACCTGGCTTGAAGATCAGGACTGTGAATGTCGTCGATCTCATGGCGCTTCAAGATCCAGCCCAGCATCCTCATGGATTGGACGAGGGACTGTTCAACGCCATATTCACGGCAGACAAGCCGGTGATATTCGCGTTCCACGGCTATTCATCCCTCATACATCGGCTGACCTATCGGCGCACAAACCACCGCAACTTCCACGTACGCGGGTTTAACGAAGAGGGTACGACAACCACACCATTCGACATGACTGTTTTGAATGAGCTTGATCGATATCACCTCGCGCTTGAGGCTATCAAACGCGTTCCAGCGCTGGCCAGCCGTTTCCCGAATGTTGTAGCCGCCTTGACCAATGAGCTGGAAGAACATTCGCGATACGTCAGAGCTCAGGGAGAAGACATGCCAAAGATCCGCGATTGGCGTTGGAAAGCTTGAACGGAGAACGATTGCAGATCAGGCCGCCGGGATCATGTCACGGCGGCTAAGTTAAGGGTCAACAGCCCAAGGGTGAGAGCGTCAAAAGAGCCGCAAAAGGAAGGGAAATCGAAATAAACATTAAAAATCATACATTTGATGATTTTTTTGATATTTCTTCAAGGGTGAGTGTTGACTTGTTTGAGGGGTGTCCTCTATAAGTCCGCTCACTGACGAGGGCGGCGGCGCTG
>NZ_LMNZ01000015.1:0-28579 GCF_001423445.1 Rhizobium sp. Leaf311 | reverse complement strand
GAGAACGAACGAGAAGAGTGCCGCGGCCAGAACACCGAGCACGCGTGCGCGACCTGGATGAGCGTGCCTTTCCCAAAGGAGAAGCGATGCTGACACCAGCAGCGTTCCAATGGTTAAGTACCAAAGAGTTTGTAAATCGATCTGCATTGCTCTGCCCCCTTGCGTCAAAGCCTACAGCGTGGTCTTTATAAGATTTTTTACGCCGCCTCTCATATTGTCGACATGGTTGGCTTAGCGTTAAGCGTGCTATTGGGTGTCGGCACAAAAGCTGTCCGCTGCTGGCGATACGCTTTTTCTTGCGGCACCTAGCTCTTTTTATTTTGACACGACCTGTTTGGCGCCTTGCGGCAGGTCGGTCGCCTTGTGGACTAGTGGCGTGGGAACGATGTATTGCTCATCTCTGCGGCGGGCTACTAGTATCCTGCTCCTAAGCATGACTGTTGCTGTGACGGAGGAAACCGGTGAATGCCCATCAAGGGAACGGTCAGTACGCGAGGCAAGCGCACTTACGATGTGCCGGGCAGAATTACTACCATGAAACCTGGATCAGTTTCTTGCACGGCGAGCGTTGGTTTTTGCTCGGAGGAGAAAGCTCGCGCCGCGGGGTCACGACGGTCCCGCGTCTGAGCAAAATGTGCTCCGGAACAGAAGTTCGAAGCATGTCCTTACGTGCTTTTTCCGGCTCTGCCCCTTAAGATCACGCCACGAGTGGCGGCGGTGACTTCTTCCGATTCCAGAACGATGTACTGCCCGTTATCTGTCTGATAACCTTTGATCTGATCGTCACGCTCGACCAACTCGCCGGTCTCGCCATCTACGAACTCGCGCTTCACCCGATTGTCGGTTGCTTTGTTGAGCGTGTTGAAGGCGATCCGCTCCTGACGCTGCGGCCAAAGCGCGACTGCGCAGGACACTTCGCCGAATTGATGAAGCCTTTCCAACCCGCTCACGGGGAACCCATAATATGACACTCCTCACAGAACCACGCGATTCAACCGAACGAGTGAGCGAGACGTCCTAGCTAAAACGAGTCGTTTACGATGACTTAGGCACATGCGGCCTCTCGTTTCGCGTGTCTGTCTTAGGTCGCTGATACGAATGCATCTTTTGAAAGCGTGACGCGTTTCCCTTCCATAGCCACCCGACGGAGATCTGTTATGACAAAGCGAGAACTTATCGATACCGGCACTGACAAGCGTTACGTACGCCGCGATGAAGACGGCAAGTTCAAGGAGAGCGTCGATGTCTCTCGTTCGCTTTCAGCCGATGCGCGCCATGACGCACAGAATGATACCAAATCAGGAGAGGGCGACAAAGGTGATCGCAAGCGCTAACGCAAGCCGGTGAAGATCGCCACCTACAATGTTAACGGTATCAATGGTCGCCTGAACGTTATGCTTCGTTGGCTGGACGAGGGGCAACCTGACATCGTCTGTCTGCAAGAACTTAAGGCACCGTCCAATAAATTTCCGCGCAAAGAGCTGGAACGCGCAGGCTACGGCGCGATATGGCATGGCCAGAAATCGTGGAACGGTGTCGCGATCCTTGCACGCGGCCAGGAGCCGCTTGAGACGAGACGCGGGTTGCCCGGCGGCGAGCACGACGACCAAAGTCGATACATCGAGGCTGTCATCGACGGAATGGTTGTCGGATGCCTCTACCTGCCAAACGGCAATCCGGTCCCAGGTCCGAAGTTCCAATACAAACTAGACTGGTTTCGGCGACTGCATTCCTACGCGGAAGAACTGTTCGAGCTCGGAGTACCTGTAGCCCTCGTTGGCGATTTTAACGTCATGCCAACCGATCTCGATGTCTACAAACCGGAGCGCTGGATAGACGACGCGCTGTTTCGGCCCGAGGTCAAAGCGGCTTATGCGGATCTGGTGGCGCAAGGCTGGACGGATGCGGTACGGCATCTGCATCCGATCGAACGGATCTACACCTTCTGGGCATATTTTCGAAATGCGTATGCGCGCGACGCTGGTCTGCGGATCGACCACTTTTTGCTGAGCCCGCATCTCGCCGAAAGGCTCGTGAAGGCCGAAGTCGACAAGCGCGTCCGTGGCTGGGAGCACACCAGCGATCACGCGCCTGTCTGGATTGAACTGACCGAAAAAACGTCAAAAAAAGGTGAGACAAATGACCGATGATTGGAAACGTGAGGTTCGCTCAAAGCTCGAAGAGCTGGTCGATGGCCTCGTTGTAAACGGCGTCAGTTATGAGGACGCTTGCAGTGTCATTGTCGTGGAGGTCGACAGCATGTTGGTCGCTCATGAGCATGATCCCGATCCCGCAGATGATGATGTAATCGAGGAGCCGGCCAACGACTGGCCAGCGGCAGAAGAGAAACGACCTGTAGATTGAAGGTTTGTGGGGGCCCCGGAGGACAACCCCTCAGGGGCCGTTCGACTTCTATTGAGGCGGCTGACCGTTAGACGCCGACATTCCACCGTCGACAGGCAGATTGACGCCTGTCACGAAGCGAGCGTCGTCACTTGCAAGGAATGCGATCACCGCCGCGACGTCTTCCGGTTCGCCAGGGCCTCTGAGCGCAAAGCGTTCGTTGAATTTCGCGATCAACTTTTCGTCGTCCATCATGTCCTCGGTCATCCCGGTGCGCGTCAGGCTCGGGCATACTGCGTTGACCCTGATGCCGTCCTTGCCATGATCCATGGCCATCGCCCGCGTGAGGTTGGTAATGGCACCCTTGGCGGCATTGTATGCCGCCATGCCCCAGTCACCACCCGTGCCGGATACGGAGTTGACGTTGATGATGGAGCCGCGCGACGACTTCAGATGTGGGACGGCCGCACGGCAGGCGTAGAAGACGCCATCCACATCTGTCGCCATGACCGTTCGCCAGGCATCTGTGGTGAGGGTGCTGACGTCGCCTTGGGCGACAACACCTGCATTGTTGACAAGAACATCCAGGCGCCCGAACTTTTCGACCGTCCGAGAAATCATGTCTCTCACGTCACCGTCATTCGATATGTCAGCCTCGATTAGCAGAACCCGATCTTCAGGATAAGGCTTCGCGACATCCTCCAGCTTTGCCCTCGTGCGGCCGACCAGGGTCACCATTGCGCCCTCGCTGAGGAAACGCTCCGCCGTTGCCTTGCCTATTCCTGAACCAGCGCCAGTTACGACGACAACCTTGTCTGCAAATCGCTGCATTGAAATCTCCTTGAATGTGCAGTGGTGCCTCGTTCTGAAACGGGACATGTGCGGGGTTGTTCCCGGCGCAGAGGTCTTGGCGATTGAAGGCAGACAGATGGCAATAACGAGATTGTCAGTGGCGGCGTAGCGCTGGAGCGGAACGAACGTTCCCCAGTGGAGGTTGAGGGGATGCAATAGGAAAGTCTCATGATGCCCTCAAATCTCGCGGCCTTCTTCTCTCTATTCGTTATATTCATTGGCGCAATCTGCGTCGCTGCAAGTCCTAGTGTTGTAATGGCTGCGGACCGCGGACCCCGAATTGTGTCGTCCAAGGTCGACCCTGCGGCCAAACCCTTGCAGATGGTGCAGGCAGAAAGCATCTCCAGATCGACCGCTTCTCGAGTAGGAATGCGTGGGGATCATCTGGTGATCCTGTTCCACGGCATCCGGGGAAGAGGGGCGGTGATGGGAGCGCTCGGGAACTCTTGGCAGGCTACGCTCCCGGACACAGTGTTCGTTGCGCCAGATGCGCCGTTCGCGCACAAGTCAGGTGGTCGTCAATGGTTTGCAGTCGATGACCAGATCATGCGCCCCGAGCGGATAGATGCCGCGCGTCGATCGTTCGACAGGGTGGTCTCTGAAATTGTCAAACGTGAAGGGTTCGAAGGCGCGCTGGACCGAGTGGCGTTCGTCGGGGTCTCGCAAGGCGCCATTATGGCGCTGGATGGAGTTGCATCGGGTCGTTGGAAGGTCGGCGCTCTTGCCACTTTTGCAGGGCTGTTGCCTCTGCCGCCGACGTCATCTTCGACACGAACAGTTATTCTGATGATGCATGGTGCAGAGGATAAAACAATTCCACCGGCAGCGACAACTGTCGCGTCTGGCCAACTGCGATCGGCTGGTTTCAAGGTGACGTCCAAAATCTATCCTGGGGTCGGTCACACTATATCGTCGGAGGAGGCAATGGATGCCGTCATCTTCCTTCGCGACGGCTTAAAATAGCGGCATGACGGTGTACGTTCGACCTCCATTTCTTGACTGATTATCCGGGCGCGGGTAGAAGAGATGGGCCAACTTGGAGTGCACGACCAGGGACATTGCTGACCTGTAGTCTGAATCAGCACCACTGATGTAGCGGCCGAGAACATCGCGCGTCCTGAGTATAATTCGCACTTTTAAGGATTCACTCATGCCCAGACTTGAGGGGAAAACCGCAGTCGTAACCGGGGCTGCGCGCGGCATTGGCGCAGCTATTTCTCGTGCTTTCGCTCACGAAGCGGCCAGCGTCATTGTCACTGACATCGACGTGGAAGGTGGCCGGAATCTAGCAAAGGAAATCGGAGCGACGTTCGTCCGACTTGATGTTTCCTCGGAAAACGATTGGATTGAGATTGCCCGTCAGTTTCCGAGGATTGACGTGATTGTCAACAATGCCGGGATCACCGGGTTCGAGGGACCAGTCGAAAGCACTCCGCCTGCTCACGATCCGGAAAACGCTCAACTTTCCGATTGGCGTGCGGTCCATGCCGTGAATTTGGATGGGACTTTCCTCGGTTGCCGTTATGCCATCAGGGCCATGCGGGAAAATGGTGCGGGCTCGATCATCAATATCTCGTCTCGCTCGGGGTTGGTCGGAATTCCGATGGCTGCGGCCTATGCCTCATCCAAGGCGGCGGTGCGCAACCACACCAAGAGCGTCGCCCTCTATTGCGCTAGTCAAGGCTTGAACATCCGCTGCAATTCGATCCATCCGGCCGCCGTGATGACTCCCATGTGGGAGCCGATGCTGGGCACTGGCGCGGATCGTACAGACCGCGAGGCCGCGTTGGTCAAGGACACACCGATGCGCCGGTTTGGAAGGCCGGAGGAAGTCGCTGCGCTGGCTGTGTTGCTGGCTTCCGACGAAGCCACCTATATGACTGGAGCCGAATTGACCATCGATGGCGGCATTCTTGCGGGATCAGCCGCGGCGCCGGGGAGCTAAAAAAGTGATAGCGCCAAACTGTCATCCGCCGTTGCAGGCCAACTGGATCACAGCCACCGCGCGCGTTTGAAGCGGTAATACAGAATGCCGCAGAGAACGAGAATGACAGCCAGAACGATGTAATACCCGTATTGCGACTTCAGCTCGGGCATGTTCTCAAAGTTCATGCCGTAAATCCCAGCGATTGCCGTCGGCACAGCCAGAATCGCCGCCCATGCTGCGAGCTGCCGCGTAGTCGCTCTTGCCGCTGTTGCTCCAGAAGATTTGTGGCCTCGAATACGGATGTCACGATATCACGCAGCCCGATCACCATGTTTTCGACACGCCGAACATGATCGTGAACGTCCTTGAAGAACGGCCTAGCGTTGTTGTCGACGCAGGGCAGTTTAAGGTTGGCTAGCTTGCTGGCAACTTCCTCCATCGGACCCATCACCCTCTGGAACTTAATGACCTGCCGACGCATTCGGAAGATCCTGCGGATCTGCTCCGGCTCAAGGAAAGATATGAGAACGTGTTTCTCAATCTCCAGAACCCGGTTTTCTATCGTTTCGACCAAGGGAAGATAGCCATCGACGATGAAATTGAGGATGCCGTGGAGGACGTAGTCAGGACCATGCGAGAGAAGTTGCGGTGCCTGCTCGAGTTGTTCGCGTAGTTTCTGGTGTGATCCAGCCGACCCATGTCGCACGGTGATGACATGGTTCTGGCCGACAAAAATACAGGTCTCGCCATAGGCGATCCTGTCGTTTTCGAGATATGCGGTCTTGGCGACGACGAATAGCTGGTCGCCATAGATATCGACCTTCGGGACCTGTTTGCCATTCAGCGCGTCCTCGACTGCAAGGGAATGAAGGCTGAACATCGCCTTCAAACATGCCATCTCTTCGATCGTCGGATCGGTCAGCCCGATCCAGACAAACTCGTTGGCGTTCGCCTCAAAGGGCTGCGAAGAGAGTGTCATCTCATCAGTGCGCTTACCGTTGCGATAGAGATAGGATGCGACGACTGTCATTCTTGTCCGATATGCTTCGAGGACTGGAGGGGAGATATTTGACTGTAAGAAACAAATACACGCCAAGCCGACCGGGAGGTAGCGAAGAGAGCCGTTCAGCCGAGGTTTAAGCTATTTCCTACTGAAACCTCAAGACTGACGAGACGGGTATGACGGCGATCAGGTGACCATCGGCGCGAACGACCTCGAAGCTGGTGTGGCTGATGATGTCTCCGAATACTATTTTTTCGGCAAGTGTTTCCCTCGCTGCCTGAGGCGCTTCTCTTATGGCCTGATCGTCACCTGAAAGCACCGCGCCTTCAAAAAAAGGGTGTCTGCTTCCCTGACGTGGAAGAAGTACCTTGGCATTTCGAATTCCGATTTGTTTCCCGTACATTATCGATGAGCAACGGACCGAGAGATCACATTGTTCTAGACCCTGCATAGTCCTCGGGCGCAGACTGTCGGCGTGCCGATATGTAAAAAGTTTGAACGGTTCGAGCTGGCGGTCATTCGTTTATACAATGAGCAAATATGCAAGCCTCATCCGACTTTGAATGAAGCGATGAGTGCCCTCAAGGCTGGTGGCGATTGCCTGCGACTTGGGTGGTAAAGGTGGAATCCGGGATAGCTCGGACACCAGTCTTTCAGCACCTGAACAAGAGTCCCCGCCGCGATCTCCTCAGCGACGTCATGCTCCATGATATAGCCTAGCCCGACACCTGCACGAACAGCCGCCGCCGGCAGATCGCCGTCATTTGCGATGAGGGGTCCGCTAGTGCGGATATTGATCTCCTTGCCATCTTTCTCGAATTCCCAGGGCAGTAGTCCGCCTGAGGTCGTCAGCCGGTATCCGATACAGGCGTGGCGTTCCAGGTCATAGGGGGTCAACGGCGGAGGATAGCGTTCGAAATAGGATGGCGTTCCCACCACCACCGTCCTTAAATCCGGCCCCAGCTTTACCGCGACCATGTCCTTGGCGACGGCTTCTCCCAGTCGAATGCCTGCATCGAAACCGGCTGTGACGATATCCGTCAGGCCATCATCGATATTGACCTCCACCCGCACATCCGGATTGGCCAGCAGGAAGGCCGGTAGCTTCGGTAGAAGCACCATTCGTGCCGCATAGGCGAAAGTGGTTATCCTGACCGTACCGGAAGGATTGTCGCGCCACTCCGCCAGCGCTTCCAGCCCGCTTTCAATATTGGCGAGCGCTGGATTGAGCGATTGCAGCAGCCTCTCGCCCGGTTCGGTCGGCGCGACACTGCGCGTGGTGCGCGACAAAAGCCGGACGCCGAGCCGCTCCTCCAGCCCGCGCATCGCATGGCTCAGCGCAGAGGGTGACATGCCGAGAATGGCGGCGGCGCGGGTAAAGCTGCGCTCGCGCGCCACCGCCGCGAAGGCCAGGAGATCATTGAGTTCGTTTCGTTCCATTCATGCACTGTGCTCACAAGTTCATGCCGCTATCAATGGCTTACGCTGTGGGACGCTTGTCGTTACATCCTGTTGAACAACAACGATGGAGAACACCGATGGATCTCACCAGTTACCGCACACTGGGCAAATCCGGCCTGATCGTCAGCCCGCTGGCCCTTGGCACCATGACCTTCGGTGCGGAACGCTGGGGTGCCGGAAACGAAACCTCGCGCGCGCTTTTCGATGCCTATGTCGAAGCCGGTGGCAATTTCATCGACACGGCGGATGTTTATTCCGCTGGCCAAAGCGAGGAGATGCTTGGCACATTTGTGTCGGACAGCGGCACGCGTAATCGGTTGGTCATTGCCACCAAATCCGGTTTTCCACGCGGGCAGGGTACGCCCTTATGGGGTGGTAATGGTGCCAAGAACATCCGCATGGGCATAGAGGGCTCATTGAAGCGGCTGAAGACCGATTACATCGACATGTACTGGATGCATGTGTGGGACCGCACGACGCCTGCAGAAGAGGTTTTGCAAACTTTGGCATATGCGATTCGCGCCGGTAAAATCCTGCATTACGGTTTCTCCAACACGCCTGCATGGTATGTCGCAAAGGTCGCGACGCTCGCCGAAGCGCACGGCTTGCCCAAGCCAATCGGCTTGCAATATGCCTATTCTCTCATCGACCGTGGCGTGGAGCTGGATCTCCTTCCGGCAGGTGCCGAGTTCGGTCTGGGAATGGTGCCATGGAGCCCGCTTGCGGCTGGATTGCTGACAGGAAAATACGGTCGCGACAAAATCAGCGATGCCAGCCGTGTGCCGGGGCTGCCAGACAAGGCAGGAACTGTGACCGAGGGTGAAAGCGAAGGGCGCCTCAACGGTGACAACCCGTTCGGGGGCATGCTGTTCACGGATCGCAACTTCCAAGTCGTCGATGTTCTGAAAGCTGTGGCTTCAGAGGCTGGTCGTTCGCCTGCGGAAGTAGCACTGGCCTGGGTAGCGAAACGCCCCGGCGTCTCCTCGGTGTTGATCGGCGCAAGCCGTGTAGATCAACTTACTCAAAATATCGCGTCGCTCGACACAGTGCTGGAGGATCAGCACCTGCAGCGACTGGAGAAGGCAACCGCGCTGCCAATGCTCAATCCTTACTTCATCTTCCAGATGCCGACTGAAATGGTATTCGGTGGACAGCAGGTGCGTGGATGGGGAACGAGCTAAGCAGGTATGGCGACTTGTAATCTTCTGATATTCGGAAGGAATTGGTTTTAGGGCCCGGTCTTTGCGACCGGACCCCAGCAACATCAGTGGTGATGTTCTGGCATCTCTTTCAACTGGTCTTTCGTCCACGACGTCACAGCATGAACATCGCCGTCCTCGTCGCGCATGAAATCAAGGTCGCTCAGCGCGACGGCTACTGGCTTGGCGCCGATTCCGAGAAATCCGCCAACATCGATGATGGCTTGGCCGCCTGTTCCGCCATGGACGTGATCGACCTTTCCAACCTTATGGTCATCTGCGCCATATACGGTTGCACCTTCCAGAATTTCTGGGGTCAGCTCTGTAGTTGATAGGCGAACGTGGTTTGTATGATCCATTGGTTTTCCTCCTTTGTGGATGATCACGTAACGGCATCACAGGCCTCTGGTTCCCTGATACGGAAAAGCTTTAATTGACCCCTGACCAACAGCTCGTCTGACGCTCTCACGCTATGTATCTATATTTGCGCGAGGATCCAGGCACTACCACCTGTAGTCATGATATTCATGTCGCCCACGCCATTCGCGTCGGTCGTAGTAGTCGCGGCGTTCTCGCCATTCGCGACGATCGCGCCATTCTCGTCTGGCTTCCCAGCGGTCACGTCTATCCCACCGATCGCGATACTCACGCGGAGGGCCATTTGGTCGGCAATAGCCGCGTGGGGAAAGGTGGAAGCCGCGTCCGCAAGCGTAGTCTACCTTCTGCACGTCTGAGGCCGAGGGGACAGATGGACGAACTGACGGCATCGCGTTGGCGACGTTGGCAAGCAGACTACCTAGAATTATTCCCGCGCTGAAAATTATCTTGCGCATCTCACATCACTCCGTTGAGGGAGATGCGATTTAGCGACCCGCACCGTGAACCATGCCTGAATGAACTTTGACGTTTTCGTGGCGTTGCGAGCTGCGGAAGATTTCCGGATGCGACCAACGTGCGGCGGAACCTACTCCGAACCAGGGAGCGCGGGGAAGGGGAGACTGGTGCCCACTTGCGGGATATCCGTCGCCAATCCTCTACGGGATGGCATCTATCGGTAAGTTCGAAAGGTTTCGCGCTGATGCGAGCGCAGGATGCCTAAGCCCACTGACTTGAGCGCCACCGCGCTAGGATACAGATCTACCGAAGCAGTCCGTCGACGTCGAACTCTTCCCAGCCGCCAAGCTTCGGCGCCGAATCCTTGGCGTCGTCTTTAGACTTCTTAGACCTCTTTGCAGCCTCCCTCTTGAGCGACCGCGTCAGCTTCGCTTGATACGTAGCCCGCTGCCTCTTTTCAGCTTTTGCCTCGGCATCCTCCACCCGCCATTCTTCTGCGGCCCCTCGGTCGAGAAGATCCTCCACCACCTTGGGGTCGAAGACATGGAATGTAATCTGACGAGCGCGTCCGTTCAGTCTGACAGTCCTCGTACCGGCGCTCGGCAGACGACCGTCTCCAAGCCAACGATGTCGCTCGCTGGTCTTGATGGTCAGGATGTCCTCGATTTCGCGCGGAATGACCGGTAAGGTTCCGGCTTCCGCCACCACTTTCGCGACGATAGCCGCTGCCGCGTTGAATGAGGTCTTTTCGTTGGCCGTCATCGCCAGTGTGAGATCGACGCCCTCCAGCGAGATCGACTTTTTAGAGGTCGCAGGCAGCCTTGCTTGTATTTCCTGAAGAACGCCTTTCGCCCGAACGGCCGACCCCATTGTTACGGTGGCTGGCAGGGTCCATGTCCTGATCAGTTCGATCTCATCTTTTTCACGCTTCGGCATGTCACACAAATGGTTGCTCATCTCTTCCAAGTCAACGAGCCTGTTGACGGCAGACGAGGAACTGAAACTGATCTTGCTTATCCCTCCCTCTTACCGAAACTCTCCATCAAAATGCTCAGGAAGGCTCTCACAGCGGGGTTGGTCCGGCGGCTTTCCGGCCAAACGGCTGTGATGTTGTGACGTTCGACAGAGAAATCGGACAGGACAGGGATCAGTTGACCACGGTCCACCCATGGCGCTGCCATGAAGCTCGTCGCCATTCCTATTCCCGCTCCCGCTGCGATCGTTGCTATGATAGCCTCGCTCGCATCGACGATGATTGCCGACGACGGCACGATCTCGATTTCTCGCTCTTTGAGCTGGAACGGCCAGCGAAATAACTGCCCGCTGCTCTGATAGCGCAGGTTGACCGTCTGGTGCTGCTGAAGATGATCGGGGTGGGTTGGCCACCATTCGTGGCCAGATACTCCGGGGAGGCGTAGCAGCAAAGCCGATGCGGAGAAAGTTTCCGTGATAAAAGCTGGGAGTCGGGAAGGTCGCCGATGCGAACAGCCAGATCTATTCCCTCTTCGATGAGGTCAACCCTCTGATCATCCAGTCTGAGATCGATCGAAACCTTTGGATGACGTGCGCGAAACCTGGGCAGCACAGGTGCGATGACATGCAGGCCGATCGGCAGGGAAGCGGCAATGCGCAAGGTTCCCGTCGGTTCGGAGCGCGCGGCCTTTGCGGCCTGCTCGATGTCCTCAGCATCCCGCAGCAGCCGCAATGCGCGTTCATGTAGGTCACGGCCTTCGTTGGTGAGAGTGAGAGATCGCGTCGTTCGGGTGAACAGCGAAACGCCAAGGTGGCTTTCCAGTCGCTGGACGCTTTTACTGACCGCTGATGGCGAGATGGCAAGCGACCGCGCTGCCGCCGTATAGCTACCCAGCGATCCGGCGCGCGCAAAGGCGATCAAGCCGGTCAGTCTTTCGATTCCGATTTGTTCCTTCATGGCATTATTAAAGCGAAATATAGCACCATTATCAATCTTTATAGACATGCGTACATCTGGTCAGCGAAATCTCAATTTGAAAGGGTTTAAATATGACCGAGATGATGAAAGCAGTCCGCCTGCACGAATTTGGTGGCCCGGAGGTCCTGCGTTACGAAGGCGCTCCACGGCCTGTTGCCGAACAGGGCGAGGTCCTTGTCCGGGTGCATGCGGCGAGTCTCAATCCCCCTGATCTTTATCTGCGGGACGGATATCGCGCGCTCCCGCCGGAGTGGCGACCCAGCCCTGTCTTTCCATTGATCTTGGGAACAGACATCTCCGGTATCGTCACCGCAGTCGCGGACGGTGTCCGAGCATTCGGTGTCGGGGACGAGGTCTATGGCATGGTTCGTTTCCCCCACGATCTCATGACCGGCAGCAATGCCTATGCCGACTATGTCAAAGTTCCGGCCTCGGATCTCGCACTGAAACCTAAAGGCATCGATCATGTGCAGGCCGCTGCCGCTCCGATGTCGCTGCTGACGACATGGCAGTTTCTCGTAGAGCTTGGACACAACGAACCCAACCCGTTCCAGGATTTCCACCATGCACCAGCTCCGCTTGAGGGAAAGACTGTGCTGGTGAATGGCGCTGCCGGTGGGGTCGGACACCTGATGGTTCAGGTGGCAAAATGGAAGGGTGCCCGCGTGATTGCAGTTGCTTCCGGAAGGCACGAGATGCTTCTCGCCAATCTCGGCGCAGATGCATTCATCGATTACACCAAGCAGTCAGCCGAGACGGTCATGCGGAATGTCGATTTGGTAATCGACGCGGTTGGTGGCTCCAACATGGAGCGCTTCCTGAATGTCATCAAAAAAGGTGGCGCGCTCTATCTGGTCAATCCTCTCGGCTTTTCCGGCCATGAAGAGGCCCAACGACGCGGCATTATCGTCTCAACGGCTCAGGTGCGCTCCAATGGTGCACAATTGGCGAAGGCGGGTCGTCTGCTCGATGATGGCACGATACGCGTAGTGATCGACAGTACGTTCCCAATGGCTGAGGCCTCCGCTGCCCATGGTCGGGCAGGGCGGGGCAGCATGCAGGGCAAGGTCGTCCTCGTTAACGAGTGACGACGTTTGGAACCAGAAAAGGTTCCCGCCATCTGAATCCTTTTCCGCAAACCTTCTGGAAGAAACCAGTCGCGCTTGCACGATCGTTCAATACCCAGTTCGACGTCTGGCGTAACAATCGTGCTGACTTGCTTTGATTGAATTGCCTTCCTTCGTCGCGGTCGCGTTCAAACCCACAAAGGATACGAAAATGGAATCCATCAATCTCGACAAGAAGCTTAGTCTGTTTTCGAGCCACTGGGACCCGCATGTGATCGCCGATTATAACGAGAACGATGTGATGGTCGTGAAGTTCAAGGGCGAATATCCGTTCCACAAGCATGACACGACCGATGACTTCTTCCTTGTGCTGGAGGGGGAGATGGAGCTCGACATCGAAGGCGAGCGGTCTCGAACAGTGAGAGCCGGCGAGATGATTGTCGTTCCCAAGGGCGTGGTGCATCGGCCACGGGCTAAAGACGAGGTGAAGGTTCTCTTGATAGAACCGAAAGGCGAACCGAACTCAGGCGATTCCGGGCGCGCACCAGCGCTTAAACCTCGTCTCTGATAGGCTTGAGGCCATGCAGTGTAGCTGCTTCAAGTCAGCTTAAATAGGCAGCGAGTTCTTCCGGGGTTCCTTGCGGAAAGGCTTCTCTCAGATAATCGAGGAAGGCTGATACACGCGCGCTGAGCAGACGCCGCGAAGGGTAGAGCGCCCAAAGCGCCGTTTCGGCGCCCTGGACATCGCCCCAGTGGTTGAGACGACCGGAGGTGATGTCTTTGCTGACCAAAGAAAGCGGCAGCCGTGCGACGCCCACACCCATCAAGACCGCATCCCGCAGCATCGTGATCGACGACATGCCAAGCACCGGCGTGGTCGCAAGCTTTGTTGACCCTGAATCCGTCACGACAGTCCAGGTGTCTGGCTTGCCGATCAAACTGCGAATTACTGATGGCACTGCCTTATCCGGCTCCGGCCAGGCTAGGCCCGGAGCCGCGACAACGACCTGTCGGTCACGCAGAAGGGGCCGACCAACGAGGCTGACATCTGGTTGAGGATTGACGCGGATGACAAGATCGTAAGCCTCCTCGATCATATCCACGGTCCGATCTTCCACGACGATCTCGACCCGCATCTCGGGATGTTTCAGCACAAAGCCTGCCGCCAGCTTTCCCAAGGCTGCCTGTGCAAACATGAGCGGCGCGCTGATGCGCAGACGTCCACGTGGTGATTGCCCCCCTGACGCGATAGCGGTCGCTGTTTCTTCCAGCTCCGTCAGCAGTTGTGTAGTCCGCTCGAACAGGGCTCGACCTTCTTCCGTCAGCTTCAAGTCCCGTTGCCCACGCTCGAATAGCCGCAGGTCAAGGCTCGCCTCAAGATCGGCGACGCGTCTGGACAGTGTGGCTTTGGGCCGCCCAGCCATGCGCGCTGCTTTGCCGAACCCGCCATGCCGAGCAACGAGGTTGAAATCCGCCAGCGCGAGCAAATCCATGTGTTCCACCTGTGAGACGATGCGTCCAGAAATGATGTCTATTTGAGGAAATTTGGATCATCTAACCTTGGACATGTCAACAGCGCCCGAGCGGCCTCACAAGGAGTAACATTCGTGACTATTCTCGTAATCGGTGCTACCGGCCGCATTGGCCGCCACGTCGTAAACCAACTCATTGAACGCAACGCCAAGGTTCGCGTGCTGACGCGCGACGCCGCGAAGACAAGCTTTCCTGAAAGTGTCGAGATTGCCCAGGGCGAATTGCTCGACCTTGATGCTCTTCGCGCGGCATTCAAAGGTGTCCGCACCTTGTTCCTTCTCAATGCGGTTACGGGCGACGAGTTCACTCAGGCTCTCATCACCCTCAACATTGCCAAAGAGGCGGGTGTCGAACGCGTCGTTTATCTCTCGGTGTTCAACGCCGAAAACTCCGTCAACGTCCCGCATTTTGCTGTGAAGGCGGGTGGCGAACGTATGCTGAGCGAGATGGGATTCAGCGCCACGATCCTGCGCCCGACCTACTTCATCGACAACGAGATCATGATCAAGGATGTCGTTCTCAATCACGGCGTATATCCGATGCCGATCGGCTCCAAGGGTGTTGCAATGGTTGATGCGCGCGATATTGCCGAGGTCGCTGCAATCGAACTGATCCGCCGCGATCAGGCTTCTGAACTCTTGCCAGTCGAAACGATCAATCTTGTCGGTCCCGACACGCTCACGGGACCCAAGGTTGCTGCAATCTGGTCCGAGGTCCTGGGTCGCGATATCGTCTATGGCGGTGATGATCCGAGGGGTTTCGAACAGAACATGGCGAGCTTTATGCCGAAGTGGACCGCTTATGAAATGCGTTTGATGGCAGAACGCTACGTTACCGACGGCATGATCCCGAATGAAGGCGATGTCGAACGGCTTGTTGCGATGCTGAAGCGCCCGCTGCACAGCTACCGTGAGTTTGCGGAGAGTCTTGCTTGGGCCAGCTAACAAGACCGACGGACAGCCAAGCCAAATTACTGAACTGCAACTGGCGAGGAGGCTCGCCAGCTACCCCTACACCTTTCACCGGAGAATCTCATGACCGATATCTGGAGCCCATTCACACTTGGCGGTATTACCCTGCCGCATCGTCTGGCCATGGCACCGATGACCCGCAGCCGCGCCAAGCTTGACGGAACACCCGGAGACCTCGCGCCGGAATATTACGCACAGCGAGCATCGCTCGGGCTACTGATTAGCGAAGGAACCCAGCCGTCTCACGATGGCCAAGGATACCTGGCGACCCCTGGTATTTACACTGACAAGCACGTCGCGGGCTGGCGCAAGGTCACTGACGCCGTCCATGCGGCAGATGGGCGCCTATTCATACAGCTCATGCATGTCGGCAGACGGTCTCACCCTGATAACACTCCGCATCATAATCAGCCCGTTGCGCCATCGGCAATCGCATCCGGAGAGGCGATGTTCACGATGAGCGGGATGCAGCCCGTCCCCCAACCGCGCGCGCTGCAGAAAGAGGAAATCCAGCAGACGATTGCGGATTTTGCCTATGCCGCAAAGCGCGCGATCGAAGCCGGTGCAGATGGCGTCGAAATCCATGGCGCGAATGGATATCTGGTGCATCAATTTCTGGCACCGGATTCTAACCACCGGACCGATGAATACGGAGGAACCATGGAAAGACGTGCGCGATTTGCTATTGATGTTGTCCGTGCGGTCGTCGATGCCGTCGGTCCGCAGAAAACTGCCATTCGCCTCTCACCGGGTGTTGCGACAGGCGGCATTGCCGAAGGTCAGGACAACGATGAACTGTATCGGTATCTCGCAGTCAAACTTGGCAAGATGGGTTTGGCCTATATACATGTTCTCTACACTCGCACCGATTTGCTGCTGGAAGATATGCGCCGCTCTTTCGGTGGCCCACTGATCCTCAATCGGCCTGGTCGTTCGCGTGAACAGATAGGTGCCGATGTCGCAGAAGGACTTGCCGATATAGAGGCGTTAGGCGTCATGGCACTCGCCAATCCCGATCTTGTGCGGCGTCTCAAGACGGGTGCTACGCTTAATGACCCAAAACCTGCTTTGTTTTACGCAGGCGGCGGCGCTGAAGGTTATACGGACTATCCCGTAATCGACGCAGCATGATGCACAAGCGGGAGGATCGTATTCGCCCGCGATCGCCTTTAACAAGCTTGGTCGCGTTCGATGGCAGTTCAAATACAATCAAAACTCAGGCAGAGCTTGCAGAACGCATTGCCAGCCAGTGCCCTGGCGTCATGCCGAAGGCTTTGCGGAAGTGGCGGGTAAAATGTGCCTGGTCGGCAAAGCCCGCATCTGCTGCCGACTGCGCCAGACCTTTGCCAGCCGCGATAGACCGTTTCGCCAATTCCAGTCTGCGCATGATGAGGTATCGATGCGGACTGGTACCAAGCATTCTGCGAAACTGTCTGGCCAGTTCGTAACGGTCCAACCCAGACGCAGCTTCCAGTGCTTCTGAGTGAACGACTTCTGTGTGGTGGCTCTCGATGAAGTCGCGGGCCCGGAGGACCGCAGACTTTGCCGACCTTGCGATCGGTCTCGGCGAAGCACCTGCCTGACGAGAGAGCCCCGATGCAAGCCGCATCACAACGTCGTCCATGATCAGGTCGCTTGGCTCTTCGCTCAGATCGAAAAGAATCTCTGCCAGTGCCTGCCAGAGGCCGATGTCGGCAACGACCGGATCGGGAACGAATGGAAGGGCGTGACGGTAACCATTGACTGCGCCAATCAGGTCGGGAGGCAGATAGATCATCCGATAGATCAACCCATCCTCGGTACCTGCAGCGCCATCATGCAGCTCATCGGGATGCAGAACGATCACGTTTCCGGGGCTGCTGAAACGCTCGGTCCCGCGATAGCGGAATGTCTGTACGCCGTGGAGGGTCAGCCCTAACGCGTAGGTGTCGTGACGATGCGGCGAAAATGCGTTGCCATGAAACCGGGCTTCAATCCGCTCAACACCATGAGAGGGCGCAGCGATACGCATGCCGTCGGCAAATCCGACTTTGCACGAACGTTCAAGACCGCCCGCCTTGCTCGGAGCTAGGTCTTCTTTTCCCTCGATACCCTGAATGGAGTTCAACCGCATGTTCGACACCAAGATCGCAATCGTTATCCGCAATGACCTCGCAACCTGGCAGAAGTTGAACGTCACCGCCTTCCTGACCAGCGGCATCGTTGCCCAGACACCAGCCATCATCGGCGAACCATATCGGGATGCGGTTGGTCATGTCTACAATCCCATGACGATCCAGCCAATCGTGGTCCTCGCCGCGGATCAGGATACGCTGCGCACGATTCATAGGCGGGTTCTCGACCGCGACGTTACAGCCTCGGCTTATATCGAGGAGATGTTTTCAACAGGGCACGACGCCGCCAACAGGGAGGTGTTCGCCCAGTTCGGCCCAGACAATTCGAAACTGGTAGGACTGGCACTTAGAGCCGAAAAGAAGGTGGTCGATAAGATCGTAAAGGGAGCAAAAATGCATCCTTGACGTATCGGAATTCAGGTTTGGGCAACGCGACACCGTTGGAATAGCTGTTCTCGACAGCACTTTCACGCAGCCGAATCCTTGTTTAAGTCGCGACTTTGGCAAAAGTCGGTAAGCGTCTGATCATCCATCGTTCTTCAACGCTGCAAGCGTGGCTTGATCGCCTTCACCTCCGTAAAAAACGTGAAGGGCGGTTTCGAATGACGAACCACTCTGGGAGGCGATGCCAAATAACGTAATGCTGGAATGAAACTTGAGGTCATCAGGAGAGCCAAGAATGTCGTGTGCACTGAGGTGGGGATGGCTGAGCATGGCGTTCGTGCACTCTTCCAAACGGGCTCCCAAAACAGGATGTTTGAGGTAGGCTTCGGCTTCAGAACGTCCAAAGATCGCGTAAAATCGTGCAGTTTCCGATCGACCAAGTCCGTTGATTTGCGGAAAGATGAACCACATCCAGTGAGACCTCTTCTGCCCGTTGCATAACTCCTGCAAGGCTTTTGAGTACGTGTCTTGTTGCGCTTTGATGAAACGCGCCAGATCAAATTCCATGCCTGTGTCCTTCGCTCAGCGGGTCAGAGTTTTGTCTTCCGGATGCCATGACATCTCAGTCCGTTTCCAACTGTTCGAACCAGGCTGCGTAAGGAGTATTCTTGGCAAGGTGCCGGTTGAAATCCGGCGCGCCGTCATCCCACCAGACAGGGCCGCGTTCACCAAGCGCGACCTTGGCCGCATCCACTTTCTTGCGGGCTTCTTTCATCTCTGGCGAGCCTGCCGATGCGTCGCGAACTGCCCGGCGTGCAGCCATCAAATCCTTGACCAGTGCCGTACGGGTGGGCTCATCGATCGCTGGATTGCTGCAACGCCACAGCCTGCCTTTCACGACGAAATATCGACCATCGGGCGTGTCCGGATACGTCTTGCTCATTCGAACCCAAGCGTCCCTTGCGCCGGTTCCGCATCCTGAGACGGCTTGTCCTCATTTCGACGGGCCAGTTCGATCTGTGCACTGAAGCGGACGTCCACATCCCGATCTGCGATAAACGCGTTGAGGGTTTCGAGGCTGATGCGGTCCCACGGTTTTCCACGATCTGGTCCTGCCGGCACGCGTGGCAGAAGGCCTGGTTCGCTGCTCCATGCCAGGCAATCCACAAGCGAGGTCTGGTTCAACATGTCGCGGAGATGATGAGCCGTAACGTAGGCGTCGGGCATCGCCCGGTGCGCTGGGAGGCCGATTTCATGCACCAGTCCGGTGGGCATTCGTTGATAACGCAGCATCTGATTGGAAAACCGCGGAAGCTCTGGCCAGACACGCAACGCGCACTTCCATGTGCAGATCCAAGGCGTTCCGCCTGTAAATCGTGGCGTGCAATATCGTTGCTCGAAAGCGGCTCGATGAGCTGCCAAGGCGTCGATACGGCCGGGTGGACGGAGAACGGTTGTTGCTATTTCCTTCCAGAACGGAGCATACGCGACTTGGGCATCCAGGATATGATGAATTGCCATCGTGTCGGGTGAAATCGGACGGCCAGGATTGACGAACAGCGCCCCGCGCTCGTCAGTAACCTCCCACTTTCCGCACTCGTCGATCACGACATCCTGCCAGCCGATCTCGCAGACGTCGTTCGGGCCATTGCCTCCTGTTTCGAGATCGATGACGCGTACCCTGGCTTCGATCACTTCGGTGCTACCTTCCTTTAAACTTCAGCATTGGTAAGCGCGATCGGCGTAGGATTGTTCCTGAAATGATGCCTGCGATCAGCACAGCTTGCACACATCGACAGCCGAAGCTGAGGGATTGATCAGGCTACCCTAAAATTTATTTTGTGCGTGGTACGAAACACCGTTCCAAATCTTACTCACTGATTCAATTTGCGAATCTCTCGAGTTGCTAAAAATAGAGGACTGCATTCCTAATTTAGCGCCTCTTGACTCCTGTTGGGTGTAGGAACAGAACGTGAACTTCAACATTGAAAACGGCATGAAGCTGTTCCTGTAAACGACACGAACCGGAAGGATTGCGTGAACGATGGCTGCTGCGCGCGAGCATGTCATAGCCGATCTGCGTGATCGTATTGCCTCGCTGGAAGGCGTGGTCGCGAAGCAGGCGGAATGTCTGCCGTTCGGGGTGAGCGCAATCGACGCGGTGCTTCCAGGAGGCGGTCTCGCGAGAGGCGCTCTTCATGAATTTGCAGGTGGTGGCGCCGGAACCGTCGATGGGGCAGCCGCAGCCCTGTTCGTGGCAGGCGTTGCTGCTCGCACCAAGGGCAAGATCGTCTGGTGCCTGACACGGCCTGACCTGTTTTTTCCAGCGCTCGTGCAGGCAGGTCTTGACGCAAACCGCGTGATCTTCGTGGAAAGCGATCGTGAAGAGGACGTGCTCGCCTCAATGGAAGAGGCACTCTCCTTCGGTGGGCTGGGCGCGGTCGTCGGCGAGGTCGTGCGATTGCCTATGCTGGCGAGCCGGCGGCTTCAGCTTGCAGCGGAGAAGAAGGGAAGCCTGGCGCTCGTTGTTCGCAGATGGCGACGACAGGCAGAAGCCAATGATTTCGGCCAGCCGACGGCCTCGATGACCCGGTGGAGGGTAAGCGTGCTGCCGTCGCAGGACTTACCTGTGCCGGGTGTCGGGCGGGCAAGATGGTTGCTGGAACTGATGCGGTCGCGCGCAGGCGAGTGTGCCGAGTTTATTGTTGGAGCGTGTGATGACCAGGGTCGTATCGATCTACCTTCCGGATCTGTCGACGGATCGCATTCGTCGCGCCGATCCCGGCATTCCGGCTGAACAGGCCATCGCCGTGATCGCGAAATCCGGCTCGAAACGCTGGGTGTCGGCGGCAGATGCTGCAGCGAAAAAGGCAGGTTTACGTGTCGGCATGCAGGCGGCAAAGGCACAGGCGTTGTTTCAGGGACTGATGATGATCGATGCCGATCCGAAGGCGGACGCCGACGCGCTGGAGCGCATCACCTTCTGGGCACTGAGCCAATACTCTCCGATCGTCGCAGTCGATGCGCCTGATGGCATCGTCATGGACACCGATGGCGCCGACCATCTCCGGGGCGGAGAGCTTGCCATGTTGAGCGGGATTGCCAATCGCTTTCGGGGCAGGGGGCTGACGGTCCGTGTCGCCATTGCCGACACATGGGGTGCCGCTCATGCCTGTGCACGCGCCATCACCAGAGAGACGGTCATCGTACCCCGCGGCGAAACCGTCAAAGCGCTCGAGCGATTGCCGATTTCCCTGCTGCGTCTACCTGAAAAGATGGTGGGCGATCTAAGAATACTTGGCTTTCGAACCATCGGTGAGCTTTCTGCGACGCCGCGGGCACCGCTGACACTGCGCTTCGGCCCGGAAATCGCTCGCCGCCTCGACCAGATCTTCGGGCGTATCGGAGAGCCCATCGACCCCATCCGCACGCCCGACCTGATCGAAGTCAGCCGCATCTTCCAGGAGCCGATCGGGGCTGCCGAAACGATCGACAAATATGTCGGTCGTCTGGTCGTCGAACTCTGCAATCAACTCCAGAAAAAGGGCCTGGGTGTTCGCCGCGTCGATCTCATCGTTCATAAGGTCGACAACACGACCCAGGCGCTGCGGGCAGGAACGGCAAAGGCCGCCCGCGATGTCGCCTGGTTGACGAAACTGTTTCGCGACAGGACCGAGAAGATCGATCCGGGCTTCGGGATCGAAAAGCTTACCCTTGCGGCCATCATGGTTGAGCCGCTTGAGGAAACACAGAAGGCGTCGTCGCTTGTCGAAGATGAGATCGCGGACATCACTCCGCTCATCGACATCTTCGGCAACCGTGGACAGCGTGTCTATCGTCTGGCCCCCGTTGCCTCCGATGTTCCCGAGCGCAGCGTTCAGAAGATTGCACCTTTTGCAGATGACGTTGCCGTTTCCTGGTCGCATCACTGGCCGCGTCCGGTGCGACTGCTCGCTCATCCCGAACTGGTCGAGGTCATCGCACTGATGCCCGATCATCCTCCCGTTTCCGTCACATGGCGGGGCAAGCGCCGAAAGGTGAAACGCGCCGATGGTCCGGAACGAATATTTGGCGAGTGGTGGCAGCGCACATCCGAGTGGGCCGCAGTCCGGGACTATTTCATCATCGAGGACGAAGCGGGCGAACGCCTTTGGGTTTTCCGGGCAGGCGACGGCGTGGATAGCGAGACCGGCTCGCACAAATGGTTCGTACAGGGAATATTCGCATGAGATATGCCGAGCTCCAGGTCACCACCCATTTTTCGTTTCTGCGCGGTGCCAGCAGTGCGAACGAACTGTTCGAGACGGCGAAAAGCCTCGGCATCGATGCCATCGGTGTCGTGGATCGCAATTCACTGGCTGGCATTATCCGGGCACTGGAAGCATCTCGCGCCACCGGCCTTCGTCTCGTTGTCGGCTGTCGGCTTGATCTACAGGACGGCATGTCGATTCTGGTCTATCCGACAGACCGGGCCGCCTATTCGCGTCTGACCCGGCTGATCACGCTTGGCAAGGGCCGCGGCGGCAAGAACAACTGCGTCCTCCATTGGGACGATGTGATGAGCTACGCCGATGGCATGATAGGCATCCTCATTCCCGATCTTGCCGACGATATATGCGCGCTGCAGCTCAGGAAGATGGCGGAGGTGTTTGGCAACCGCGCCTATGTTTCGCTTTGCCTGCGCCGCAGACCGAACGATCAGCTTCGGCTACACGATCTTTCCAACATGGCCACGCGGCGTAAAGTCAAAACCGTCGTCACCAACGACGTCCTGTTTCATGAGCCGGGACGGCGGCAGCTTCAGGACATCGTCATTTGCATCCGGGCCAAATCGACCATAGACGACGTCGGTTTCGAACGTGAACGTCATGCTGACCGATATCTCAAGCCGCCAGAGGAAATGGAACGGCTGTTTCCGCGCTATCCCGAAGCATTGCGGCGGACGATGGAGATTGTCGAACAGTGCAAGTTCTCGCTTGAGGAATTGACCTACCAGTATCCCGAGGAGGCAATCGTTCCTGGAAAAACGGCACAGCAGTCTCTCGAACATTATGTCTGGGAATGCGTACCGGACCGATATCCGGAAGGCATGCCGCCGGAGGTTCTGGCGACTGTTCGGCACGAACTCGATCTCATTCAAAAGATGAAATATGCGCCGTATTTCTTGACGGTGTTTTCCATCGTTCAGTTCGCGCGCTCCCAGGGAATTCTCTGCCAGGGGCGAGGATCGGCTGCCAATTCTGCCGTCTGTTATATTCTCGGCGTCACCAGCATCGATCCATCAACGAATGACCTCTTGTTCGAGCGTTTCATCAGCCAGGAGCGCGATGAACCGCCGGATATCGATGTCGATTTCGAACACGAACGGCGCGAAGAGGTCATTCAGTGGATTTACAAGACCTATACCCGCGAAAAGGCGGCACTGTGTGCGACCGTCAGCCGGTACCGTGCCAAGGGGGCCATTCGCGACGTCGGCAAGGTGCTCGGCCTGCCTGAGGATGTAATCAAGGCATTGTCCTCGGGCATGTGGTCCTGGTCGGAAGAAGTCAGTGATCGCAATGTGAGGGAACTGAATCTCAATCCCGATGACCGCAGGCTGAAACTGACGCTGCAGCTTGCACAGCAATTGATGGGTGCACCACGTCATTTGGGCCAGCATCCCGGCGGCTTCGTGCTGACACACGACCGCCTCGATGACCTCGTTCCCATCGAACCTGCCACGATGGAAGACCGACAGATCATCGAGTGGGACAAGGATGACGTGGAGGCGCTCAGGTTCATGAAGGTCGACGTTCTGGCGCTGGGCATGCTGACCTGTATGTCCAAGGCATTCGACCTGATCCGTGAGCATAAGGACGACGATCTGGATCTCGCAAGGATCACTCAAGAGGATCCGGCGACCTATGCGATGATCCGGCGGGCCGACACGTTGGGAACATTCCAGATCGAATCCAGAGCCCAGATGGCGATGCTGCCACGCCTGAAGCCGCGGACATTTTACGATCTGGTCGTTCAGGTGGCGATCGTGCGTCCCGGTCCTATCCAGGGAGACATGGTCCATCCCTATCTTCGCCGCCGCGAAGGCAAGGAAAAAGTCGAATATCCGACGCCGGAACTGGAAGCCGTACTGGGCAAGACTTTGGGCGTGCCGCTGTTTCAGGAAAGTGCCATGCGTGTTGCCATGGTTTGCGCTGGGTTCACGGGAGGTGAGGCCGATCAGCTTCGAAAAAGCATGGCTACGTTCAAATTTACGGGTGGTGTCAGCAGGTTCAAGGAGAAGCTGGTCTCCGGCATGGTGAAAAACGGCTACACAGCCGAGTTTGCCGAGAAGACTTTTTCCCAACTCGAGGGCTTTGGATCCTACGGCTTTCCGGAATCACACGCCGCCTCCTTCGCGCTGATTGCCTACGCTTCTAATTACATCAAGTGCCATTTTCCGGATGTGTTTTGCGCTGCGCTCCTGAATTCCCAGCCAATGGGTTTTTATGCCCCGGCACAGATCGTCGGTGATGCCCGCGCGCACGGCGTCGAGGTCCGGCCGATATGCATCAATCGGTCCCGTTGGGACTGCACACTGGAGCCGATCGGAAATACCGATCGCCATGCAGTGCGTCTCGGGATGCGGATGGTAAAAGGACTGGCAGCATCGGACGCGGCCCGGATCATTGCCGCGCGCATGGATGATGGTTTCAGTTCGGTCGATGATATGTGGCGTCGATCTAGTGTTCCGGCTGCGTCCCTCGTTGAGCTCGCAGAGGCCGACGCCTTCCGGTCATCGCTTCAACTCGAACGCCGCGATGCGCTCTGGGCGATCAAGGCGCTGCGCGATGAGCCGTTGCCGCTGTTTGCAGCGGCTGCAGACCGCGAGCAGAAATCGATCGCTGAGCAGGCGGAGCCTGAAGTCGAGCTCCGGCAGATGACCGAAGGGCACAATGTCGTCGCGGACTATGGTCACGTCGGCCTGACACTGCGCGAACATCCAATGGCATTCCTGCGGGAGAGCTTGACCAAGCGCAGCATGGTGACGTGCGAAGACGCAATGTCGGCCCGCGACGGGCGATGGGTCTACACCGCAGGTCTTGTCCTGGTCCGGCAGAAGCCTGGAAGCGCGAAAGGCGTGATGTTTATCACGATAGAAGACGAGACCGGTCCTGCGAACGTGGTCGTCTGGCCGAGTTTATTCGAGAGGCGGCGCCGCGTTGTGCTCGGATCGAGCATGATGGCCATCAACGGACGAATTCAGCGGGAAGGGGAGGTCGTGCATCTGGTAGCCCAGCAATTGTTCGACCTGTCTGCAGACCTTTCCGGGCTGGCTGATATGGATGTTGTGTTTAAGGCACCATCAGGACGAGGAGACGAGTTCGCTCATGGCTCGGCGGGTGGTGGGGACTCTCGCGATAGACAAAAACCATTGCCCGAGGCGCGGGACATATTCGTGCGGGATTTGCACATCGATACGCTGAAGGTGAAAAGTCGGAATTTTCAGTAAGTTCTGTCGAGAGCGATGCCAGCTTGCCGTTTTTTCGGTCAGGCTGGCCTCAAGGTCCGCAGATCAGAGCACGCTAACGTTCTCAGCCTTCGATCTACCGGTCTTGCGGTCTTGGCCAACTTCGAAAGTGACATTGTCACCTTCTCTCAGCGACCCACCTTGCTGCAAGGTAGATACGTGAACAAACACGTCCGTTCCTCCATGCTCAGGCCGGCTGGTTCTTCACGCCTATGACAAACGATGCGCCATCACGGGGTTGAAGCTCATCAATGGCGGCGGCCGAGCGGAGGTTGGTGCCGCTCATATTCCCCCGGTGGAAGCGAGCGAGATGCCCAAAAGCCAATCGAGCGAAACCGCATGGCGCTCGGCAATGTTGAGGAGGGTTTCCACGCGCGGCAGACGCGCCGAATCACCCGACAAAAGCTGCGAAAGCGCCGAGCGGTCAATGCCGATCCCGGCTGCAAACGCGGAGTGAGTGACGCCCGAACGTGTCACAAGTTCTAGCAAGCGGCCACGAAAAAGTTCCGCCAGAGCTCGCTTGTCCATAATCAACCTCATTGTGCCCCGCCTGATCAATCTTGTCGATGCCCCCCTCTATTGCGGTTACTTAGCGACCGGGATGAGACCATTCACGACGGGGGCTATGCGGGTTCGATACGGGGAGGGCGGTCGAAAGGTCGCCTTTTCCTTTTCATTGAGCAAATCGTCAGCTTTAAAGAGCTGGCGGCTTTTTAGTATTTGCTTAGGAACGCAACCGAATCCAATCCGTTTGTCCCTTGTGATCATTAGACAAAGGGAGAAAACACAATGAGCATATTCGGTAAAATCAGAGACGCCATTTTCGGCGGCGCAGCCCACGCAGAACAGGCATCGCCATCAGCAGCAGAGCCCACTCCAGCACCATCCTCCATCCCTGAGCCAGCCGTAACGACCGCGCCACCCGTAGGCGGTACCGGCCCAGCTGCCCCAAGCACATCCGGCGCGTCGGCACCGGTGCCATCTGCACCAACAACAGCAGGCGCAAACCAGACAGTTGATGTTGCCTCACAGCTTGACGCCGCGGTGAAGAGAAGCGGCCAGAAGCTTGACTGGAAGCACTCGATCGTCGACCTAATGAAGGCTCTCGGCATGGATGCCAGCCTTGCAGAACGTAAGGAACTGGCGCACGAGCTTGGCTACACTGGAGAGGCCGACGGTTCAGCAGCGATGAACACCTGGCTGCACAAGGCGCTTCTCAAGAAGCTGTCTGAGAACGGCGGCAAGGTTCCGGCAGAGCTGCTGGATTGACATGCTTTTAGATAAGGTGCCGCCGCGGCTCATTTATTCGCATTGGCGAATGAACCTTTTATCGTACCGCTGGTTATCGCTCCGAGCGTCATTGCGCTCGGAGTTTTATGTGAGCCACTTGCCATCCTATGCTCCGGCTTTTTTAGGGAGACCTTCATGAATTCGATCATTTATCTGGTGGGACTAGTCGTCGTTGTACTGTTTGTCCTCTCATTGTTGGGACTACGTTGATGGTAGAGTCTACATTGATTGAAAATCAAAATCGCAGCTACGTTGATTGGCCAGCAATTTTTGCTGGAACAGCGATCACGTCCGGTACAATGGCTGTATTTACCGCGTTTGCCGGTGGTCTGGGACTGAACGCTATCTCCGCAGATAACGGCGGCGAAATCAGTGTCACATGGCTTGTCGTGACCGGGCTCTTTGTGGTCGTGTCGATGGTCGCATCCTATATGCTCGGAGGGTACATCTCTGGCCGCATGCGACGCCCAGCGTCTGAAACGACGACCAGTGACGAACGCACGACTCGAGACGGTGTTAATGGTCTTGTCGTTTGGGGTATCGGTACGGTTGTTTCCGCTTTCCTGGCGCTTAGCGTTGTTTCGGGCGGCGTCAAGGCTGTCGGTAGTGTTGCTCAAACTGCAGTTGAAGCCACTGGCTCCGCTGTAGGTGGTGCCGCGCAAGGAGTGGGTCAGCTGGCGGGCGGCGTGGTGTCAGGAGCAGGTAATGCTGTTGGTGGCATCGCGCAGGGTGCTGGTCAGGCTGCCGCTCCAAGCATTGAACAGTCCTTGCCACAGGGACTTAAATCCAATCCGATCGACTACTTCACAGACACTTTGCTGCGCACTGATACCCCTGCATTAAATGCCGATCCCAATAGTGGTGACTTTCAGCGCCAAGCAAGCGGCATACTGAGCAATCTGCTTTCGACGGGTGAAATCTCCGACGCCGATAAGGCATGGATGGCCAACCAGATCGCTGCTCGCACAGGCATTCCCCAGGCAGATGCGCAGAACCGCGTAAACCAGGCTGTGGAACGTGTTCAGACTGTTCGTACAACAGCGCAACAGCGCGTCGATGAAGCTCAGAAGAAGATCGACGAACTGACAGCAAAGGCCGAAAAGACAATGCAGGACGCCAAGACTGCCGCTGCAGACGCGGCTGAGAAAGCCCGTGTTACCGGTATCCTCACGGCGTTTCTTCTTGCGGCATCTTCGCTCGTAGCCGCAGCAGCGGCCTATATTGGCGCCGTGCATGGTGGACGTCACCGCGATGAAGGTCGTGTTTGGGGCGGCTTGTCGTACCGTAAGTGATATGAATGCGGAGGCGGAACCAACGCTGCCTCCGCGCATTCCTACAGCCAAGTAGCTTGCGGCCTGACCACGGATGTACTGGCAGAAGTGAGAAGCGACAGGAAGGTCGGTGCGGTTTCGCCCCGGCCTTTTTGGTTATCTCTGCTGCGTGTACTTGTAGTGTTGTGCCGCCTCAAATGATCTGATGAAGTTGACCATTTCGTCTTCAGTTATTGAGTAAACTCCTCGCATCATTCGCATGTTTTCAGCTGAGATCGAGTATTCGAACCTTATTGACCCCGGCTTAACGTCGTATGTTCCACAGCGCACCGATCCATCAGCGGCGTCGCGAGAGCTAAACGTAAAATAGTGAAAGAGACGCTGTTCTCCGGGATGGAGTGCAAGCCGACTGGGCCAGCTAAATGATGTTTTCCGTTGAAATGACTTTGTCTAACGATCGGGGTCACATATGGGTCTTCACCAAATGCCGCCCCACGGCGATCCCAAATCTGTAAACTGATCATCTTCGCGGTCACGTCACGATGGTATCAACGGAATTGCTATCGCTGCCGCGGCAAAAAATACAGACCTCATTTGTTCGGCTCTTTATACGGGTAGTGTGCCCAGCACCACCACTGGACCTGCTCAGCCTTGCTGGGGTTGAATCCAAAGCCGCCCCACTTCTTGCAATCCGGCACACTGCAATAGTGATTTTCGTGAATGCCGTCACCCGTCTTGCTTGTTAGGTCGCTCAATGGCCAGTCCTATTGTCCGAATTCCAGGTTTGCAGATAACAGGCATGGGAAGTGAGCGTCGCACTTTGTCGTCCCTGCGTCGTCGCACCCGATTGCAAGCACGCGACGCAAGCTGAC
>NZ_LMNZ01000014.1:0-19224 GCF_001423445.1 Rhizobium sp. Leaf311 | reverse complement strand
AGAAGGCACGGAAATGGTTATGCCAGGCGACAACGTTACCGTTGCTGTTGAGCTGATCGTTCCGATCGCGATGGAAGAAAAGCTGCGCTTCGCTATCCGCGAAGGCGGCCGTACCGTCGGCGCCGGCATCGTTGCCTCGATTGTTGAATAACAATCGATAGGCGATGCCGAAAGCCTGCCGACGGCAACAAAGATGTGCAAATGGCGCGCAAGCGCGATTTGCACGCGGCGCTGGCATCGTTGCTTCGATCGTCGAGTAATCTTTTCCCGTAAGGGAGAAACGAAAGCCCCGCTGGAAACAGCGGGGCTTTTTTGTTTGTCGCCGAACCGAGATATTGGCCCTTGTGCCGCTGGATAAAGTCCTTACCTATCCCTCCTGTTTAAAGCGTCGGGAGAGATTTCATGGCAAAGCGCATTCTATTCACGGGCGGCTCCGGCAAGGCGGGCAAGCATGTCGTGCCCTGGCTCGTGGCGAACGGATACGAAGTCCACAATCTCGACCTAGTCCCGCTGGAAAGTCCTGGCGTGACCAACCTGACTGTCGATGTCACCGACAGCGGACAAGTGTTCAACGCGCTATCCATGCATCGTGATTTCGCCGATCTGGAGACGGGCAGGGGTGTGGTCCCCTATGATGCGGTGATCCACTTTGCTGCCATACCGCGCATCCTGATCAAGCCGGACAACGAAACATTCCGCGTCAACACGATGGGTACGTATAATGTCATCGAAGCCGCGGCGAAGCTCGGCATCAGCAAGATCATCATAGCCTCATCCGAGACAACCTACGGCATCTGCTTCGCCGAAGGCCACAAGGATGCCCACCAGTTCCCGCTTGAAGAAGACTATGATGTCGACCCGATGGATTCCTATGGACTGTCAAAGGTCGTGAATGAAAAGACGGCCAGGGCGTTCGCGGAGCGTTTCGGGATCGATATCTATGCGCTGCGAATCGGCAATGTCATCGAGCCGCATGAATATGATAAGTTCCCTGCGTTCCTGGCCGATCCGGAAAGCCGCAAGCGCAACGCCTGGAATTACATCGATGCCCGTGACCTCGGCCAGATCTGCTATCTTTGTGTGGAAAAGGACGGGCTGGGATTTCAGGTCTTCAACGCCGCAAATGACACGCCGACCGCCGACGTGCCTGCGACAGAGCTCGCCCGTCGATATTTCCCGGATGTCCCGTTTACCCGCGAGTTGGAAGAGGGAGAAGGACTTTATTCCAACCGCAAGATCCGCGAAGTCCTCGGCTTCAAGGAAGAGCACAACTGGCGCAACTATGTGAAGACGTGAGATAAATGGAATCCGCAGGGTGTTGGTGGAAAAAATCAAAAACACCCTTGCCATTCTTTTATTCGCGCTTTAAAGAGCGGCATACCGATTGAGGGACGCGGTTTAGTGTCCCCGGTTTCGGTGCTGCAGGGGTATAGCTCAGTTGGTAGAGCGGCGGTCTCCAAAACCGCAGGTCGTAAGTTCGAGCCTTACTGCCCCTGCCATTCCTCATCCGCAAGCGCGGGGCATCGCTGCAGGGCAGGTGAGGTGCCGGTGTACCGGTCAAATTCGCCGAATGTCGATTTCCTCTTGTTAAATTGGGAATCGGCGTTTATGTAGGTCAAAACAGACACGCGGTGCGTGGGGCTGATTAGTATCGGCTTTACGTGCCGTAATTGCGTGGGCAGTCAATGGCATCCAAAACCAATCCGTTTACGTTTCTGCAGCAGGTTCGCGCCGAAGCGTCGAAGATCACTTGGCCGTCGCGCCGCGAAACGATGATTTCTACGGCTATGGTGCTGGTTATGGTCATCTTTGCGGCACTGTTCTTCTTTGCGGCTGACCAGCTTATCGGCTGGTTGCTCAGTCTCGTTCTGAGCGTCGGCCGGTAACGAATTGAGCGGAGAGTAAAGATGGCAGCGCGTTGGTATATCGTTCAGGCATATTCGAACTTCGAAAAGAAGGTCGCTGAGTCGATCGAAGAGAAGGTTCGTCAGAAGGGCCTTGATCATTTGTTTGAGAAAATCCTCGTGCCGACCGAAAAGGTTGTCGAGGTTCGTCGTGGTCGCAAGGTCGATAGCGAGCGCAAGTTTTTCCCGGGTTACGTGCTGGTGCGCGCCAACCTGACGGATGAGGCTTACCACCTCATCAAGAATACGCCCAAGGTTACGGGCTTTCTGGGTTCGGATAACAAGCCTGTTCCGATTCCAGATTCTGAAGCAGACCGGATTCTCGGTCAGGTTCAGGAAGGCGTCGAGCGTCCGAAGTCTTCGGTATCGTTCGAAATCGGCGAGCAGGTTCGCGTCTCCGATGGTCCGTTCGCATCGTTCAACGGTGTGGTTCAGGATGTCGATGAAGAGCGTTCGCGCCTGAAGGTGGAAGTTTCGATCTTCGGTCGTGCGACACCGGTTGAGCTGGAATATGCTCAGGTCGAGAAGGTTTGACGAGATCGGAAAGGCGCTTGCGCCTTTCATCCAATTCATCAGGAAGAACAGGCAAGTCATTGCTTTCCAACTGATGTGATGCGGCAAGTCCGCATAACGCGTGGAAGATTTCCTGGCTCTCAAGCCGGGGCAGGGATCGCACCACGCAACCGCAGCCGCCGGATTTTCCGGCATATGAGCCGGGTAACCGGTTCGATTTGAAAGGCAGAGAGATATGGCTAAGAAAGTTGCAGGCCAGCTCAAGCTTCAGGTCAAGGCAGGATCGGCCAACCCGTCCCCGCCAATTGGTCCTGCGCTTGGTCAGCGTGGCATTAACATCATGGAATTCTGCAAGGCGTTCAACGCTGCTACGCAGGAAATGGAAAAGGGTATGCCGATTCCGGTCGTCATCACCTATTACCAGGACAAGTCCTTCACCTTCGTCATGAAGCAGCCGCCAATGACGTACTGGTTGAAGAAGGAAGCGAAGATCACCTCCGGTTCCAAGACGCCTGGCAAGGGCGCCAAGGTCGGCTCCATCACCAAGGCTCAGGTCAAGACGATCGCTGAAGCCAAGATGAAGGATCTGAACGCAGCCAACATCGAAGGCGCAATGGCTATGGTTGAGGGCTCTGCCCGCGCCATGGGCCTGGAAGTGGTAGGTTGATCATGGCAAAGCTTGCAAAGCGCGTACAGAAGATCCGCGAAGGCGTTGATCCAAAGACCCTCTACGTCCTCACCGACGCCATCTCGATGGTCAAGGAACGGGCAGTGGCCAAGTTCGACGAAACCGTTGAAGTGTCCATGAACCTCGGTGTTGACCCACGTCACGCAGACCAGATGGTTCGCGGCGTTGTCAACCTGCCAAACGGCACAGGCCGTGACGTTCGCGTCGCAGTTTTTGCTCGTGGCGCCAAGGCTGATGAAGCCAAGGCTGCTGGTGCAGACATCGTTGGTGCAGAAGACCTGCTGGAAATCGTTCAGGGCGGCAAGATCGACTTCGATCGCGTTATCGCCACTCCTGACATGATGCCTCTCGTCGGTCGTCTCGGCAAGGTTCTCGGCCCACGCGGCATGATGCCTAACCCGAAGGTCGGTACGGTTACGATGGACGTTGCTGGAGCTGTCAAGGCTTCCAAGGGCGGCGCTGTCGAATTCCGCGTCGAAAAGGCCGGTATCGTACACGCCGGCATCGGCAAGGCTTCCTTCGATGCCAAGGCACTCGAAGAAAACATCAAGGCTTTTGCTGACGCCGTCATCAAGGCGAAGCCAGCTGGCGCAAAGGGCAACTACGTCAAGCGCGTAGCGATCTCCTCGACCATGGGTCCAGGCGTTCGCATCGAGCTATCGTCGGTTACGGCCTAATCAATTCGCTACGTCCCTTGCGGGATGCGGCAAACAAGATTTCCGGCTCGCAAGGGCCGGAAATTTCCAGGGAAACCTGGAATTCCTGTCCGAGATTGCTGGCGGCCCATTTCCTTCGGGATCTAGGCCTTAATCATTAGCCTGCATGAGACGGGTAAGGCCCGGATTTTCGCATCTGAAGATGCCTAATAATCCGGTTCGAACCTGATGTGCCTGTGCCTGAAGCCGTTTGCGGCGACAGAGCGGGGGACAGGATCCTCAAGCGTCGCTTGAGATTTTGGCAACAAGATCTCTTGAGGCAAAGGCAAACCCGATGGGCTCACAGTTCAATGTGTTCCCATCTACTGGAGACAGACAGTGGAAAGAGCGGAAAAACGCGAATTCGTCACGGAGCTGAACGAAGTCTTCAAGGCTTCCGGTTCAGTTGTCGTGGCCCACTATGCTGGTGTCACAGTTGCGCAGATGAACGATTTTCGTTCGAAAATGCGTGCTGCTGGCGGCACCGTCAAGGTCGCGAAGAACCGCCTGGCCAAGATCGCTCTTCAGGGTACGGAGTCGGAAGGGATCATCGATCTCTTCAAGGGACAGACGCTGATTGCATACAGCACTGACCCTATGATTGCTCCGAAAGTCGTCATGGACTTCGCTAAGACGAACGACAAGGTCGTTGTTCTCGGCGGCGCCATGGGGGCAACTACGCTCAACGCTGATGCAGTCAAGTCGCTTGCGACCCTGCCTTCGTTGGACGAGCTGCGCGGAAAGCTGCTGGGCCTACTCAACGCCCCTGCTACGCGTATCGCTACGGTTGTTTCGGCACCGGCAAGCCAGCTTGCCCGCGTGTTCTCGGCATACTCCAAGAAGGACGAAGCCGCTTAAGGCGGTTTTTCGCTGTAAATATTCAAACCGGTTCGAACCGAATTAAAGGAACTATAACATGGCTGATCTCGCTAAGATCGTTGACGACCTCTCCGCATTGACCGTTCTGGAAGCTGCAGAACTGTCCAAGCTTCTCGAAGAAAAGTGGGGCGTTTCCGCCGCTGCTCCAGTAGCTGTTGCTGCTGCTGGCGGTGCTGCTGCTGCTCCTGCTGAAGAAGAAAAGACAGAATTTGACGTTATCCTGGTTGACGCTGGCGCCAACAAGATCAACGTCATCAAGGAAGTCCGCGCTATCACAGGTCTCGGCCTGAAGGAAGCTAAGGACCTCGTTGAAGGCGCTCCTAAGCCTGTCAAGGAAGCCGTTTCCAAGGCTGAAGCTGCTGACCTCAAGAAGAAGCTTGAAGACGCAGGCGCCAAGATCGACGTTAAGTAATCTTGGAATGTTCGGGAGGCGGCGTTCGCGCCGTCTCCTGTTTACATTTCTACCGAACTTTTTACCCAAAAGCCGCGTGAAAATGGCTTTTGGGTAATGGGTTCTTCAAGAGAATGGTTTCGAACCGCGCTGTACAGGCAATCCGGCCTTACAATTCGGGACGTGAAACGAGATTGAAGACACTCATTGGATTGACGGGATCGACTGGCCAGCGGTTCCCGTCCGTTGCAGGCCCGGATGCAATTTTAAAGGAGCGACGATGGCTCAGACCCTTTCGTTTAACGGTCGCAGGCGCGTACGCAAGTTTTTCGGCAAAATTCCAGAAGTAGCGGAAATGCCGAACCTCATCGAGGTTCAGAAGGCTTCGTACGACCAGTTTCTCATGGTTGACGAGCCCAAGGGCGGTCGTCCCGACGAGGGATTGAATGCCGTATTCAAGTCCGTATTCCCGATCACCGACTTCTCCGGTGCGTCCATGCTCGAATTCGTATCCTACGAATTCGAAGCACCGAAGTTCGACGTCGAGGAATGCCGTCAGCGCGATCTGACCTACGCAGCGCCGCTCAAGGTGACGCTGCGCCTCATCGTGTTTGATATCGATGAAGATACAGGCGCAAAGTCCATCAAGGACATCAAGGAACAGTCCGTCTACATGGGCGACATGCCGCTCATGACCAACAACGGTACGTTCATCGTCAACGGTACGGAGCGCGTCATCGTTTCGCAGATGCACCGTTCGCCGGGCGTCTTCTTCGACCACGACAAGGGCAAGAGCCACTCGTCCGGCAAGCTTCTGTTTGCTGCTCGCGTCATCCCATATCGCGGTTCCTGGCTCGATATCGAATTCGACGCCAAGGATGTCGTTTACGCACGTATCGACCGTCGTCGCAAGCTGCCTGCAACATCGCTTCTGATGGCGCTTGGCATGGATGGCGAAGAAATCCTGTCGACCTTCTACACGAAGGCTGCCTACACCCGTGACGGCGATGGCTGGCGTTTCCCTTATCAGCCTGACGTGCTGAAGGGTGCCAAGGCAATCACCGAACTGGTCGACGCTGACACAGGCGAAGTCGTTGTCGAAGCCGGCAAAAAGCTGACGCCGCGTCTGCTGCGCCAGCTCTCCGACAAGGGCCTGAAGTTCCTCAAGGCGACCGACGAAGATCTCTACGGCAATTACCTGGCCGAAGACATCGTCAACTACGAGACGGGTGAAATCTATCTCGAAGCCGGCGACGAAATCGACGAGAAGACGCTGAAGTTGATGCTGGACTCGGGTTTCGACGAAATCCAGATCCTCAACATCGACCACGTCAATGTTGGCGCCTACATCCGCAACACGCTGGCTGCAGACAAGAACGAGAACCGTCAGGAAGCTCTGTTCGACATCTACCGCGTCATGCGTCCGGGTGAGCCACCGACCATGGATTCGGCCGAAGCCATGTTCAACTCGCTGTTCTTCGATAGCGAGCGCTATGACCTTTCCGCGGTTGGCCGCGTGAAGATGAACATGCGCCTCGATCTCGATGCAGAAGACACCGTGCGCACGCTGCGCAAGGAAGACATCCTGGCTGTGGTCAAGATGCTTGTCGAACTGCGCGACGGCAAGGGCGAAATCGACGATATCGACAACCTCGGTAACCGTCGTGTCCGCTCGGTCGGTGAGTTGATGGAGAACCAGTACCGTCTGGGTCTGCTGCGCATGGAACGTGCGATCAAGGAACGTATGTCCTCGATCGAAATCGACACCGTGATGCCGCAGGATCTGATCAACGCAAAGCCTGCCGCTGCTGCCGTTCGCGAATTCTTCGGCTCCTCGCAGCTGTCGCAGTTCATGGACCAGGTGAACCCGCTTTCGGAAATCACCCACAAGCGCCGTCTTTCGGCTCTTGGACCGGGTGGTCTGACCCGCGAGCGCGCAGGCTTCGAAGTCCGCGACGTTCACCCGACCCACTACGGTCGTATTTGCCCGATCGAAACGCCGGAAGGCCCGAACATCGGTCTGATCAACTCGCTTGCAACCTTTGCCCGCGTCAACAAGTACGGCTTTATCGAAAGCCCGTACCGCAAGATCATCGACGGCAAGGTGACAACAGACGTCATCTACCTCTCCGCTATGGAAGAGGCGAAGTATTACGTTGCGCAGGCGAATGCTGAACTGGACGCTGAAGGCGCGTTTACGGAAGAATTCGTCGTTTGCCGTCACTCCGGCGAAGTTATGCTGGCTCCGCGTGACAACATCAACCTGATGGACGTTTCGCCGAAGCAGCTGGTTTCGGTCGCTGCGGCTCTCATTCCATTCCTGGAAAACGACGACGCCAACCGTGCTCTCATGGGCTCGAACATGCAGCGTCAGGCCGTTCCGCTTCTGCGTGCGGAAGCTCCGTTCGTTGGAACCGGCATGGAGCCGATCGTTGCCCGTGACTCCGGCGCTGCCATTGCTGCCCGTCGTGGCGGTGTGGTCGACCAGGTCGACGCAACGCGTATCGTTATCCGTGCAACCGAAGACCTCGATGCAGGCAAGTCCGGCGTCGATATCTATCGTCTGCAGAAGTTCCAGCGCTCCAACCAGAACACCTGCGTCAACCAGCGTCCGCTGGTCGCCGTTGGCGACGTTCTGAATAAGGGTGACATCATCGCTGACGGTCCTTCGACCGACCTCGGTGACTTGGCGCTTGGCCGCAACGCGCTCGTCGCGTTTATGCCTTGGAACGGTTACAACTACGAAGACTCGATCCTGATGTCCGAGCGCATCGTCTCCGACGACGTGTTCACCTCCATCCACATCGAAGAATTCGAAGTGATGGCCCGCGACACCAAGCTTGGTCCTGAAGAAATCACGCGCGATATTCCGAACGTCTCGGAAGAAGCGCTGAAGAACCTCGACGAAGCCGGTATCGTTTACATCGGTGCGGAAGTTCAGCCTGGCGACATCCTCGTCGGCAAGATCACGCCGAAGGGCGAGAGCCCGATGACGCCGGAAGAAAAGCTTCTGCGCGCCATCTTCGGTGAAAAGGCTTCCGACGTTCGCGACACATCCATGCGCATGCCTCCGGGCACGTTTGGTACTGTCGTCGAAGTCCGCGTGTTCAACCGCCACGGCGTCGAGAAAGACGAGCGTGCGATGGCAATCGAGCGCGAGGAAATCGAACGTCTAGCCAAGGACCGCGACGACGAACAGGCTATCCTGGATCGTAACGTCTACGGTCGTCTGATTGAGATGCTCCGTGGACAGGTTTCGATTGCTGGTCCGAAGGGCTTCAAGAAGGGCGTCGAGCTTTCGAACGCCGTCGTATCCGAATATCCCCGCTCGCAGTGGTGGATGTTCGCCGTTGAAGACGAAAAGGCTCAGTCCGAGCTGGAAGCGCTTCGCGGTCAGTACGACGAATCCAAGTCGCGCCTTGAACAGCGCTTCATGGACAAGGTCGAGAAGGTTCAGCGCGGCGATGAAATGCCTCCGGGCGTCATGAAGATGGTCAAGGTCTTCGTTGCTGTTAAGCGCAAGATCCAGCCGGGCGACAAGATGGCTGGCCGTCACGGTAACAAGGGCGTTGTCTCGCGTATCGTGCCTGTCGAAGATATGCCGTTCCTGGAAGATGGTACGCATGTCGACATCTGCTTGAACCCGCTGGGCGTGCCTTCGCGCATGAACGTCGGTCAGATTCTCGAAACGCATCTCGCATGGGCTTGCGCCGGTATGGGCAAGAAGATCGGCGACATGCTGGAAGAGTATCACAAGACACTCGACATCACCGATCTGAAGCGCGAACTGACGGAAGTCTACGCATCGGAAGCCAAGGATGAAGTCTCGCAGTTTGATGACGAGTCCCTGATCCGTCTTGCCGAGCAGTCCAAGAAGGGCGTTTCCATTGCGACGCCGGTCTTCGACGGTGCGCATGAGCCCGACGTTGCCGCCATGTTGACCAGAGCCGGTCTGAATGAGTCCGGTCAGTCTGTTCTGTATGATGGCCGTACCGGTGAAACCTTCGACCGTAAGGTAACCGTCGGCTACATGTACATGATCAAGCTGAACCACTTGGTCGACGACAAGATCCATGCCCGTTCGATCGGTCCTTACTCGCTCGTTACCCAGCAGCCGCTGGGTGGTAAGGCGCAGTTCGGCGGTCAGCGCTTCGGGGAAATGGAAGTCTGGGCTCTGGAAGCTTACGGTGCAGCCTACACGTTGCAGGAAATGCTCACCGTCAAGTCGGACGACGTGGCGGGCCGTACCAAGGTTTACGAAGCAATCGTCCGTGGCGACGACACCTTCGAAGCCGGCATTCCGGAGAGCTTCAACGTTCTCGTCAAGGAAATGCGCTCGCTTGGTCTCAGCGTCGAACTCGAGAATTCGAAGCTCGACGACGCCAATGCGGCGGATCAGCTGCCTGACGCGGCGGAATAACGAAACAGAATGGCAGGCACCTTTTGGGGTGCCTGCCAGTTTCACCCGAGGCCTGGCCTCCGGGGAGAAACTTCCGCCGCATTTTGCGGTTAATCATGTTTTAGGCATTGGTCGGTGATGCGGACTCACCGTGCCAGATGCAAGCAAGGGGCCAAACCCCTAAGGAGACAGGCATGAACCAAGAGGTCATGAACCTTTTCAACCCGTCGGTACCGGCGCAGCACTTCGATTCCATCCGGATTTCGATCGCCAGCCCGGAAAAAATCCTTTCCTGGTCTTATGGCGAGATCAAGAAGCCGGAAACCATCAACTACCGTACGTTCAAGCCAGAGCGTGACGGTCTTTTCTGCGCGCGTATCTTCGGACCGATCAAGGACTATGAGTGCTTGTGCGGCAAGTACAAGCGTATGAAGTACAAGGGCATCATCTGCGAAAAGTGCGGCGTCGAAGTCACGCTGTCGCGCGTTCGCCGTGAGCGCATGGGCCATATCGAACTGGCTGCGCCCGTTGCCCATATCTGGTTCCTGAAGTCGCTTCCGTCTCGTATCTCGACATTGCTCGACATGACGCTGAAGGATGTCGAGCGCGTTCTGTATTTCGAGAACTACATCGTCACCGAACCCGGCCTGACGTCCTTGAAGCAGAACCAGCTTCTGAACGAAGAAGAATACATGATCGCCGTCGATGAATTCGGCGAAGATCAGTTTACCGCCATGATTGGTGCTGAAGCCATCTACGAAATGCTGGCTTCGATGAATCTCGAAAAGATTGCTGGTGACCTGCGCACCGAGCTTGCCGAGACGACATCCGATCTTAAGCAGAAGAAATTCATGAAGCGCCTCAAGATTGTTGAGAACTTCATGGAATCTGGCAATCGTCCCGAGTGGATGATCATGAAGGTTGTTCCAGTCATTCCACCGGACCTGCGTCCGCTGGTTCCGCTGGATGGTGGCCGTTTTGCGACCTCTGACCTTAACGATCTCTATCGTCGCGTGATCAACCGTAACAACCGTCTGAAGCGCCTGATCGAGCTTCGTGCGCCTGGCATCATCATCCGCAACGAAAAGCGTATGTTGCAGGAATCCGTCGATGCGCTGTTCGATAACGGCCGTCGCGGTCGCGTCATCACGGGTGCGAACAAGCGTCCGCTGAAGTCACTCTCCGACATGCTCAAGGGCAAGCAGGGTCGCTTCCGTCAGAACCTTCTCGGCAAGCGTGTCGACTATTCCGGTCGTTCGGTTATCGTGACTGGTCCTGAGCTCAAGCTTCACCAGTGCGGTCTGCCAAAGAAGATGGCGCTCGAGCTGTTCAAGCCGTTCATCTATGCCCGCCTTGATGCGAAGGGTTACTCCTCCACCGTCAAGCAGGCCAAGAAGCTGGTTGAAAAGGAAAAGCCGGAAGTCTGGGATATCCTCGATGAGGTCATCCGCGAGCATCCGGTTCTGTTGAACCGCGCTCCAACGCTGCACCGTCTGGGCATCCAGGCCTTCGAACCCATGCTGGTCGAAGGCAAGGCAATCCAGCTTCATCCGCTCGTCTGCACGGCCTTCAACGCCGACTTCGACGGTGACCAGATGGCTGTTCACGTTCCACTGTCGCTCGAAGCGCAGCTGGAAGCACGCGTGCTGATGATGTCGACCAACAACATTCTGCACCCTGCAAACGGTCAGCCGATCATCGTTCCGTCGCAGGACATGGTTCTCGGCCTCTACTATCTGTCGATCATGAACCAGAACGAGCCCGGCGAAGGCATGGCTTTCTCTGACATGGGCGAGTTGCATCACGCGCTTGAAAACAAGGTCGTGACGCTTCATGCGAAGATTCGTGGCCGCTTCAAGACCGTTGATGCCGATGGCAAGCCGGTTTCGAAGATCTATGAGACGACACCTGGCCGCATGATCATTGGCGAACTTCTGCCGAAGAACGTCAACGTGCCTTTCGAAACCTGCAACCAGGAAATGACCAAGAAGAACATCTCCAAGATGATCGACACGGTCTACCGTCACTGCGGCCAGAAAGACACGGTCATTTTCTGTGACCGCATCATGCAGCTCGGCTTTACCCATGCCTGCCGCGCCGGTATTTCCTTCGGCAAGGACGACATGATCATTCCGGAGACCAAGGTCAAGATCGTCGGTGACACCGAAACCCTGGTCAAGGAATACGAACAGCAGTACAATGACGGTCTGATCACACAGGGCGAAAAGTACAACAAGGTCGTTGACGCCTGGGGCAAGGCAACTGAAAAGGTCGCGGAAGACATGATGGCCCGCATTAAGGCTGTCGAGTTTGATCCTGAGACCGGTCGTCAGAAGCCGATGAATGCCATCTACATGATGTCCCACTCCGGTGCGCGTGGTTCACCGAACCAGATGCGTCAGCTGGGTGGTATGCGTGGTCTTATGGCCAAGCCATCGGGCGAAATCATCGAAACGCCGATCATTTCCAACTTTAAGGAAGGTCTGACCGTTAACGAGTACTTCAACTCGACGCACGGTGCCCGTAAGGGTCTTGCAGACACGGCCCTGAAGACGGCGAACTCCGGTTACCTGACACGTCGTCTCGTTGACGTCGCGCAGGATTGCATCGTCAACTCCAAGGATTGCGGCACCGACAAGGGCCTCACCATGACTGCCATCGTCGATGCCGGTCAGGTTGTTGCTTCGCTCGGCGCCCGTATCCTCGGTCGTACGGCTCTTGATGATATCGACAACCCGGTCACGGGCGAGAACATCGTCAAGGCCGGCAAGCTGATCGACGAAGCCGAAGTTGCAATCATCGAAAAGGCTGGCATTCAGTCCGTTCGCATCCGCTCTGCCCTGACCTGCGAAATTCAGGTCGGTGTCTGCGGCGTCTGCTACGGTCGTGACCTTGCTCGCGGTACACCTGTCAACATGGGTGAAGCCGTGGGCGTTATCGCCGCTCAGTCCATCGGTGAACCCGGCACGCAGCTCACCATGCGTACCTTCCACCTTGGCGGTACGGCAAACGTGGTCGACCAGTCGTTCCTGGAAGCGTCTTACGAAGGCACGATCCAGATCAAGAACCGCAACAGCCTGCGCAACTCCGAAGGCGTTCTCATCGCGATGGGCCGTAACATGTCCGTCACCATTCTCGATGAGCGTGGCGTCGAGCGTTCGTCGCAGCGTGTTGCCTACGGTTCGAAGCTGTTCGTGGATGATGGCGACAAGGTCAAGCGCGGCCAGCGTCTGGCAGAGTGGGACCCTTACACCCGTCCAATGATGACGGAAGTGGAAGGTACAGTTCACTTCGAAGATCTGGTCGATGGTCTCTCCGTTCTCGAAGCGACCGACGAATCCACCGGTATCACCAAGCGTCAGGTTATTGACTGGCGTTCGACACCACGTGGTTCGGACCTCAAGCCATCGATCGTCATCAAGGATGCTTCCGGCGCTGTCGCGAAGCTCTCCCGTGGCGGTGAAGCCCGCTTCCAGCTTTCGGTTGATGCTATTCTGTCGGTCGAGCCTGGTCAGAAGGTCTTCCAGGGTGATGTGCTTGCACGTTCGCCGCTGGAAAGCGCCAAGACCAAGGACATCACCGGTGGTCTGCCGCGCGTTGCCGAACTCTTCGAAGCGCGTCGTCCAAAGGATCACGCTATCATCGCCGAAATCGATGGTACGATCCGTCTGGGCCGCGACTACAAGAACAAGCGTCGCGTTCAGATCGAGCCTGCGGAAGATGGCGTCGAGCCAGTCGAATACCTGATCCCGAAGGGCAAGCCCTTCCATCTTCAGGAAGGCGACTACATCGAAAAGGGCGAGTACATTCTCGATGGCAACCCGGCACCGCACGACATTCTGGCGATCAAGGGTGTAGAGGCTCTGGCTTCCTACCTCGTGAACGAAATCCAGGAAGTCTACCGCTTGCAGGGCGTTGTCATCAACGACAAGCACATCGAAGTTATCGTGCGTCAGATGCTGCAGAAGGTGGAAATCACCGATGCAGGTGACTCGCAGTACATCGTTGGCGACAGCGTTGATCGCATCGAGATGGAAGACAACAACGACCGTCTGATCGAAGAAGGCAAGAAGCCTGCTTACGGCGACCCGGTTCTTCTGGGTATCACCAAGGCATCGCTACAGACGCCATCCTTCATCTCGGCTGCTTCGTTCCAGGAAACCACAAAGGTTCTCACGGAAGCTGCAATTGCCGGCAAGACGGATACGCTGCAGGGCCTCAAGGAAAACGTCATCGTCGGCCGCCTCATCCCGGCCGGTACTGGTGGCACCATGACCCAGATCCGTCGCATCGCCACAAGCCGCGACGATCTCATCATCGAAGAGCGCAAGAAGAGCACTGGCTCGTCTTCCGCAAACCAGATGCTGCAGGACATGACAGAGAAAGCTCCAGCTGCCGAGTAACGATGGCTGGGATAGGGGCCCTGATCGGGGCTCCGCTTTCTATAAACAGAAACGCCCGGAGTAATCCGGGCGTTTTTTGCGTTTGGGCCTTTGAAGTAATTATAGACGAGGTGTTGCTTGGGTATCCTGCGTTGGGCTCAATCCTTGAAGCCGCCTCTGCGGCACGCATTGATGGACGAATACGGCGAGTGTTTCCCACGGCGGAGTGAGCGATAGTTGCCACAGGAGGCGGGCAACCTCGCCACGATGAACTGTAGCGTGCAAAGCTACATGCAATAACATTTCCTTTCGGCTCATCAATCCCTTTTCGCCGTCCGTAAAACTGAAGGAGACGGTTTCAGCAAGAGATTCGTCAGAAATGGTCTTGATGTATTCGAGATACCATTGATCAACCGATAAGACTTGCGACCTTAGTTCATCAAGTGGAGGGGTCACTTCCAGCGTGTCGGAGGTAAAACCGTGGGCCAATCCTTGCAGATGTCCAGAGAATATCTTTGCAACAACGTTGTAATGGCAAATCAGCCCTAGGGCAGTAGCAAATTCGCTTGAATGAGCGTTACTATCGACGCTCTTCATTTTATCGCATAGGTCGGCGTTAGCCCAAGCATTGTAGCTGAAAAGAGTGGTTAGCAAACTAGACATTGTTGTAAATCCGAAGCAAGTTTAAGAACGTGAGTAACGTGTTTATGTTTCCATGGAGCATTTGACTTGTCTACTCGCATTGCCAAGCAGTCGTCTTTCATGCGGAAAGAACCACGTCAGAGCAGGTCTCGCGCCACTGTCGAGATCATCGTGCAGGCGGGTGCTCGCGTTTTAAGTGATGGATATGCTGGTTTCACAACGAATAAGGTCGCCAACCTTGCAGGTGTGAGCATCGGTTCATTATACCAATATTTTCCTGACAAGCTCTCTTTGGTGGATGCTATCCGGCTCCGTCACCTGGATGATTGTCTGGCCGTGATGCGCAGCGTTGTGGCTGACGGTCTCTGTCCGGTCGAATTCGCAACGCGATTGGTCAAGAATATGGTTGCCGCTCACAGCGTCAATCCTGGCCTGCACCGCGTATTGCTGGATGAAGCGCCGGGGTCTGCAAAGTATTCAGATCCTGCCAGTAGTTTCGAGATCGAATATATTTCTTATTACGCTAACGCCGTTGCATTCTATCGAAGTCGAAAAACGCAGGCACGCGATCATATCTCTGGACGGATGTTGTCTGACGCTATCGACGGTGTGATTCACAACGCAGCTCGGAGGGACGATGTCTGTGATGATGCTACACAGAGTGAGTTGATCAAGCTGGTCAGTGTCTATCTGGCTGAAGGTGTCTGAGCGCGCTCGTAACAAAAGCACGCTCAGTCATGGGTCATGCAAACCGGATGATCGCCACTTCGCCCTCAAGCGCGCCCTGATAGGCCGAGGCATGGGGCTCTTCGTCGGGCGCGTCCGTCAGCATGCCGATCTGGTCGAGGTCGGCTTCGAGGAAGCCTTCTTCGGAAAGGGCGTTCAGCGCTTCGCGCACGGCGCTGTCATCGTCGGGGGCGCTCAGGATGACGTGGATGTCGATGCCTTCGTCGCCTTCGCGCTCATAGGCCTTGCCGATGACGATGAACACCATGGCATCGTCGCGTCCGTTGTCGTTGTCTGGTTCTGTAATCATGACGCGATTCCTTTTCTGGCTATGATTGTGGGGTATGTGAAGGAGAGGCGGTTTCAGCCTGCCTTCTTCTTTGCCCTCAAGGGAATCAATAGACGGGTTTTATGAAAACCCAAAGGCCGGAATGGGAAAAGCGTGCGGTGAGAGGGCGTTTATGTTAAAAGCCTTTCGAAATCCCGTAGGCGAGGGGTCTCAGGCCGCTGCTTGGGGGACTAAATTTGGATTCACCCTTGACGAAAGCGGCCTAAAACAGTAGTACGCCCGCCATCGGAGCCAATGTGAGGTCTGGCCGTCTGGAACGACTCGTTCTGGAGATCACCTCAAACAAGGATCCAAAAACACGTACGAGACACGAATGTTGCACGCACGACGTATGATTTACGTCCTCTGCATTGAGTGGTCCATCCGTGAAAACCGGATTGGGCCACGTTTTGCGCATGAGGCTATGCGTGCGTCGTTGCCGGAAACGGTATAACCGCCATCCGAGAGGGTGGCTAAAGTAGTTTTTGCAAGGGATGGTTATATGCCTACCGTAAACCAGCTGATCCGCAAGCCACGTCAGGCACAGGTAAAGCGTAATAAGGTTCCTGCTCTGCAGGAAAACCCACAGAAGCGTGGCGTTTGCACCCGCGTTTACACGACGACCCCTAAGAAGCCTAACTCGGCTCTTCGTAAGGTTGCCAAGATCCGCCTGACCAACGGCTTCGAAGTCATCGGCTACATTCCTGGTGAAGGCCATAACCTTCAGGAACACTCCGTTGTCATGATCCGTGGCGGCCGCGTAAAGGACTTGCCGGGCGTTCGTTACCACATCATCCGTGGTGTTCTCGATACGCAGGGCGTCAAGAACCGTAAGCAGCGTCGTTCGAAGTACGGTGCGAAGCGTCCGAAGTAATTCGGTTTAACAAATTCCGGCGCTGCGCGAGGTTCTCCGCGTGGTAAAGCGTCATTCAAAGTTGAGAGACAAATAGTATGTCCCGTCGCCATAGTGCAGAAAAGCGTGAGATCAACCCGGATCCAAAGTTCGGCGATCTGATCGTTACCAAGTTCATGAACGCCATCATGCTTCACGGCAAGAAGTCGGTCGCAGAAAGCATCGTTTACGGCGCGTTCGACGTCGTGCAGGGCAAGACGAAGCAGGAGCCGCTCGGCGTGTTCCATTCGGCCCTCGACAACGTTGCTCCGCACGTTGAAGTGCGTTCGCGCCGCGTTGGTGGTGCAACCTACCAGGTTCCGGTCGATGTTCGTCCAGAGCGCCGTCAGGCACTCGCAATCCGCTGGCTGATCGCTGCTGCGCGCAAGCGCAACGAAACAACCATGGTTGATCGCCTTTCCGGCGAACTCATGGATGCTGCGAACAACCGCGGTTCTGCCGTCAAGAAGCGCGAAGACACGCACAAGATGGCCGACGCCAACCGCGCATTCTCGCATTACCGCTGGTAATCTAACCGATCCGAAAGGCAGTCCGTTATGGCTCGCGAATATAAAATCGAAGACTACCGCAATTTCGGTATCATGGCGCATATCGACGCCGGCAAGACGACCACTACCGAGCGTATTCTTTACTACACCGGTAAGTCGCACAAGATCGGCGAAGTTCACGATGGCGCAGCCACGATGGACTGGATGGAGCAGGAGCAGGAGCGTGGCATCACGATCACATCCGCTGCTACGACGACCTTCTGGAAGGGTCGCGACGGCAAGATGCGCCGTTTCAACATCATCGACACCCCCGGCCACGTTGACTTCACGATCGAAGTCGAGCGTTCGCTGCGCGTTCTCGACGGTGCTATCGCTCTTCTCGACGCCAACGCCGGTGTAGAGCCGCAGACGGAAACCGTCTGGCGCCAGGCTGAGAAGTACAACGTTCCGCGTATGATCTTCTGCAACAAGATGGACAAGACCGGTGCTGACTTCTACCGCTCGGTAGAAATGATCAAGACCCGTCTCGGCGCCACTGCAGTTGTCATGCAGCTCCCGATCGGTGCAGAAACCGAATTCAAGGGCGTTGTCGATCTGATCGAGATGAACGCACTCATCTGGCGCGACGAATCGCTCGGCGCTCAGTGGGACGTCGTCGAAATCCCTGAGGACATGAAGGCCAAGGCTGAAGAATATCGTGAAAAGCTGATCGAGACTGTTGTCGAGATCGACGAAGAAGCGATGGAAGCCTACCTGAACGGCGACATGCCTGACAACGACAAGATCCGTGCGCTCGTTCGCCGCGGCACCATCGACGTGAAGTTCCACCCGATGTTCTGCGGTACCGCGTTCAAGAACAAGGGCGTTCAGCCTCTGCTCGACGCTGTTTGCGATTACCTGCCTTCGCCGCTGGACATTCCTGCGATCAAGGGCATCGACTTCAAGACCGAAGCCGAAATCGAGCGTCACGCAGACGACTCTGAGCCGCTTTCGATGCTTGCGTTCAAGATCATGAACGACCCCTTCGTCGGTTCGCTCACCTTCGCACGTATCTATTCCGGCAAGCTGGAAAAGGGCACATCTGTCATCAACACGGTCAAGGACAAGCGTGAGCGCGTCGGCCGTATGCTTCAGATGCACTCCAATAGCCGTGAAGACATCGAAGAAGCCTTTGCTGGCGACATCGTTGCTCTGGCTGGCCTCAAGGAAACCACCACAGGTGATACGCTTTGCGATCCTCTGAAGCCGGTTATCCTCGAGCGCATGGAATTCCCTGAGCCGGTTATCCAGATCGCTATCGAGCCTAAGACCAAGGGCGACCAGGAAAAGATGGGCCTCGCGCTCAACCGCCTGGCAGCTGAAGATCCTTCGTTCCGCGTCAAGACGGACGACGAATCTGGTCAGACGATCATCGCCGGCATGGGTGAACTTCACCTCGACATTCTCGTTGACCGTATGCGTCGCGAGTTCAAGGTTGAAGCTACCGTTGGCGCTCCTCAGGTTGCTTACCGTGAAACCATCACGCGTCAGCACGAAGAAGACTACACACATAAGAAGCAGTCCGGTGGTACCGGTCAGTTCGCTCGTGTAAAGATCATCTTCGAACCGAACCCAGAAGGCGAAGACTTCAAGTTCGAGTCCAAGATCGTTGGTGGTGCTGTTCCGAAGGAATACATCCCGGGCGTTCAGAAGGGTATCGAAAGCGTTCTGTCTTCCGGTCCTCTGGCTGGCTTCCCGATGCTCGGCGTCAAGGCAACCCTGATCGACGGCGCATATCACGACGTTGACTCCTCGGTTCTGGCGTTCGAAATCGCATCGCGTGCCTGCTTCCGTGAAGCAGCGAAGAAGGCTGGTGCACAGCTTCTCGAGCCGATGATGAAGGTCGAAGTTGTAACCCCTGAAGATTACGTCGGTGACGTGATCGGCGATCTGAACTCGCGTCGCGGTCAGATCCAGGGTCAGGAAAGCCGTGGTATTGCCGTTGTCATCAACGCGCATGTGCCGCTGGCCAACATGTTCAAGTACGTCGATAACCTGCGCTCCATGTCTCAGGGCCGCGCACAGTACTCGATGACCTTCGATCATTATTCGCCGGTTCCGAGCAACGTTGCTCAGGAAATCCAGGCAAAGTACTCCGGTCAGAAGTGATCGGGTACGCCCCAAACGAATTTTAGAGTTTATTCCCTTCAAGGGACCAGAATGGAGAGCCACTAATGGCAAAGAGCAAGTTTGAGCGCAACAAGCCGCACGTCAACATTGGCACGATCGGTCACGTT
>NZ_LMNZ01000013.1:0-11617 GCF_001423445.1 Rhizobium sp. Leaf311 | reverse complement strand
GCGCGGGCAGAGGGCCTGAAAACCCAAGCCACCGTCAGTATTGGCCTTGCGGCACCAGACTGCCACGACCTCGCCGGGATGCTTGCAAGCGCCGATGGCGCGCTGTACCGCGCGAAAGCCCTTGGGCGGAATCGCGTTGAGGCCGCACGTCCAGATGAATTGCTGCACCACCCCCCAAGCCGATCCCTTGCATCATCAGTTGTGGGTAGTGGCGAGGGGCGCGCCCTGATTCGATGTAGCGCTTTTGGACGCGAGCGCCTTGAACGGAGTCGTAACAAAGGTCCTCGACACCATATCACTTAACTTGTTGAATCTTAACGGCGGCGTTATGCACAGTGATCCCTTCAACCTTTGTGCGGTCTTGGTCCATCCCGGCTTTGCGAAGCTAGCCGTCATGCGGGTCGCTGATCGCGTTCACTGACCTGATCGGCCGATGGCTTCGGGAGCTCACTATGTACAAGCCGCGAGATTGAAAAAGATCGAAAATGGGCAACTCTCGAAGATCAGGCCAAGTTTCCCGCATCCGATCAGTTGCCGTGGCTCAAATTTTGAATGTAACAGACGGCCTCCAGCCTGAAATCTCTCAGAACCCACCCTATGCGACAAGAAAAAATAACTTTCGCATGGATGGATAAGATGAGTGTACGACCTGCTTTCGACGGAACCCTAAAAATCTGCGTAGCTGGCCCTGGGGCGATCGGGACCACTCTCGCCGCCTTGCTGGGTGCGGGAGGCCAACAGGTAACCGTAATAGCACGAGGGGATAGTTTGAAGGCGATTTCATCGTCCGGTGTCACGCTGCGCCAACCCCAAGGAGAGATAAGGGCGGACGTTCTCGCCAGCGACGGAAACGACATTGGTATTCACGACGTCTTGCTCCTCTGCTCGAAGGCCCAGGATCTCGAGTCACTTGCGATCACTTCGAGGAAAGCCATAGGTCCCTACACTCTGATCCTCCCTCTCGTAAACGGCATCCCTTGGTGGTACTTCCACGGCATATCGGGACGGTTCGCAGGAAGAACCGTCCGATCAGTCGATCCCGAAGGCGCTCTGGCAAGCCTCATGCCGCCACAACAAACGGTCGGAGTAATTGCCTCCTTTACCGCCGAGCGCGTGGGGCTTGGTAAGGCTGTGGCACTCAATCCGATCAGAATGGTGCTGGGCGAAATCGACGACATCGAACGTGGCCGAACGCATTCGCTGGTAGAGACCTTTAACCGCTGTGGTATCGCGACACGCCTGAGCTCAAGGATCCGGGACCCGTTGTGGACGAAGGTCACCGCCAATTTGATGTCTAACCCCCTTTCGGTGGTGGCCGGAGCACCATTGAAACATGTGTGCGGCCGTGAAGATCTGTCTATGATTTCTCGCAAACTGATTGATGAAACAATGCTTGTCGCCGCTTCCTTTGGTGCGCGCCTCGAAGCAGACCCAGAGGGCTTGTTGAAATTTGGAGCCGGAATGGGAGATGCCAAAACATCAATGTTGCAGGACTACGAGAGCGGCAGGCAACTGGAACTCGCGGCGATCTGTGAAGCGGTACTCGAACTCGCGTCGATGCAAAATATCGACATGCCCTTGACCAGGTATATTTCCAGCCTTGCACGGTACAGGAGTGAAGCTGCCCGCTCCATAGCATCATGATTAAAGCGCCCTATGGTCCTTTAACGGGACCTTAATCCATCGAGTGCTTTGATATCTCAAGCGCGAAATGTAATTTGTACGCGCGTCGTTGCCCACTTTGCCCACGGCAGAATTTGTTTTTGCTCACTGGATGGCAGAAACCTTTTGGTTGCTCCGTCCTTAATTGGGAGCCTAGCCACAGGTGACTGGGTCATTAGTCGACGACTCGTTTCTAGCGCAGAAATAAATTGTTCGTCGCATCGCGCCGCGTTGCGTTCGAAATTCTGAGCCCAGCCGGCTGGTCAGCCGTGCTCTTTATTGAAGTGGCCTACTTGCAGAAGCGCGATGATGTCGTCCCTAGCTATTGGGCGCGACATCAAAAACCCTTGGATGTTATCGCAGCCCAACGACTTCAGTGCATCTCTCTGCTCCTGGGTTTCGACCCCTTCAGCCGTTGTCTGTAGCCCCTGCGCCCGAGCGAGGTTGATGATCGCTCCGACGATCGCGCTGTTTTGGCCTTCTCCCATCCCAGCGATAAACGACTTGTCGATCTTGAGCCTATCGACACTCACATTCTGGATCCTCGAAAACGAAGAGTATCCGGTTCCAAAATCGTCGATTGCAAACCTTACGCCGGCCGCTCTCAGCATCGTGACGTTCCGCTCGGTCTCCTCACCACTGATGGCCAAGCTCTCTGTGATCTCGATTTCCAATCGGGCCGGTTCGATCCCCCATTTGGCCAGCGTGGTAAGAACGCGCAGCGGGTAGCCAGCTGAAGCGAGTTCGGACGTTGAAGCATTCACGGCGACACTTATGGAAGGCAACCGGGCGATCAGGCTGCACGCGTCCTCCAGAACGTGAGCTCCAATCCTGTTAATGACGCCGATCTCTTCCGCGAGCGGGATGAACATATCGGGACCAATAGGGCCTAGCTCCGGGTGTTTCCACCGCGCCAAAGCCTCGAGCGAGCACGGGCCCGCGCTGTCAGCATAGTAGACCGGTTGGTAGACAACCTCGATCTGCGTCCCCGTCGCCAAGGCCTCGCGGAGGTCATGTTCCAGTTTTCGGCGGGTGCGCAGAAGTTCGTCCATGTGATTGCCAAACACTGCGTATGCATTCCGTCCCGCAGCTTTTGCGTGATAGAGAGCGATATCCGCCTGTCTCGTCAGTTCGACAGCGTCTGCATTCGCACCTGATGCAATCGCCACACCGACGCTCGCACCAATGGCACCATATGCCCCGTCAATCTCAAAAGGCTCGCGCAGGCCCACGACAATCTTGTCAGCAATGGCGACGACGTCGTCCGGGTTCATCCTTTCAACCAAGACCGTGAACTCATCACCCCCAATACGCCCAATGAGAGCGTCCGGAAGAATGTCCCGCATCCGCGCAGCAACTAAGGCGATGAGTTTGTCCCCCGTTGGATGTCCATAGGTATCGTTGACACCCTTGAACCGGTCGAGGTCAATTAAAAGCACACTGAATAAGTCCTCAGGCAATGCCTCCCTTAGCCGTGCCGCGAGCTCACTGTTGAAATGAGCCCTGTTAGCCAGACCCGTCAGACTGTCGCGCAGTGCCAGATGTTGAAGCTCCTGGCGATTGAAATTGAGCTTGACGGAGCGTCGCCAGATTGCATGCCCGGCCAAGCTTGCGGCGATGAATATGCCAATGATAGACAGTCCAACGACGGGAATCGTCGCGTGCAACACGTTCGTTCCCGGCTCGAATGGATGCCAATTTAAGTATCCTACCGTTTGTCCGGACCTCGAGGTGAGAGCGATATGGGAGTGGTGCTGGTCGCGGGGCATCTCAGTCGTGAACTGCATCTCGGCGAATTGGTATTCATCACCTATTTCGGCCGGAAAATCTTGATCTAGAAACCGTACCGCCACATGCTGGTTCTCTTCTCCCGCCTGCTGCTCGATCTCGCCCGTGTCAGACATAATCGGTTTGACACTGACCACAGCCGGTCGTCTCCCTACATAGGTCAGATCACTCTCACCGATTGAAAGAACCGTGTCCGAGATGCCTTCCTGGTCTCCAGCGACAAGGCGTTCACGCAGCCGTTTTGCAAGTGGACTATAAGCCAGACGAAGGTCCTCAGGTGACACTCCGCTGGATGATTTTGCAAGAAACTGGTAAATCGGCAGTCCATCTGGCGATAAAACGACAGCGGCATCATGGCCGAAGTAGGTGTTCATCCAACGGCCGAGGTTCACGTCAAGCCAATCGTGATCATCGTCCTTGGTTTTGATGACCGCGTCATCCCACACGGTGGCGCTCTCTTGATCATGAGCAACGGAAGATTGAATTTTGGCTACGATCAGGGTGGCGAGACCCTTCTGCCGCTCCGCGGCAACCTCGTCGGTTTTGGCTGCAGCCCAGTAAAGGGTGCTAAGTAGCATCGCTCCAACCAGAGCCGCCACGCTTGCCGGAATTAGCCATTTCACGAACCACTGTGACTGCTTAATCATGCGCCATCTGCCTTTTCATTGGACGGAACCTAGACCATCTGGGTTAAGCCTCAAGGAAAGGATACGGTTAAGTTTTGGTTGTTATCCTTATCAACTAACCCAAGAGTCTTGACCTGCAATCAGCGTCGAGACCTCGGCTCGTCCGCGGAAGACGATCTCAAAAGGCGAGAGGTTTCTGCCGTTTGTTGATTACAGGATAATTCGCCGATCAAGAGCGAACCGTTGGCAGGCGGCACCACTTCAAACTGGGAATGACGGGTCTTGGGGGCGTCTTGGCCGTCTTGAATGACTGAAATGAAGGCGCAAAGCAGTGGCAATACACGCCTTCGCCTTGATGAGAATCGAACCCTCACTCGACGAGTTGTGGGAGCATTGACTTCATTAGCTTTGATTTGCCGGCCGTTGCTATTCCCCACTGACACCCCACCGCGGCGGTGCGCCGATATGGGCCTTGAGTGCTTCCGTAAACGCCCTGACCTTGGCGGACGGCACCTGGAGGGCACGCAGGAGATAGATGCCTGACGATCGCTCGTTCCATCGCTCGCCACGGAGTTTCAGCCGGATGAGATCACCTGCCTGGGTGGAGGGGCCCGAAACCCAGCTTGGCAAAAAGGCCACTCCCATTCCGGAGATCGCGGCGCTGTTTAACGCCTCGAAATCATCGGACCGGAAAGCCACTTGCTTGCAGGCCTCGCCGGCGGAGCTTCCGAGAATGTCAGACCATCCGAGCAGATCATTGCCATGGAGCTTGTCGAGAAGGCGATGATGGATGAGCGCATTCTCGTCTTCCGGCTCGCCATGCTGCTCGACATAACCAGGGCTCGCCACAAGAATGCGGTCAAGCGGAGCAAGCTTCGTGGCAATCAGGGAGCTGTCCGCAAGCGCCCCCATCCTCACCACTAGGTCGAGCCGTTCGGCCACGGGATCGGCCAGCCGCTCGGTAAGATCCAGCTCGACATGCAGACCCGGATATTCCTGCGCTAGCGATGCGATAACAGGAATAACATAGCGCTTTCCGAAAGTCGGGAAACAAGCGATCCGCAGCGTGCCGCTGACCGCACTATCGAAGGCGGCAACCTCGGCATGTGTATCGGCCAGATCGTTGAGCAGGCGCTGGGCGCGCTCATAGAGATGACGGCCCGCGTCCGTCAATGACAACGCTCGCGTCGAGCGAACAAGGAGAGCAACGCCCAGGTCTTGCTCGAGCGCATCAATCTGTCGAACGACAGCCGAGGGTGTGACAGCCCTACGCCGAGAGGCAGCTGAGAAGCTCCCAGTGCGGACGACATCGACGTAGACCGCGAGATGTTCAGCGAACCGTGGGTCTCTCATCTTTGCCTACAGCGCAAAACCGTTTCGACCATTCAGTTTGTTATCATCTGCGGGCATCCGAAGCATTTTCCTTCTCGTCAACGGGCGGTCGCCCAACAAACAGAAGGAACACTCCAATGGTCAAGGTCCTAGATACAATTCTCTCCCAGTCCGCCTATTCCGCAGAGATCGACGTTCCGCTCGAAAAGATCGACATTGCCGACTGGCTCTTTACCCTGCCGGAAGCCGAATACCTGCGCTGCTGCCCGCCTGATCACATTGCAGCCGGCGTCACATGGACCGACGACGGTCGTCGCATGTCGATCAATGTTGAGCAGATCGGCTCGGGCCTCGTTGTGCAGCATTATGTGGCCGAGGTCGCCGAGCCTGCCTACTGCCGCATGAACTCGATCTCGGACGTCTTCACTGACAAGGGGCGCACCCAGGTCAACGTCGTCTGGGAATTGATGGCCGAGAAGATCGACGATGGCAGGACCCGCTATACCAACAAAGTTACCGCCCATCCGACGGATGTGTTCATGGCTTTCCTCAGCGAGCACAGCATCAAATTCGAAGATGCCGCAGCAGCCCGCCAGGCAGCGGGCGGTGACCACAATAGCCGTGAGACACCTCTCTTCGCTGCAAGCATCGCCCGCCGGGCACTGTCCAAGTAAGGAGATCTTCGAATGAAAGCGATCGTCTTCGACGACTTCGGAAGCGCGGATGTCCTGCGACTTGCCGATGTCCCAATACCCGAAGTGCGCCCTGACGACCTTTTGGTGAAGGTTATGGCGGCCGGTGTCAATCGCGCCGACCTTCTTCAACGTGAAGGCGTCTATGGCGCTCAGACTTACGGCGACAGTGACATCCTCGGCCTCGAGGTCGCCGGAGAAGTGACAGCCGTCGGAAACGAAGTAACCGGCTTTGCCGTCGGCGACCGTGTCATGGGGATTGTCGGTGGCGGGGCCTATGCTCAGTACGCCCGTGTCGATGGCGGAATGGCGACAGCCATCCCTACCAGCTTGTCCTTCATGGAGGCTGCCGCAGTCATGGAAAGCTTCGTCACGGGCTGGGAGGCGCTTGCCCATCTCGGACAAATCGCAAAAAGCGAGACCGTTCTCATCCATGCTGCTGCAGGCGGTATCGGATCAGCAGCCGTCCAGCTCGCGAAAGCGGCAGGAGTAACCGTGCTGGCCACCGCTTCGGCAGGCAACATCGAAAACGTGTTTTCGCTGGGCGCCGATGCTGTTTTTGATTACAGGCGAATGGATTTCGAGGCGGAAGTTGTTGATGCGACGGCGTCTCGCGGGGTCGCTCTGATCATCGACTTTGTCGGCGGGTCCTGCCTCGCCCGCAACATTCGTAGTCTTGCTCCCGGTGGTCGGCTTGTCCAAGTGGGCCTGTTGGGGCGGGATGACAACGCCAAGATTCCGCTCGGGACTGTTCTTCACAATCACTTGCAATTGCTTGGCACGGTCATGAAATCCAGATCGCGCTCAGAAAAAAGAGCAATGATCTGCCGGTTCAGGGACGATGTGCTGCCAATGATGGGCAAAGAACTTCAGCCCGTTGTCGGGGCACTGTATCCGCTCTCAGCGACATCGGATGCCCATCGCCGGATGGAGGCCGGCGGAGTGTTCGGCAAGATCGTTCTTGGCAATTTTCATGGGTGATGCCGGATACGTGAGCTCTTGGACTGAGTGGAACTCGCGAACTGTACCGCGATAATTCAAAAGATTGACCGGCGGTGAGTTTTGCCCAGCAGACTTTTGCAGGAGGAAAGATGGCGGAGTGGTGGACAGAGCCGCTGTGAACGGCCCTATCCCTGCAGCGCTGAATTTATAACGTCCAGTCTCCGTCGATTGTCAGGCTCGATCCGGTCATGAAGGACGTGTCGGGACCCGTGAGATAGGACACCATTCCCGCAATTTCCCGGGGGTCGGCAACGCGCTTCAAGGGGCTGCGGTTAGACAACATCTCAATGGCACCGGCATTCATGTCCGTGTCCGTTGGACCAGGTTGGATGTTGTTGACGGTGATGCGCCGCGGAGCCAGATCAAGGGCCAAGCCTTTCACCATCGCTGCGACGGCAGCCTTGGAGAACTGGTAGACGCTTGCTCCCGCCATTCCAGTCCGTTCCGCCGTGTTCAAGCCGATCTTTATGACCCGGCCGCCATCCTTCATGTGCGGCACTGCGGACTGGATGGACAAGAAAACGCCGCGGATGTTGATGTCGATCATCAGATCGAGTTCTTCGAGACTGACCGCATCCACTGCGTTGAGCCGCTAAATCCCTGCGTTGACAACGACGGCGTCGATTGGCCCGAAGATGTCGACAGTTTTTGCCACCGCGCCACGAATGGCGTCAGCGTCTGCGCTGTCGGCCTGGACAGCTACGGCGCGGCGCCCGCTCTTCTCGATCTCGCTGACGAGCGCCTGTGCGCTGTCTGGTCGCGAAACATATGTGAAGGCGACATCGTAACCGTCTTTTGCCAGTCTCTCGACCGAGGCGGCGCCGATGCCACGGGCACCTCCAAATACGAGGGCGGTTTTGCGTTCTTCGATCGTCATGGGAGTCTCCTTTTATTGACAGATCAGTCCATAATTGAGCAAATGAAAAGCCTCGTTGTCGCAGAGGCCTGGTTATGGCTTTAGACGCTTCGTTGCAAAGCGTGCCATCGCCTTCAGATGTGGAGCTTTTGCGCCGCCACGCGCAGCCACTTGCAGGCCGGTCATTGTCATCTGAATAAACGCAGCAGTCTCTTCAGCGTCGAGAACAGGATTGATTTCCCCCGAACGCTGGCCCTCCAACACTCTCTCCGAAATGCGTTGACCTAGTGCCGCACTGGCAGTGGCGCGGCGCGTATTGAGATCCGGATCGGTCACGCCAAACTCGCCGACTGATCCAACCCCCATGCATCCCAGCACACGCTCACAATCGTCTTCCGACACAAGACCGGAAAGCAGGTCTTCGATGCCTTTTATAGGCGATGTCGGGCCGCTCAACCTCATGACATGTCCAGTGTTTGTCCGCTGCTGATAGGTATCCAGCGCTTCAAGATAAAGAGTACGTTTGTCGCCAAAGGCGCCGTAGAGGCTTTGTCTGCCAATGCCCATCGCCACACGCAGATCATCGGTAGAGGTCGCGGCAAATCCCTTTGCCCAGAACACCTTCAGTGCTTTCTCCAACGCTGCGTCTCGGTCGAATTCTCTCGGTCTTGCCATGCAGCCGATCTATTAATTATGGACTGATATGTCAATAATTCAAATCCTACCGCCCGGAGATGTACCGAAAGCAGCTACAATACGTCGGGGTGTCGATGAGAGTGCGAGCTTCCTGACTATCGCGAAGCGCCTAGCCGCCAGAGCTCCGTTTTCTGATCTCACATTCCGAATTTTCAACGATCTACTTGATCCCGGATTGACATCGAACATATTCGTGGATATTTTATATCCACGATTAGGAGGTATATCATGAAACTGAGCGAAGGCATCGAGCAGGCGATTCACTGCACCGCATTCCTGGCGGGATTGTCCGAAGACGGCGTCCTTTCGGCGGCAGCACTGGCCGAACTCCACGGCGTTTCGACGAGCTACCTCTTGAAGCATCTGCAGGCGCTGTCTGGCGCCGGGATCGTCGCGACGACGCCGGGACCGAGGGGCGGCTACCGGCTGGCCAAGGCGCCGAAGGACATCAGCCTTCTCGACATCGTCCTTGCGGTCGAAGGACCGGCACCCGCCTTCCGCTGTGCCGAGATCCGCCAGCGGGGGCCGAACCCTCTGCCGCAGCGCTACTTCACCAAGCCCTGCCAGATCAACGCCGCGATGCTGAAGGCCGAGAAGGCTTATCGCGCAGAACTCGCCAAGGTGTCCGTCGCGGACCTTCTGGCGAATCTAGGCGCAGACGACGACGGCGGTATCGCCGCACGAGGATGCGCCTTCCTCGAACTCCACGAACGCAAGACGGGCAATCGCGCCTCGTCATAGGAGAAAGCAACATGAGCAAGTTGAAGAAGGTCGTCGTCATCGGCGGCACGGGCCTGATCGGCTCGAAAGCAGTGAAGCTGCTGCAGGATGCCGGCCACGAGGCCGTCGTCGCAAGCTCCCGCAACGGGATCAATGCCTATACGGGCGAAGGACTGGCCGAAGCCCTTGCGGGCGCCGACGCCGTCATCGACGTATCGAACATGATGTCCTTCGACAGGGACGTGATCACCGATTTTTTCGCCACATCGAGCCGCAACCTGATGGGCGCCGAACGGGCAGCGGGCGTGCGCCATCACGTCGTCCTGTCGATAGTCAATGCCGATCAGCTCGCGGCCAATCCTTACATGGCAGGTAAGCTGGCGCAGGAGGAGGCCGTCGCTACCTCGGGCCAGGCCTTCACGATCGTTCGGGCGACACAATTCCATGAATTCACGGAGACGCTGGTGGACGCGTACTCGGCCGACGGCGCGGTGACAGTGCCGGATATCGACTTCCAACCGATCGCGGCCGACGACGTCGCCGCTGCTTTGGTAGAAGCCGCGCTCAGCGAGCCGAAGAACGGCACCGTCGACCTCGCCGGACCTGAACGGGCACCCTTCAGATCCTTCGTCAGTACGTATCTCGATGCCAAAGGCGATAACCGCCCCGTGAACGCCGACGCCACCGTCGACTACTTCGGCGCGCCGGTCATGGCAGGCTCGCTGGTTCCCGGCGGAGACTCCATCAAGGGCCGGATCACGATCGCCGAGTGGCTCAGAGTTTAAGCAAGAGAGAAAGACCATGAAAATCATCCTCTATGCGGCTACGGCACTCGCGGCTTCCCTGGCCACCGCTTCCGCTCATGACGTCGCAGAATCGGGGCTCGTGTACGATACGAGGGACGCCAAGGTGACGCTTGTCTATGAGCATCCGCTTCCCAGCGTTCCCGGCAAGAGCGTGAAGGGCGTCCTCGTCGAGTACGGCCCCGGCGGCTACAGCTCTGCCCATACGCATGCAAAGTCCGCGCTTATCTACGCCACGGTTCTCGAAGGCGCGATCCAGAGCGCCGTAAACGGCGGCGAGACGAAGATCTTTACCGCCGGTCAGAACTTCACTGAACTGCCGGGAGACCGCCACGACGTCAGCGCCAACGCCAGCAAGACCGAGCCGGCGAAGCTGCTCGCCGTCTTCGTCGTCGATACCGATGACACCGCCCTGACGACGCCGCGCAAGCCGTAGCGCTACCTACCAGACCTACACCCTCCCCTACTGCACAAGTAACGACGGTTTCTCCGGCGAACGGAGAACCGTATCCACGAGAAAGGAAAACAATATGTCCCGCATGAACTGGTGCGAAGTCGCCCCCGAGGGTGCAAAGGCGCTCTTCGGCGTCCATCACTACGTCACCAAGAAAACGAACCTGCCTGAAGAGCTGGTTCATCTCGTCTTCCTGCGCGTGTCGCAGATCAACGGCTGCGCCCATTGCATCGACATGCATAGTCGCGATCTGCGCAAGACGATGTCCACCGATAAGATCATGCTTGTTCCGGTCTGGGACGAGGTGCCTCACCTGTTCAGCGAGCAGGAACGGGCCGCTCTCGCCTGGGCCGAGGAGGTGACCAACGTCAGCCAGACCCACGCGTCTGACGAGGCTTATGCCGCAGCCGCAGCCGCTTTCGAACCAAAAGACCTTGTCGACCTGACGATTACGATCGCCGCGATGAACGCCTTCAACCGTCTCGGAGCGCCGTTTCGTCTTCCGGTGGCGGCCAAGGCCTGATCAGCGTCAGGTCATCGCGCGAGTAACACCCTGCCGATCCGTTCAGGTCGACAGGGTGTTCCGAATGACAATGGCAATCGCAGTATCCGTGTCGCCATCTCCCAGAGATGGAAGGCATTATCCGCATCGATCACGTCAGTAGGTTTCTGACGGTGAGCCGCTGTTTACCATTGCCTGATACAGACTGACCATAATGTAGCCGGTCATCGACTGCCCAAAGGCCTCGCCTGGCGAAATCGCAAAGCGCTAGGCTGCCGATATGCCTCAGCCTCGACGATCACCTACTGACAAGCCGGTTAAATGCTCAGAAAGCAGCCAGAGCCGTTCAGCAGCCTGTGGATCCATGGCCCACGGGGCCACACCTCTGGTTCCATCCGTCTCTGTCTGCGGCAGGGCGACTTCGCAATCTTCGCAGTAGACACCGCCGATACCGTCGAGTTCGGGCCGCGTTGCTGCCCAGACG
>NZ_LMNZ01000012.1:2980-4250 GCF_001423445.1 Rhizobium sp. Leaf311 | reverse complement strand
GTTGGTTGCGGGGGCAGGATTTGAACCTGCGGCCTTCAGGTTATGAGCCTGACGAGCTACCGGGCTGCTCCACCCCGCGTTACCAGCGCGAACCTTTGGTTCGTCGCGACAGAGCAAACTCGCAGAGTTTGCGTCTTTACCCGACTTTTGCCTTGGGCAAAATGTCGTCTTGGTCGGGTTTTTGGCTTTAGCCAAAATACCGTTATTTCCAGCGTTAAACCCTTTTGGATTTATCGCGACTGCGTCACAGCTTTGCTGTGATGCATAGTGCCGGAGCAAATCCTTTAGAATTTGTCTCCTGTGAGGGGCGCAGCGTATTGGGTGCGCCGCCTTGTTTGCATTCTTATGCTTTATAACACAAAAGGCCGCGTTGTGTGCGGCCTTTGACTGGCCTTGTGGCCGTTTGTTTTTGTGTTTGAGAAGATGTTGGATGTGATGTTGCGTTTTGCAGACCTGGCAGCGACCTACTCTCCCGCGTCTTAAGACGGAGTACCATTGGCGCTGGGGCGTTTCACGGCCGTGTTCGGAATGGGAACGGGTGCAGCCGCCCCGCAATAACCACCAGGTCGGCAAAACGCAACAACATACGTTGTTTGTCGAGAAGCTGGAGAACACGAGGTTCTTTTTGTCTTAATGGACACGTCTTATCTGTTTTGTCCTGACGCCCAAAGGGCTCCGGACGGCCGCATCACGCGATGCGACGGCCTCTGGCCTGTATTCGTGCCACACTCAAGCTTGAGCGAGGCAGCCATACAGGACGGTAGTCCGTCGCGTCTGGTTTTTGCCGTAAGGCAAAATACCATTTGGCGCGCGCCGTCTGCAGGGCTTTTAGCCCGTGAAGACAGAACAGATTTCATCAAGCTTCGCTTGATGAACATAATCAATGGGAACGAAGAAGTCGATCGAGCTATTAGTAACGGTAAGCTTCATGCATTACTGCACTTCCACACCCGTCCTATCAACGTGGTCGTCTTCCACGGCTCTGATAGGGAACACTTGTTTTCAGGTTGGTTTCCCGCTTAGATGCCTTCAGCGGTTATCCATTCCGTATATAGCTACTCTGCTATGCCCTTGGCAGGACAACAGATCCACCAGAGATACGTCCATCCCGGTCCTCTCGTACTAGGGACAGATCNCTGTCAATATTCCTACACCCACGGCAGATAGGGACCGAACTGTCTCACGACGTTCTGAACCCAACTCACGTACCGCTTTAAATGGCGAACAGCCATACCCTTGGGACCTGCTCCAGCCCCAGGATGCGATGAGT
>NZ_LMNZ01000012.1:2540-2936 GCF_001423445.1 Rhizobium sp. Leaf311 | reverse complement strand
GGACTCTTGGGGGTCATCAGCCTGTTATCCCCGGCGTACCTTTTATCCGTTGAGCGATGGCCCTTCCACACGGGACCACCGGATCACTATGACCGACTTTCGTCTCTGCTCGACTTGTCAGTCTCGCAGTCAGGCTAGCTTATGCCATTGCACTCGACGACCGATTTCCGACCGGTCTGAGCTAACCATCGCGCGCCTCCGTTACTCTTTCGGAGGCGACCGCCCCAGTCAAACTACCCACCATACACTGTCCCGGATCCGGATAACGGACCGCGGTTAGACATCCACGAAGATAAGGGTGGTATTTCAAGGATGGCTCCACGGGAACTGGCGTCCCCGCTTCAAAGCCTACCACCTATCCTACACATGCCTTGGCGAATGCCAGTGTAAAGCTAT
>NZ_LMNZ01000012.1:2414-2488 GCF_001423445.1 Rhizobium sp. Leaf311 | reverse complement strand
TCTTTCCGTCTGACCGCAGGAACCCCGCATCTTCACGGGGAATTCAATTTCACTGAGTCTATGTTGGAGACAGC
>NZ_LMNZ01000012.1:0-2358 GCF_001423445.1 Rhizobium sp. Leaf311 | reverse complement strand
CGGAACTTACCCGACAAGGAATTTCGCTACCTTAGGACCGTTATAGTTACGGCCGCCGTTTACTGGGGCTTCAGTTCAGAGCTTGCACCCCTCCCTTTAACCTTCCAGCACCGGGCAGGCGTCAGACCCTATACGTCGTATTGCTACTTCGCAGAGCCCTGTGTTTTTGATAAACAGTCGCTACCCCCTGGTCTGTGCCACCCTGACATACTTGCGTACAACAGGGTCACGCTTCTTCCGAAGTTACGCGTGCAATTTGCCGAGTTCCTTCAACATAGNCAAGCGCCTTGGTATACTCTACCTGACCACCTGTGTCGGTTTCGGGTACGGTCTATACGGTGGAGCTATTTCCTGGAACCTCTTCGCCGCCCAACCAATCCAATAAGGTTGAACAACACACAAGATCCGTCACTACCACCAGGCCCACGAATATTAACGTGGTTCCCATCGACTACGCGTGTCCGCCTCGTCTTAGGGGCCGGCTAACCCTGCTCAGATTAACTTTAAGCAGGAACCCTTGGTCTTTCGGCGAGGGAGTCTCTCACTCCCTTTATCGTTACTCATGTCAACATTCGCACTTCCGATATCTCCAGCAGCCCTCACGGGTCCGCCTTCACAGACTTACGGAACGCTCCGCTACCACACAACTTACGTTGTATCCTCAGCTTCGGTGCATGGCTTTAGCCCCGTTACATTTTCGGCGCAAAGACCCTTATTTAGACCAGTGAGCTGTTACGCTTTCTTTAAATGATGGCTGCTTCTAAGCCAACATCCTGGTTGTTTTGGGATCCTCACATCCTTTCCCACTTAGCCATGACTTGGGGACCTTAGCTGGAGGTCAGGGTTGTTGCCCTCTTCACGACGGACGTTAGCACCCGCCGTGTGTCTGCCGACTAGTACTCCTCGGTATTCGGAGTTTGGTTAGGATCAGTAAGACGGTGAGTCCCCATAGCCCATCCAGTGCTCTACCCCCGAGGGTATTCGGTCGACGCTCTACCTAAATAGATTTCGCGGAGAACCAGCTATTTCCGAGTTTGATTGGCCTTTCACCCCTAGCCACAAGTCATCCCAATCTATTGCAACAGATATGGGTTCGGCCCTCCAGTTGGTGTTACCCAACCTTCAGCCTGCTCATGGCTAGATCACTCGGTTTCGGGTCTAATGCAACAAACTAAACGCCCTATTCAGACTCGCTTTCGCTACGCCTACACCTACCGGCTTAAGCTTGCTTGCTACACTAAGTCGTTGACCCATTATACAAAAGGTACGCCGTCACTCTTTCGAGCTCCGACTGCTTGTAGGCATCCGGTTTCAGGTTCTATTTCACTCCCCTCGTCGGGGTGCTTTTCACCTTTCCCTCACGGTACTTGTTCGCTATCGGTCATGCACGAGTACTTAGGCTTGGAGAGTGGTCTCCCCATGTTCAGACAGGATTTCACGTGTCCCGCCCTACTCAAGGACAATGCCTGTTCTACGTCTACGGGGCTATCACCCGCTATGGCCGACTTTTCCAAATCGTTCGACTTTATTCAGCATTGCCACTGGCCTGGTCCGCGTTCGCTCGCCACTACTTACGGAGTCTCGGTTGATGTCCTTTCCTGCAGGTACTTAGATGTTTCAGTTCCCTGCGTTCGCTTCTTACACCCTATGTATTCAGATGCAGATACCTTATCACAATGCTTGGAAACCCAAGCCGTCCATCGCTGAACAACTTGGATTCTCCAAGCATTTAAGGTGGGTTGCCCCATTCGGAGATCCATGGATCAAAGCTTATTCGCAGCTCCCCACGGCTTATCGCAGCGTATCACGTCCTTCTTCGCCTGTGCATGCCAAGGCATCCACCAAATGCCCTTAATTCACTTCTTCGTTCTCATTGTCTATGCTCATCCATAGCCGTCCCGAAGGGCGGCAATCCGATTACCTTTTACAATCAGATTATTTCTTGATGACATCGACGTGTCGATACAGTCCTCATATGAAGGCACGCCGGTGCACTTCGAGGCCGTATCATTAAGACCAGCTTCTCGAGATATCATCCGGTGATGCGCGGTCAGGCAACACCAATCCAGCATTTCCATCAGAGATTTTTTCGCTCACGCTTGACAGAACCTTTCGGTTCTTGCTCCGCGGGGGCGCCAAACGATTGGCGACGGCCTTACGGCCTACCAAAATTTGGTCAACAACAAAAATGCCTAGGACAAGCTTTCCTACCTACCTCCAATCCCTCCACCAATTCCGGCCGACTAAGCCATCTCAAGGTTTCTCTGGGACTGGGCTCGGACGTCTTGAACCAATGGCTCAAAACACCTGGAAGCTTCCAGACATATCTTCTCTTCACAATGCATACAGAACAGGCAC
>NZ_LMNZ01000011.1:0-1990 GCF_001423445.1 Rhizobium sp. Leaf311 | reverse complement strand
TTCAAGGCGTTACGATGCGGAGTGGGTTCAAATTGAAAGCGGTCGTAAACAATGATGACTTGCTGAAATTCTGCATCTCCCGGCGCAGTCGTTCAGCCAGGTGGCAAGGCGGCAGTCAAGAGTTGACCGTCCCACTGTGGATTGCGTCGCGATACAGGGCACGGTAACGTGCGGGCGATTGGCCAAGGACGCGGCGGAAGCTGGCGGCAAACGCGCTATCAGACGCATAGCCGAGCGACTGAGCAATCCGTGGCAGTGGCTCGTTGCCACGCCGTAGGCGAGCGGCGGCCAGCCGCATCCGCCAGCCCACGAGATAGTCTATCGGGGATGCTCCGACGGTGGCTCGAAATCTTTCGGCGAATCCGGAGCGGGACTGGCCGGCGAGATAAGCCAGTGCGTCGACCGTCCAGCGGTGCGAAGGATCAGCGTGGATTGCCCGCATTGCAGGCGCCAGGCGTACATCGGCAAGTCCGGCGAGCCAGCCGGGATGCTGTGATGTCTGACGTGCCATATAGGCACGCAGAACATGGATAAACACCAGCCGCAGCAGGTCGTTGCATGCGATCCGAGCACCTGGCGCGGTGCTGTTCCACTCCAGGTCCAACTGTTCGAGCAGCCAGCCAATCGGTCCGGCCTCTTCTCGGTCGATCACGACCACATGCGGCAGGGCGTCGGTGAGGAGAGATCCGTCGACTGTGTCGAGGTTGACGCTGCCGCCGAGGAGCACAAAATCCCGACCATCGCCCACTGAGACATCTAGACTGCCCCCGGCGAATACCTCTGCCGCCGCTATCGGCTTCACGTTGGGATCGCTGCAAAGCGTAAACGCCTTGCCGCTGACCACAAGACAATCGCCCGCTTCAATGCGCAACGGCGCCTCTCCCTCTGAGACCAGCCAGGCACCGCCTTCGCGGATCGCATTGAATTTGAGGTAGCCCGGTGGTGGAAAAGCAACAGACCACGAGCCTCCGGCGGCAAATCGCACAGAGAACAGCGCCCGCGCGTCTATGGCATTCAACACGTCAGATAGAGGATCTTGGATGTTTTGGACGATCACGACAGAAATCCGGATCCTGCAGGCTGGGGGCTCCGCGAGCCTATCCGATATAGGGAGCGGACACCAGAGCCATAAATCAAGGAGTAACGACATGTCCGACCAGAAACCTATTGGATCTCAATTCAGTGCGGCCAGCACGGCGCGCGAGGTCACCGAGGGCATCGATCTTTCCGGCAAGACGGCGATTGTCACCGGCGGCTATTCCGGTCTCGGCGTAGAGACGACGCGGGCGCTCGCAGGTGCCGGCGCTCGTGTCATCGTACCGGCCCGCAATCGCGAAAAGGCCGAACGCACACTTGCCGGTATCGACAATGTTGTTATCGAAGCGATGGATCTTGCGGATCCCACATCGGTTGCCGCCTTTGCTGGCAGGATCGTTGTGGCGGGTAAGCCGATCTCAATCCTGGTCAACAGCGCTGGCATCATGGCAACGCCGCTTGGCCGGAATCAGGCTGGCCACGAGAGCCAGTTTGCGACCAATCATCTCGGCCATTTTCGGCTTGTTGCAGGTCTTTGGCCGGCATTGGTTAAAGCGGGCAACGCGCGGGTGATTTCGGTGTCGTCGCGCGGGCATCAAATCGGCCCGGTCGATTTCGACGATACCGATTTCAAGACGCGCCCCTATGACAAGTGGCAGGCCTATGGCCAGGCGAAGACGGCAAATGCTCTGTTCGCGCTGGGACTTGATCGCCGCGGAGCTGCGCTTGGCGTGCGGGCATTTTCGTTGCACCCCGGCGTCATCCTGACCGATCTCGCCCGCCATCTCAGCGAAGACGAGATCAATTCTTTCGATGTCTATGACGAGAATGGCAATCGCCGGGTCGATCCCTCGCGCGACCTCAAGACGCCGGAACAAGGGGCAGCAACGAGCGTCTGGGCAGCAACGCGGCCCGAACTCGACGGTATCGGCGGTGTCTACTGCGAAGATTGCGA
>NZ_LMNZ01000010.1:0-1649 GCF_001423445.1 Rhizobium sp. Leaf311 | reverse complement strand
TACAATTGCATCGACCGGCATCTGAAGACCCATGGCGAGCGCACGGCGATCATCTGGGAAGGCGACAATCCCTATATCGACAAAAAGATCACCTATAACCAGCTTTACGATGCGGTGTGCCGTCTGGCCAACGTGATGAAAAAGCACGGCGTCAAGAAGGGCGACCGGGTGACCATCTACATGCCGATGATCCCCGAAGCCACCTATGCGATGCTGGCCTGCGCACGCATCGGCGCGGTGCATTCGGTTGTGTTCGGCGGCTTTTCACCCGATGCGCTGGCGGGCCGCATCGTGGACTGCGAGTCCACCTTCGTCATCACCTGCGACGAGGGCGTGCGCGGCGGCAAGCCGATTGCGCTCAAGGAAAATACCGACAAGGCCATCCACATCGCCGCACGCCAGCATGTCATCGTCAACAAGGTGCTGGTGGTGCGCCGCACCGGCGGCAAGACCAACTGGGCGCCGGGCCGCGACCTCTGGTACCATCAGGAAGTCGCCTCGGTAAAACCCCATTGCGAACCGGCAAAGATGAAGGCGGAAGATCCGCTGTTCATTCTCTACACCTCAGGCTCCACCGGCAAGCCCAAGGGCGTGCTGCACACGACCGGCGGCTATCTGGTCTATGTGTCGATGACGCATGAATATGTCTTCGATTACAACGATGGCGATATCTACTGGTGCACCGCCGATGTCGGCTGGGTGACAGGCCATTCCTACATCGTCTACGGACCGCTTGCCAATTGCGCCACCACCGTCATGTTCGAGGGCGTGCCGAACTTTCCCGATCAGGGCCGGTTCTGGGAAGTCATCGACAAGCATCAGGTCAACATCTTCTACACCGCCCCAACCGCATTGCGCTCGCTGATGGGCGCGGGCGACGAGTTCGTCAAGCGTTCCTCGCGCTCGTCCCTTCGCCTTCTTGGCACGGTCGGCGAGCCGATCAACCCGGAAGCCTGGGAGTGGTATTACCACGTGGTGGGCGAGGACAAGAGCCCGATTGTCGATACCTGGTGGCAGACGGAAACTGGCGGCATTCTGATCTCGCCTTTGCCGGGGGCGACCGACCTGAAACCGGGCTCGGCCACGCGACCTTTCTTCGGCGTGCAGCCGCAACTGGTAGATGCCGAGGGCAAGGTGCTGGAAGGTGCAGCCGATGGCAATCTGTGCATTGTCGACAGTTGGCCGGGTCAGTCGCGCACGGTCTATGGCGATCACCAGCGCTTCGTTGAGACCTATTTCTCCACCTACAAGGGCAAGTACTTCACCGGCGATGGCTGCCGCCGCGATGCGGATGGCTATTACTGGATCACCGGACGTGTGGATGACGTTCTCAATGTCTCGGGCCACAGGCTGGGCACGGCAGAAGTCGAATCGGCGCTGGTGTCGCACAATCTGGTCTCGGAGGCGGCCGTCGTCGGCTATCCGCATTCCATCAAGGGTCAGGGCATCTATTGCTATGTGACGCTGATGGCGGGGCAGGTGGGTGACGATGCGCTGCGGGCAGAACTCATCAAGCATGTGCGCAACGAGATCGGTCCTGTCGCCACGCCTGACAAGATCCAGTTCTCGCCCGGTCTTCCCAAGACCCGCTCGGGCAAGATCATGCGCCGCATTCTGCGCAAGATCGCCGAGGACGACTTCGGCGCGCT
>NZ_LMNZ01000009.1:89525-201498 GCF_001423445.1 Rhizobium sp. Leaf311 | reverse complement strand
CTCAAACAAGTCAACACTGCCAATCCAAAAAAATACAGATTTTATGTAAGTCGCTGATTAGGCAGGGGTATTTCGGGTCGGCACGAAACCAGGTCCAAAATAACGCCCCTTCGGCTTATATGAAGGCTCGTTCGGTGCCCTCGCCTTATTAGAATAGAACCCGCGCCACGTTTTCGACATGAGATATCCATATCTGGACGGAGAGGAAGTGCTTCGACGTAGAAACACGGGGAGAGTAGTAAGGGGAATTGCTCCCCTGTTTGACTCCCGTGTTTTAAAGTTGCACACCTTCGCCATAAGGTTTCTGGAGATCAAATGAACGAATGGTCGCGACAGGCATGATGACGGATCGAGACATGGTCCGCTCGCTTGGGTCAGAGCCGCCTATTCTGGCAGAGGGTCGCCGTGCTCCAGACCGTCGCGAGATTTCTTTGCGTTGGCTTAGTGGAACATTTCTCACTGGCATTACATCGTCCATTCTCATGGGCGTCGCTCTTTTCGCGGCTCTGGATGGCCGACAGCAGCTCGCGATCCCGGCAGAGGCTTTCGCGCGCGCCGATATGGAGCAGGATGCATCGGAAACCGTCAGGCGCGGCACAAGACTGCTAGCACCAAATATTGCAGCACGGCCTTCCGACAGGTCTGTGATGGAAGTGTCGACCGTTATCCACGATGGCGATAAGGAAGTTGTCCGCAAGGTCCCATTCTCGCACGTGAAGATCGCTCTGGCCGCAAATTACAATAATCAGGACGACTATCCGCCATTTGATCCGCTCAACATTTTTGCGACGAATGAGGATGCTTCTCCAGCAGCGAGCAAGACGGGTACGATCTATGGATCGGAGGTAGAGTCGGAGGTCAGCCTGAAGACAACGGCTTTTCCGACGAAAAACAGCCCATTTGCTTATGCCGGCGGAATGAGCTTCGACGAGGTGGAAGAGGCCGTTCGCTCCAATGGCTCTATCCTGACCGATGGCAATGAGCAGCTTTCCGCACTCTATTACATCGATCCGCGTCGGTTTGAGGCGACTGAGGACGTCGATGTGACTGCTGGCCTATCAGCCCGAGTGGTGGAACAGAACATGTCGGTATCCACGCCGCAGGCAGCGACAGTGGATGCACCGGAATATGCTGACGATGTCATTCCTGTTCGCCAGGCGCAGACAATGGAAGAAGCGCTCTTTGGCGCAGGTTATTCCAAGCAGCAAGCCAAGCAGACGGCAGACGCTCTAAGCGCAGAGAATGGATCAGCCGAAGTGCAGGCCGGCGATGTGCTGCGCATCGGAATTCTGCAGAGTGATGACAAAAGCGATGTTGTCCGCGCAAGCCTTTATCGCAAGGCACGCCACGTCGTGACAGTAGCAACCGATGATCACAAGCAGTTCGTCAAGGCGGCTGAGCCTCCTCAGCTTGATGCCGTCGCCACCGCTTTCGACAGCAGCAACGCGCCTTTGACTGCGAACCGTGATCTGCCACGCGTCTATGACGGGGTCTATCGGGCGGCTCTTACCTACGGCATGAACCAGTCAATGGTGTCGCAGATCGTGAAACTTCTAGCCAGCAGCGTCGATTTCCAGGCTCAGCTGAAGCCCACGGATTCGCTGGAAGCTTTCTTCTCGGTCGAGGGGCCTGATGGGAAAGCGACCGACCAGTCCGAGCTTCTCTATGTGAATGCCAAGTTCGGCGACAATGAAACCCGTTTTTACCGCTTCCAGAACCCCGATGATGGAAGCGTCGATTATTTTGACGGCCAGGGTAAGAGTATTCGTCAGTTCCTGATCCGAAACCCTGTGCCGAACGGGCGCATGACGTCCGGCTTCGGTATGCGCCGCCACCCCGTCTTGCGGTTCAGCCGCATGCATACGGGAACAGACTGGGCCGCACCACGGGGAACGCCGATCATTGCCACCGGTAATGGCGTAGTCGAGAAGGCTGGATGGGCATCCGGCTACGGCAATCAAACGCTGATCCGCCACGCGAATGGCTATGTATCTTCTTATAATCACCAGAATGCGATTGCCAAGGGTGTGACCGAGGGCGCTCGCGTCACACAGGGTCAGGTTATCGGTTATGTCGGATCGACTGGCCTATCGACCGGCGCTCACCTGCATTACGAGTTGATCGTCAACGGCACGAAGGTCGATGCAATGAAGGTGCGCCTCCCGGGTGGGAAGTCCCTTTCGGGCGTGGCGCTGGCCAGATTTTCTGACGAAAGACGGCGCATCGACACTTTGCTGAACATTGAAAGCAAGCCGGACCAGGTCGCAAGTCGCTAAACATTTTTTCGTTCGCAAAGAAAAAAGGGCTCCCTCGCAGGAGCCCTTTTTCGTTTTATCATGCTGCGTCAGCGGTTTCGATGTCTGGTCGCAACGGCTTGACCTTGAACAGTAGCCTATCGGAGCCCGATGTGACCTTGACGCGCGAACCATCCGGAATTTCACCGCCCAGGATCATCTCGGCAAGACGGTCCTGAACGCTTTTCTGGATGATGCGCTTCAGCGGACGAGCGCCATAGGCGGGATCGTACCCCTTGTCGGCAAGCCAGATACGGGCATCTTCATCGAGTTCCAACTCGATCTTGCGATCGCTGAGCAGCGAGAGAAGACGCTGCAACTGGATATCGACAATGGCACCCATTTCATTGCGATGCAGGCGATGGAACAGGATGATGTCGTCGATACGGTTGAGGAACTCAGGCCGGAAGTGTCCCCGGACCCGTTCCATCACCAACTCGCGGACAGAATCCACATCGTCATTGTCGCCCATCTGCGTCAGAAACTCGGAACCGAGGTTCGAGGTCATGATGATGATGGTGTTCTTGAAATCGACGGTACGGCCCTGACCGTCGGTCAAACGGCCATCATCCAGCACCTGCAGCAGAATGTTGAAGACATCCGGATGCGCTTTTTCGATCTCGTCGAACAGGACGACCTGATAGGGGCGACGACGCACGGCTTCCGTCAACGCACCGCCTTCCTCGTAACCGACATAGCCAGGAGGCGCGCCGATCAGCCGGGCGACTGAATGCTTCTCCATGTATTCCGACATGTCGAGGCGCACCATTGCCGTTTCATCGTCGAACAGAAACCTCGCCAAAGCCTTGGTCAGTTCTGTCTTGCCGACGCCGGTCGGGCCGAGGAAGATGAAGGAGCCAATCGGTCGGTTCGGATCCTGCAGACCAGCGCGGGCGCGCCTGACTGCTTTTGACACTGCCTGCACCGCTTCGCCCTGGCCGACGACGGATCTGGCAAGCTCATCTTCCATGCGCAGCAGCTTCTCGCGCTGGCCTTCGAGCATGCGATCCACCGGAATACCAGTCCATCTTGATACGACATGGGCAATGTTGTCCGCCGACACCACTTCCTGCACCATGGAGGCAGCGCCGCTGCTGTCGCGTGCTTCCGCCGCAGCAAGCTCCTTTTCCAGCCCGGGAATGATGCCATAGGTCAACTCGCCTGCGCGCTGGAACTGACCATTACGCTGGGCGGTCGCCAACTCGTTGCGGGCTTCGTCGAGCTGCTTCTTCAGGTCCGCCGCATGGCCAAGCTTCTGCTTTTCTGCCTGCCAGCGTGCCGTCAGCGCATCTGCCTTTTCTTCCGTATCAGCAAGCTCATCCTCGAGCTTCTTCAGCCGATCCGCAGAAGACGCATCGGTTTCCTGCTTCAATGCTTCACGCTCGATCTTGAGCTGGATGATGCGACGATCAAGCTCATCCAGTTCTTCCGGCTTGCTGTCCACCTGCATGCGCAGGCGCGACGCAGCCTCGTCCATAAGATCGATGGCTTTGTCGGGCAGGAAACGGTCGGTTATGTAGCGGTTGGACAGCATGGCAGCAGCCACGAGTGCGGAGTCCGCGATGCGCACCTTGTGGTGCTGCTCATACTTCTCCTTCAAGCCACGCAGAATTGAAATCGTGTCTTCGACTGTGGGCTCGTTAACCAGAACGGGCTGGAACCGACGCGCCAGAGCAGGGTCCTTTTCGACATGCTTACGGTACTCGTCCAGCGTGGTTGCGCCAACGCAATGCAACTCACCACGGGCAAGAGCGGGCTTCAACAGGTTGGACGCGTCCATTGCTCCATCTGCCTTGCCAGCGCCGACAAGCGTATGCATTTCGTCGATGAAGAGAATGATGCCACCGACTTCCGCCTGAACTTCGTTCAGGACAGCCTTTAGGCGCTCTTCGAACTCACCCCGGTACTTCGCACCGGCAATCAGCGCGCCCATGTCGAGCGCCATCAACTTCTTGTCTTTCAGGCTTTCCGGTACGTCACCATTGATGATGCGCAGGGCAAGGCCTTCTGCGATCGCCGTTTTGCCGACGCCAGGTTCACCGATCAGTACGGGATTGTTCTTGGTACGGCGCGACAGAACCTGAATGGTGCGACGAATTTCGTCGTCACGGCCGATGACCGGATCCAGCTTGCCGTCCTGCGCTTCCGCCGTCAGGTCACGCGCATACTTCTTCAACGCATCAAAGCCCTGTTCGGCATTGGCGCTATCGGCGGTACGACCCTTGCGGATATCATTGATGACCTGGTTGAGCGCCTGAGCGGTTACGCCTGCCTTCTTGAGCGAGGCGGAGGTCGAGGCAGAGGTTTCAATCGCCATGGCCTGAAGCAGACGCTCCACCGTGACGAAACTGTCGCCGGCCTTCTTTGAAAGATCTTCGGCAGTTGAAAATACCTTGGCCAGCGGTCCTGTCAGCGAAAGGCCACCATTGCCGCCGGAAACCTTTGGCAACTTCGCCAAGGCGGCATCATTGGCAAGGCGCGCTTCCTTTGCATTGCCGCCCGCACGCTCCATAAGGGCCGCAGCCATGCCCTGGTCGTCATCCAGCAGCACTTTCAAGACATGCTCAGCCGCAAATTGCTGGTGGTTTTCATTCAACGCATAGGTCTGGGCAGATTGCAGAAAACCGCGAACTCGTTCGGAATATTTCTCAATGTTCATAATCAAACTCCTCTTACCGCCCTGCCCGATCTCGGCACAGTTTGGATTGCTGGGGTTGAGGCTCCCTGAAGCGGCAAGCCCCGCTGCGACGACCGACACTCAATCATGCCAGTATCGCCTTGAATGACAGGTCAGAGCTCGTGTCTGACATGGCATTCTGATGAACTTGATATGGTATGGAGTTTTGCTGGTTTAAAGAGGACCCGGAGCGGCCCGATAGATTTTTAATAGCATTTTTTGTCAGAAAATGTCGGCTTCTCGCCGAAGATGTATTTTATCAAAACTAGATTGTTATAAGGCACCGCTCTTGCGCGGATGCGGGAATGGTGCCCCATTGCTCGGCAAGTCCATGAGAGCTGGAGATGCGGCAGCAACCGGCGAAAAAGATTGTTTTCGCCAGTCGCTTTTTCAAGGTTCAACGCGTCAGCGTCGTTGCGACCAGATAGCCGAAAATGGCTCCAAGGCCCAAAGCTCGCATGGGGTTTTCTCGCACACGACGGCGAAGGTCGTCTGCGGTTCTGTAGCCCAGGCTTGAAACCTCTTGCCTGACCGCAACAATGTTTTCCTTAGGTCCGCTGTAGGGATCATTTCGATGAGCGAGGATGGATTCCAGGGCCTCGTCCACTCGTGGTGCATCCGATTTGGCAACGGGCTCTGCTGCGTCAGCACCTGCGCCGGATGTTGTCGTGCCGGTGGCCGAGACTGGGTCGGAGGCAGGAAACGTGTCTTCCAAACCATCGCGGAGATCATCCTGATCGACGCGAGGTTCGCTCTGTTCACTCTCCAGCGATTGTACGGCGGGGGATTTGATATCGGGCATTGCAGTTCCTTCGCATGATGAATGTGCGGAGGAAACACCGCGCGCTTGCGGCGGTTCCAGAGATTCATCGCCCGATACCGTACGAAGCAGAGGGACCGGGACCACAGGAGCCGTGTGAATGTAGATGAAGAAAGAGAAAACGGCTGGCGCAGATAAGATCCGCGCCAGCCATTTGAAGGCATCGGCCTATTTGCCCCAGATCTTCGCATACTGAACCCGGTAGCCATTGCCGGGATCAAAGATATTCTTGTCGCCACCGTCGGAGCTGATATTGGCCTTGGTGACCACGTGCAGTGGTGACGTATAGCCGGACCATTTCGCCTTGCTGACTGCTCGGTTCAATTCGTCTACAAGCTGCCAACCCTGCAGGTTCAGGGGCTCTGCCACCGTCACCGATTGGTATTGGCCTGAGCGAATGCGCTGATAGGCCGATTCCGATCCGTCACCGGCAGCGACCGCCTTGGGCGCCCCATCGCCCGCGATACCGGCTGCGGCGAGGCTCGGCCCCATGAAGTCGAAATAGATATCATTGATTGCCAGCGTATGAGTCCATTTCGTACCATACTTTTGCAACAGCGAGGTCGTTAGCGTTGGCATACGGTTCGAGGTGTCCGCAATTGGCGTATCCACATATTCGAGCACCGTTCCGCCGAGCTTTTCGATTGTTTCTTTTATCTTGTCGGCCTTGGCAATGGCGATGGCATAGGTCGAGTCGGTGAAGATCACGACACCCGGCTTTCCACCTGCGTCAGCAAAGGCCCATTTCGCGGCAGCGGCGGAGACTTCCATGGCATCGGTGGAAACATTGGCGAAAAGGCAATTGGCCGGGTCAGGCCCAATCACCGGACCTGCGTGCCAGCTCACCATCGGAATGCCGGCATCGCAAGCCTGCTTCAACGCAGCCTGCTGCTCGACCGCATCGAAGCCGTTGATGATGATGCCATCAGGCTTCAGCGCAAATGCCTGCCCGAACGCTCCGGCACGGCTCTGCACGGAACCAGCGCCATCCAGAACCGTCACCTGCCAACCGATCTTGGCCGCAGCCTCTTGTATGCCATTCGTCACCCCCAGGATGCCGCCGTTTTTCATGTCGGCAGCCAACACGACGATTTTCTTGCCCGTCGCGGCGACCGGACCGCTGGTCGGCCCATCCCAGGTCGTTTTCTCACCTGCATATTTCTGGACCTGCGCCATCGCGTCAGAAATCGCGTCGGCGTGGGCTGGCATGGCGGCCGCCAGTGCCAGGATCGATACGGCTAGTGCTCTTTTCAGCATGGTTTCCTCCCGATGTAGCTGAACGAACTATTTAGACTTCGCGCCTTTTTTCCTCTGCGCATATCCGGCAATGCCAATTGCGATCAGCAAGGTCGTGCCGTTAAACAGCGGTTCAACCCAGAAACTGCCGCCGAACTGCTGGATGCCGGATATGCCAACGGCGAGGATCATCACGCCGACGATTGTGCCCCAGACATTGACGCGTCCGGGCTTGATGGTTGTGGAGCCGAGAAAGGCACCCACAAGTGCGGGCAAGAGAAATTCAAGGCCGACGGATGCCTGCCCGATACGCAGCTTGGACGCCAGAAGCACACCCGCAAGCGCGGTCATCAGGCCGGACGCGACAAATGCGCCGATAACGAATTTGCGCGTTGGAATGCCATTGAGCTCTGCTGCCCTTTGATTGGCGCCAATCGCATAGAGATACCGGCCGATCGGCGTGTATTCGAGCGCGATCCAGAGCAACAGCGTGATGACAAGGACATAGATGGCGGTGATTGGCAGCCCTGCGACGAAGGTGCCATTGATGGCATAAAAGGCATCTGGCAGCGCACCAACCATCTGACGGCCGCCGGTATGCCAGAGTGCAATGGCATAAAGGATCGTGCCTGTTCCAAGCGTCGCTATGAAACTGTCGATCCGCGCAACCTCAACCAGTAGCCCGTTAAGGGCCCCGATGAGGACGCCGAGGACGAGAACGATAGCAACGGCAACTGGCCAGGGAAGCCCGTAGAGCGTCTGCAAGCTGATGGCCAGAATGTGCCAGAGAACGATACCGTAGCCGACCGTCAGGTCGATGCGCCCGGCAACCATGGGAATCATGGCCGCAAGCGACAGCATCGCGATGATCGCCTTGTCGGAGAGAATGGCGCGGACGTTGAGCAAGGTCGGGAAAGTGGTCGGCAGTATGATCGAGAAAAGGACGATCAGACCGAACATCAGGATCACGAGACCATAGGTCGGAATGAGGCGAACCAGCTTTCGGCTGAATGAAAGACCTCTCAGCTCGTCTTTGGTGGGTTCAACTGCGTTGGATTGAATACCGGGCATGGCTGTCCTCAGGCGGCTTCACCGGCCGATGCGGCCTGGATCAATGATTCGGTTGAAAGTTCGACGCCGCTCAGTTCGGCCACAGGCAGGCCACGACTGAACACAATCGCACGGTGGCAGATATTGGCGGTCTCCTCGAAATCGGTGGACACCACGAGGACGCCCATGCCACTTGCAAGCGCCTCGAATAGCAGATGGTAGATTTCAGCCTTCGCGCCGACATCGACACCTGCAGTGGGGTCTTCCGTAATCAGCAACTGGCGTCCGGAATCAAGCCAGCGTCCCACAACGACCTTTTGCTGATTGCCGCCGGACAAGGCCTCTATCGCGAGGGTCGGATCATTCGGCGACAGCCCGACGCGGCGCCCAAGCCCATGGGCGATTTCATCCTCGGCGCGGGGAGACAGGAAACTCATCAGGCGTCGACCGGTAGCCGCCGGGTTAATGAACGCGTTTTCTCGGATTGTGAGGCCTGGCGCGACACTTTCCGCAACGCGATCACGTGCGACGAGTCCAATGCCGGACCGCATGGCCGCTCCAGCATTGCGCAGATCCGGCTTCATCCCGTTCAACAGGATGCTGCCCGAATGGGGAATGAGGCCGAACAATGCGCGACCGACATCCTCATGGCCTGCGCCACGTAACCCCGCGAGACCGAGCAGTTCTCCACGGCGAATTTCAAAATTCACCGGGCCCACCGCGCCGGTTGCCAATCCCTCCACCTTGAGGATGGATGAGCCAGACAGAACTGCGGGTCGGGCAATTTCGCGCGCCTTGCGCCCGACGATGAGACCAACCAGCTCCTCAGGCGTGGTATGTTCAATCGCCCGCATACCGACCATCTGGCCGTCTCGAAGCACGGCAACCCGATCGGCTATCCGGAAAATCTCATCGAGGCGATGGCTGACATAGATCATTCCGACGCCGCGTGCCTTTAGCGGGCTGAGGGCTGCAAACAGTCTCTCTACCTCATCTGCAGGAAGACTGGCCGTCGGCTCATCAAGAACGAGGTAGTCGCAATCGGCAGCAAGGGCTCGTGCGATGGCAACCAGGGATTTCTGCGTGCGGGTGAGGCTGGACACGCGGGCTTTCGCTGAAAAGTCAGCCTCGACCAGCGAAAGAGCCTTATCGGCAGCCGCCTCCGTCGCGGTCCAGTCGATGCGACGACCCTTTTTCACGTAGCCTAGCGATAGCGCGATATTCTCGGCAACGCTCATCCACTCTATCAGTCCGAGATCCTGATGGATGAAGGCAACTTGCTGACCACCGGCCTTTCCGGCTTCATGAGCGTAGGGAACGCCATCAATGAAGACGCCGCCCTCATCGGCACGGTGGATTCCACCAAGCACCTTGATCAGCGTTGACTTGCCAGCACCATTTTCGCCCAGAAGGGCAACGATTTCGCCACGCTCGACCTTCAGCGAAACGCCCTTGAGGGCTTGCGTGCCTCCAAAGACTTTCACGATGCGATCGAACAGCAGTCCGTCTGTGGACTGTTGCATGATTGTCTCCTCCCAATCCGGACAGATCTTGCGCCTGCTTTACCGGTAACGTAAATAAATTATTCTGACGCCCGGCTATGTCAAGAGAAAAGTTATCGATAACATGTACATTAGATGCCGGTGCGAAAAGGACATTGAAAAGACACATGAAAGCCAATCTGGAAGACATCGCCCGGGCCGCTGGCGTCTCCAAGATGACGGTCAGCCGAGTTCTCAGAGATGGATCCGGCTTCTCTGACCAGACGCGGGAAAAAGTCCTGGGGATTGCGGAGCAAATGGGATACGTACCGAACCGGCTTGCCGCCGCCTTCGGTTCAGACCACGCGGGGACACTCGTTGGCATGTGCGTGCCACGCCTGACATCCGGACTGTTCGGCCACGTGCTGGATGGGGTGGATCGCGCGCTTGGACGCCTCGGATATCAATTGATTATCGGCGCGAGCGACCATTCGGCAACCGATGAGGAAGAGTGGATACGCCAGGTGGTAAGCTGGCGTCCGGCGGGTCTCATTCTTTCCGGCAGTCATCATACGCCTGGTACGATAGACCTTCTGCGCGCAGCATCCATGCCTGTCGTGGAAATCTGGGATCTGACCACGAGCCCTATCGATATGGCCGTTGGCTTTTCCCACGCCGATTGCGGTGCGGAGATGGCACGGCATGTGTTGTCACGGGGCCGTCGAAAGGCGGGCTATATCGGAGCGTTCGCCCGCAGCGACGTGATGGGTCAGGCGCGGTTTGAAGGGTTTCGGGATGCCCTCGCAAAGGCGGGCCATCCATTGGTGGATGCAGAAATGCTTCACGACGCGCCTGGCTTTTATGCGGGTTACTACGGCCTGGAGATGTTGCTCAGCCGCGGCAACGAGTTTGACGTCGTCTATTTTCACAATGATGAGATGGCGATCGGCGGGCTGGCTTTCTGTCGAGCGCATGGCCTTAGTGTGCCGGATGATATTGGAATAGCCGGTTGGGGCGGAATGGAGGCGGCGTCCATTCTGGACAAGCGCCTGACCACGACGGTGGTGCCGACGACGGGCATCGGCAAAGCTGCAGCGGAAGCACTGGTCGCGCGGCTTAAGGGCGAAACCGTACAGGCAGTCAATGTCGTATCGACACGCCTTGTCCACGGCGAGACCGTCTAGCATTCGCGCTACATCTCAGGGCACCTGCACTCCGCGTCGATTGAGGATGACGGAATAGAGGCTGGTGGTTGCTGTAATGAATAGCCTGTTCTTGGCGTGGCCGCCAAAGCAGATGTTGGACACCGTTTCCGGCACGAGAATCTTGCCCATCAGATGCCCATCCGGCGCAATGCAGTGCACCCCGTCGGCTGCCGAAGACCACAGATTTCCGTCGCTATCCAAACGGATCCCATCTGCGCATCCCGCAGTGATCGTGTGGAAAATCCGGCCGTTGACGGGCAGACCGTCCACCATGTCGAAGACACGGATATGCTGCGGATCAGAAGAAAACATCCGCCCTGTATCGGCGACATACAATCGCTTCCCATCGGGGCTGAAGGCCAGCCCGTTGGGTGCCTTCATATCGGTAATGACGGCCTCGATATTGCCATCCGCCGAGACGCGGTAGACGTAGCAGTCCAGTTCCTGCTCCGACTTTGTTCCTTCGTAGTCCGTCATGATGCCGTAGTGAGGATCAGTGAACCAGATTGCGCCATCAGCTGCGACGATGACATCGTTCGGACTGTTGAGCCGCTTGCCTTGATAGCTGTCAGCGATAACCGTGACCTTGCCATCCAATTCGGTGCGGGTCACCCTGCGCGTTCCATGCTCGCAGCTCACCAAGCGCCCCTGCTGATCTCGCGTATGACCATTGGCAAAGTTTGAAGGCTGGCGGTATGTCGTAATACCCTCTTCGTTCCACCGGACAATGCGGTTGTTGGGAATATCGGAAAACAACAGGCAGCCGGCATCCCCGAACCACACCGGCCCTTCCACCCAGTCGAAACCGGTCGCCAAACGCTTCAGCGGTGCATTGCCCAATACATAGGTGGCAAACACCGGATCGATGACTTCAAAAAACGACATTGTTGAAAATCCTCCGAAGTCACCGGCTTTACGCCGAAAAGTCTATCTGTGTCTTCATGGCCTGACTTCTGTCCGATGCAAGCTTGAAGCCCGATTCTGCCTCGTTAAGCGGCACCGTATGCGTAATAAGCGGCCTGACATCGATCAATCCCTTGCGCATCAATTCGACACCGATCGCAAATTCGGCATGAAAGCGGAATGAGCCGCGCAATTCCAGCTCCTTTGCGGTGATTGCCATGATCGGCAGGGTCATGTCGCCGCCAAGCCCAAGCTGCAGGATAATTCCACGCGGCCTGATGGCCGGAATTGCACCCGCAAGCGCTGCGGCAACGCCCGTGCATTCATAGAGAACATCGAAGCTTCCCTTGTTGGCCGAATATTGCGCAAGGGCTTCCGGCTCCTTGGCCGTATTGATCACACGGTCGGCTCCAACCTTGGCTGCCAGAGACAGCGTGAAATCAGAAAGATCTGTCGCAACGATCTCAGCAGCGCCCGCCCGGCGTGCCGAAAGGATCGACAAAACGCCTATCGGACCACAGCCCGTAACAAGCACTCTTTTGCCAAGGAGGCTTCCTGCACGGGTGGTGGCGTGCAAGGTCACCGCCAGCGGCTCTGCCATCGCGGCCTCGCCCGCAGACAGGCCGGTGGCATCGACACACTGGAAAGCATCGGCAATAAGGGTTTGGCGGAAAGCGCCCTGAATATGCGGAAACGGCATTGCACTGCCATAAAAACGCATATCGAGGCACTGATTCTGCAAACCCTCCGCGCAATAGCGGCAATGGCCGCAAGGGCGCGATGGGGAGACGGCGACGAGCTGGCCGACCTCGAAACCGGAAACGCCGGGCCCGATCATCTCCACATGAGCGGATACTTCATGGCCAAGAATCATGGGCTCCCGTAGCCGCACGGCTCCAAAGCCCCCGTGATTGTAATAGTGCAGATCAGAGCCGCAGATGCCGCCTGTCGCGAGACGTAGCCTGAGCTGCCCCGCTTTTGGCTGTTCCACGGGGCGGTCTTCGATCCTGAGATCACCGGCTGCATGAATAACGATGGCTTTCATCAGAGCACCTGACTGAGAAGAGGTTTACCGGCAAAATGTGCCGAAAGATTATCACGAAGCAATTGGCCCATGGCCTTGCGCGTTTCAATGGTCCCGCTGCCATGATGAGGTTGAAGGAGCACGTTCGGCAAGGACAGAAAGCGCGGATTAAGTTTCGGCTCGCCCTCAAACACATCGAGTGCTGCGGCACCCAGCCTGCCCTTCTCCAGCGCGTCGAGAAGCGCGTCCTCATCAATATTCGAAGCACGACTGATATTGATCAACATACCCTCAGGGCCCAGCGCCTCGATGACCTCCTTGCCCACGATATGACGGGTTGCCGCAGAGGCAGCAAGGCTCACGAAGAGGAAGTCGGACCGGGAAGCAAGCTCGACAGGATCTGCGATGAACGCCCAATCCCGCGCATGATCCTTGCGCGATGTGCTGCTATAGGCGATCTCCATGCCGAAGGCAGCAAGGCGCTTGGCGATTTCGAAGCCAATGCGGCCAAGACCGAGCACTCCTGCCCTGCGGCCCCAGACCCTTCGCTGCAAGGGATATAGTCCTTTTGTGGACCAGGAGCCGTCCCTGACCCAGTTTTCCGCGCCGATCATTCCGCGCGATTGGGCAAGCATCATTGCCACCCCGAGATCCGCAACGTCACCCGTTAGAACATCGGGTGTGTTGGTGACCCTTATGCCCCGCTCCCGGCACAGTGCGAGATCGACCGCATCAAAGCCCACCCCATAGACGGATATGACTTCGAGGCCCGGGCAGGCGTTGATGATGGCGGCGTTGGCACCAAGTTCGCCGCGCGTCGCGATCCCGCGGATTTTCGGCCCTACCTTTGCGAGAAAATCTGATTTCTCGGACGCCTCAAAATACCTGTGCATCGTAAACGCCGCATCGAGGGGATGTTGATCCCAATCCGGATACGGGCCAATCTGCAATATGTCGGGCTTGGTCATCGTCTCTCCTCACGAAGCTTGACTTTCGATTGTTATCGATAACATATACAAATCAACAAACGCTTGTCGAGAGCGAAACTGAAGGAAGAAAACCGTGGCAACGAACCTGTTCGACCTTAAAAACAAACGCGCACTCATTACCGGATCATCTCAGGGGATCGGATATGCACTTGCCGAGGGTCTTAAAGCCGCCGGAGCGGCGATTGTTTTGAACGGTCGGGATGAGGCGAAGCTGAGCCAGGCGGCTGCGCGCATAGGCGATGCGGACATGCTTGCTTTCGACGCGACGGACCACGAAGCCGTGCGGCGAGCGGTCGACGCATATGAGGCATCCGGCAAGCCCATCGACATTCTCGTCAACAATGCCGGAATGCAGCACCGTGCTCCCCTTGAAGAGTTTCCCGCCGACGCGTTCGAGCGACTGCTGCAGACAAATATCGCCAGCGTCTTCCATGTCGGGCAAGCCGTCGCGCGCCACATGATCGGTCGCGGACGCGGCAAGATCATCAACATCGCCAGCGTTCAGACCAGTCTCGCGCGGCCGTCGATTGCGCCCTACACAGCAACAAAGGGCGCTGTCGGAAACCTCACAAAGGGCATGGCAACCGACTGGGCAAAGCACGGGCTGAACTGCAACGCCATTGCTCCCGGTTATTTCGATACGCCGCTCAACGCCGCGCTGGTTGCCGATCCGACCTTCTCGGCATGGCTTGAGAAACGCACCCCGGCAGGACGTTGGGGCAAGGTCGAGGAACTGCAAGGCGCCTGCATCTTTCTTGCGTCTGACGCGTCCAGCTTCGTCAATGGGCACATTCTCTACGTCGATGGCGGGATTACCGCATCCCTGTGAGTTGAGCATCCAAAAGGGGCGTGGCAACCTTTGGAGGCCACTGGAGGAGGAAAACGGCTATGAAAGATACGATCGCCCTGATCGGCGCAGGCGCAATGGGCGGCGCAATCGGTGCACGTCTCGTTGAAACGGAAACGCATCTCGTCGTCTATGATCGCGACAGGGAGAAGGTGGACGCCCTTGTTTCCAAAGGAGCTGTAGCCGCATCCTCCGCCGCCGAAGCCGCAGGAAAGGCCAGAGCGATTATCCTCTCGCTCAATTCCGCTGCTATTGTACGCGCCGCCGTTTTCGGCCCTGAAGGTGTCTCGCAAGGTGCACGCCCCGGCACCCTCATCATCGATATGTCTTCCGTAGACCCCGAGTCGACGAAGTCACTTGCGGCAGAGAGTGCGGCAGTCGGCTTGCGCTGGGTGGACAGCCCACTTTCCGGTGGAATTCCAAAAGCAGCAACCGGGCAGTTGACCCTGATGCAGGGCGGCACGGAAGCTGACGTGCAGGAAGCGCAAGCCATTCTGGGTGGGCTGGCCAGCAACCAGACGCATATGGGCGGGCCTGGCGCGGGGCAAACCACCAAGATGATCAATCAAGTTCTATGCGGCCTCGGTTTTCTTGCGGTCGCAGAGGCAACGGCACTTGCCGAGGCAGCTGGCGTCGACGTTGCCAAGATTCCACAGGCGTTGAAGGGTGGACGGGCCGACAGCGCCCTGCTTCAGGAATATATGCCGCGCTTCACCGCGCGTGATTATCGCCGCACCGGCCGTATCGACAACATGGTGAAAGACCTGAATGCCGCACAGGATTTGGCCCGGCTCAGCAACACCTCCATGCCGCTGACTGCAATCTGCGCCGAGATTCACCGGATGCTGACCGCCGCTGGTCTGGGCGGCGAAGATCAGGCCGCGCTTATGGAATATTTCAAGGGACCAACCAAGGAGCTTGCCCGATGATAACCCGCTATGCATTGTTCGACGGCACGATCAAACAAGGCCAGACCGAAGCTTTCAGAGCCGCAGTCCTCGCTGAAATCCTGCCAAAATGGCGGGCATTCCCCGGCGCCCTTTCGGTGCGTGTCACCTTCGCAGAAAGCCGCGATGACGGAGCCCCGGAATATCCGATGATCCTGGCTATCAACTATCCGGATCTGAAAGCTGTAGAGGCAGCGCTCGCGAGCCCGGTCCGCACCGAGGCAAGAGCTGCGACCGAAGCCGTACTGGCGCGCTTTTTCACCGGCACGATCCATCATCACGTCACATCGGCGCATGAATTCGAGCCTTTGTAAGCTTGTCTGTGGAGCTATGTTAGCAAGGCTGGATTTTCGAAAAAGATAACGGTAACAACCGAATATGAGCCCATTCCGTAAAGTACCCACCATGGCCGATGTCGCCCGCCTCGCGGGCGTTTCTTCCATGACGGTCAGCCGGGCTTTCAAGCATGATACATCCGTCAGCCATGCCACGCGCAGCGCGATCCTCGAAGCCGCGGACAAACTTGGATATGTCTTCGACAGTACGGCATCGAACCTGCGTTCGCAGCGGACGGATTTCGTAGCCGTCACGATACCGTCGATCAACAACGCCAACTTCGCCGATACCGTACGCGGGTTGTCGGAAGGGTTGAAGCCACGCGGCCTGCAGATTCTGCTGGGCTATACGGACTACGACATTCAGGAGGAGGAGCGACTGATCGAACAGTTGCTTCGCCGCCGCCCGGAAGCGATCGTCGTGACCGGTGGCAGACACACACCCCGTGCCCGGCGGCTTCTTGAGAATGCCGACATACCCGTCATCGAGACCTGGGATCTCCCCGAAAATCCCGTTGGCCATGTCGTAGGTTTCTCGAACGCAGGTGCCGTACGTTCGATGGTTGATCATTTTGTTTCGGTCGGCATTACCCGCATCGCCTTTATCGGGGGCGATGCTGATCGCGATACCCGTGGAACGGATCGCCGCGCCGGGTTCATCGAGGCCATGCGCAGCCATGGACTGCAAGCTGACAGGCTGATTGCTGCCGGCACCCCACCCATTTCCATGAAGGAAGGTGCCGATGCAATGGGGCGCCTTCTGCAAACACTGCCGGATACACAGGCCGTGATCTGCGTGTCCGACCTCTCCGCTTTCGGGGCACTGACCGAATGCCAGAGGCGCGGCATCGATGTTCCCGGACAGATCGCTGTTGCAGGCTTCGGTGACTACGAGATTGCCGGCATCTGCGTTCCCTCCCTTACCACCATCGACCCTAAGCCTCGGGAAATCGGAAGGCAGGCGGCTGCACTCATTCTGGACGTGCGCGATGGTACGCAGAAAGAAGCCACGACCATTGCCATAAATCCCATATTGCTGTGTCGCCAATCAACGCCCTGACCACGCGCGCGACTCCGCCCGTGCCAGCACGAGCAGGTTCCTTTCCTTGACTCGATTGGCTGCCAGTCTCTTGGCGAAGCATTGGAAATCGTGGCAAAAGACGAAATATGTCCTCGCGTGTCCGCCAAAAGCCAGTGTTCCGTTTTGCGCCCAGCCCCAATGGCAGGCTGCATCTTGGCCATGCTCTTTCAGCAATTCTCAATCACGACATGGCTGCGGCCTCGGCGGGACGTTTTCTGCTGCGCATCGAGGACATCGATCTTGCCCGCTGCACGCCGGAATTCGAACGGTGTATCTACGACGACCTTGCATGGCTGGGCCTATCCTGGGAACAGCCCGTGCGGCGTCAGTCCGAGCATTTCGACGAGTATCGGCTTGCACTCCAGCGCCTGATCGACGCAGAACTGGCCTATCCGGCCTTCATGAGCCGCAGCGAAATAAAAGCGTTCGTCAGGCAATATGAAGTGGACGGAAAGGTTTGGCCTCGCGATCCCGATGGTGCTCCACTCTATCCGCCGATCGATAAAGGGCGACCTGCGGCGCAGATTGCTCAGCTTCTTTCTTCAGGCGCGCAGCACGCCTGGCGCCTGGACATGGCGAAAGCTGTGGGCAGAATTGAACGTTCTTTGCACTGGCAGGAAGGCGAAAGCGGGGCTGAAACATTCGTCGAAGCCGACCCCACCGCATGGGGAGATATCGTTTTGTCCCGGCCGGACGCCCCTTCCAGCTATCATCTGTCCGTCGTACTGGATGATGCGCTGCAATCCGTCACTCACGTGGTTCGGGGTATGGATTTGTTCGCGGCAACATCCGTTCATCGGCTGCTGCAGGAGCTCCTCGACCTGCCCGCCCCGCAATACCATCACCACAGATTGGTTCTGGACGAGGACGGAAAGAAGCTTTCAAAGAGTATTGGCAGTACCGCCCTGGAGGCGCTGCGCGCACGTGGCGACACGCCCTCAGATATCCGCCGCCTCCTCGGCGTCTAGCGCTTCCCGTAGGCTGCCATTGTGAATGCCGACCTTGATGACGTGCCGAATGCGATACTTCATCAAGGCAGCATTGACCTCTGCACCCAGCATGAAAATGACGCCGACCATATAGAGAAAGACAAGCACGATCATGACCGAGGCCAGACCGGCATAGGTTGCGGCATAATTGGCGAAGGTGGCGAGATAATAGGCGAAGATTGCCGCTCCTATGACCCAGAACAACAGCGTCAGCACGATGCCTGGCAGCACATCCCATATGCGTCTTCTGCCTGCGGGCAGCCAGAGATGCGCGGCGATCAGCCCGACGGCAAGCACGATGATCGTGCCGTAAAGGCCCAGATTGGAAACGGTCTCCAGAAAATCCTTCAGCAGCGGGAAACGCGTTTCGGCAAAGGACAGCGCAACAGGCACGGCAACCAGCACGATGCTGATGGCAGCAAAGGTGGTGACCGCTATTATGACGTAGAAAAGACTGAGCAGGCGCGTGACGTACCACCAGCGTGTTTCGCTCACACGATAGGCACGGTTGAGCGAAATTCTGAGTGCTTCCACGCCATTGGACGCGAAATAGGCGGCAGCGAGCACCGAAATCGTCAGAAGGCCACCACGAGGAATAGTGAGTACCTGTTGTACCTGCGCAGCGAGCGGCGCGGCGATGGCTGCGGGCCACGTGTCGAAAATGATATGCACGGCCGTTTCTGCAAACTGGTCTGCCCCAAGAAAACCGGCAAGAGCCGTACCGAAAATCAAGAATGGAAACAGCGCCAGCAGAATCGAGAGTGCGACATGGCTTGCCATGGCCCAGCCGTCATCTTCGGCAAAATGGAAATAGGCATCGAAGGCGACTTTTCGGACGATGTCCAACGCGGCAACCATGTCACCTCCTCAATCGGCATTTAGTTTGCAACCCATGCTCAGATATGGGAAGTCGATCATGATTGTACAGCGCACAAGACCGTGCACGGGTTCCACTTTCAAAAGAAGAATTGTGCACTACGGAAATTCATGCTGCCTATTCCGCAGCTATTTTCAACCATTGTCGCCTTAAGGAAATACACTCATGTCCGAAAAACCGGTGATCATCTTAACCGGCTGTTCATCAGGCATCGGCGCCCATTGTGCACGAGCGCTGCATCGGGACGGCTGGCGGGTTTTTGCGACCGTCAGACAGACCGAGGATATGGCCCTGCTGGAACAGGCAGGCATCGAAGTCCTTTTGATGGATTACACCGTACCGGAAACGATATCCGCATTGGTGGATGAGGTTGCCGCCCGAACCGGCGGGCGGATCGATGCGCTTTTCAACAATGGCGCCTATGGCCAGCCCGGCGCAGTGGAGGATCTTTCTGTCGAAGTCCTGCGAGCGCAATTCGAAACGAACCTTTTCGGTTGGCATGACCTGACCTGCCGCGTCATTCCCTTCATGAGGAGGCAGGGCCATGGCCGGATCGTCCATTGCTCCTCCATACTGGGTCTCGTTCCCTATCGCTATCGCGGGGCCTACACGGCATCCAAGTTTGCTCTCGAAGGTCTTGGGATAACATTGCGAATGGAGCTTCAGGGAAGTGGAATACATGTCAGCATGATCGAGCCCGGACCGATTGAATCCAGGTTTACCGCAACCGCCCTTTCCCACATCAAGGACAATATCGACGTGGAAAACTCGGCACACGCGAAGGAATACAAGCGTCAACTTGCTCGACTGGATGGTAGCGCCGGTAAAAACAAGCACAAGCTGGGGCCTGAAGCAGTATACGAAAAATTGAAGCACGCTCTCGTCGCACGTCGTCCAAGGGCGCATTACATCATCACCACGCCAGCGATACAGGCGACAATTCTCAAACGGTTTTTGCCAGCTGATGTGTTTTACCGTCTGCTGCGCAAGTTCGACTAGCGCTGTGTCGATTCAATCAGCTACAACGCTTCGCAAATCAGAGCATTCAAGAGGATAGCGCATGTCCAGTTTTACAACGGTTCTTGCAGCCATAGTCATGGGGCTGGTCGTGCTCGTGTTGATACGCGGGCTCTTCAACATGCTCAAGGGCACGGATGCGAACAAGTCCAACAAGCTCATGCAACTGCGGCTGTTGCTGCAGGCCATCGCTATCATACTCATCATGTTGACCCTGTGGCTGACTGGCGGCGGGCGTTAAGAAGCGGAACATTCCATGGTAAAGTTGAACAAGATTTACACCCGGACGGGCGACGACGGCACCACCGCGCTTGTTGCCGGGCCAAGACGCCCCAAGCATGATCTGCGCGTAGAGAGCTACGGAACCGTGGACGAAACAAACTCCGTCATCGGTATTGTCAGGCTTCACACGACGAACATGGTCGAACTGGATGCCATGCTCTTTCGCATCCAAAACGACCTTTTCGATCTCGGTGCGGATCTCGCCACTCCCGATACCGACGAGGCTTTGTCCTATGAACCGTTGCGGATCATCGAGACGCAGGTTACGCGGCTGGAACATGAAATCGACGCGCTGAATGCAGATTTGTCGCCCCTGAAGTCCTTCGTTCTGCCCGGCGGCACGGCTGCTGCCGCCTATCTGCACCTTGCCCGTACGGTCTCGCGGCGCGCTGAACGGCAGATGGTCGAGCTTGCTGGGATTGAGGGCGAGACTGTCAGCCCTGCTGCGTTGAAATACATCAACCGCCTCTCCGATTTTCTTTTCGTGGCTGCACGGTTTGCAAACAATACCGCGAATTCCGGCACATCCGACATTCTCTGGGTTCCCGGTCAGAACCGCTAGTCATCGCAAGGCGTCGTTACATGTTCATCCCCATCTACGACGCCAATTCGCTCAAGCACATCAAGGTGCAATATATGACTTTGGCCATCATAACGGTCAATCTGTGCATATGGCTGCTCTCCAGCTTCTCATCGCTGGATGTTTCAAACGCTGCGGTTCTGGGCCTGGGTTTCATACCGGCCGTTGTTTTCGATTACGCGCATTTGGACCCTGTTCTGCAAATCGTTCCGGATCAGGTTACCGTCGTCACCTACGCATTCCTCCATCTGGGGTTCTGGCATCTCGCCTCAAACATGCTGTTTCTTTGGGTTTTCGGGGACAATGTCGAAGATGCCTTCGGCCATCTACGCTTCGCACTGTTTTACATTGCCTGCGCCATAGCTGGCGCCCTGTTCCACGGTTACGTTTCCCCCACCTCGGAAGCACCGCTGATCGGGGCATCCGGTGCGGTATCGGGCGTTGTTGCTGCCTACCTGCTCCTGCATCCGAAGGTCAGGATATGGGTTCTGGTCTTTATGCGAATTCCCGTCCCCCTACCCGCTTTCATTCCTTTGGTTCTGTGGATCGCTCAACAGTTCGCCATGTTCTGGCTGGGACTCGAAGAACGCGTATCCTGGGGTGCGCATGTCGGAGGGATTATCGCAGGTGGAACCTTGACCTTCTTCCTGCGGCGTCCGGGCGTTCCGCTCTTTGACAGGACCATCGTCACGCCGCAGGCCGTTCAGTTGAAGGATGGACAAGCGTAAGACGGCAACGTGTCGCAAACGGAACGGCATCGCTGCGACATTCGGTGAAGATTGCAGAGAGGATTGATATTTACGTTCACGTTAACGTAAGATATCCCCGAACCGCATGAGATCATGAGCATTGCTCCGTTGAACTTACGGCAAAAATGCGTATCCATGTGGCAACTTGATTATCAGGAGGACCGTTCAGCGTTGCGCTTTATGGTCAGGAGTTGAAGGAAGGTTATCGATGAAGATCCTTGTCCCTGTGAAGCGTGTGGTGGACTATAACGTCAAGATCCGCGTGAAGTCGGATGGTTCCGGCGTTGAGCTTGCCAACGTCAAGATGTCGATGAACCCTTTCGACGAGATTTCCGTGGAAGAAGCGCTTCGCCTCAAGGAAGCCGGCAAGGCTGAAGAGATCGTCGTCGTCTCCATCGGTCCAGCCAAGGCGGAAGAAACGCTGCGCACGGCGCTCGCCATGGGTGCGGATCGCGCCGTCCTCATCGAGACGGACGAAGCCGTGGAACCGCTGGCCGTTGCCAAGCTTCTGAAGGGTGTCGTGGAGGCCGAAGCGCCGGGTCTCGTTATTGTCGGCAAGCAGGCAATCGACGATGACAGCAACCAGACCGGCCAGATGCTGGCAGCATTGCTGGGCTGGGGCCAGGGTACATTCGCATCAAAGGTCGAGACATCGGACGGCAAGGTCGCCGTAACCCGTGAAGTCGATGGCGGTTTGCAAACGGTAGAGCTGAAGCTGCCCGCCGTCGTTACGACAGACCTGCGTTTGAACGAGCCGCGCTATGCGTCCTTGCCCAACATCATGAAGGCAAAGAAAAAGCCGCTCGACAAGAAGACGCCTGCCGATTTCGGCGTCGATATCGCACCTCGCCTCAAGGTTCTGAAGACTGAAGAGCCTGCGGGCCGCAAGGCGGGCGTCAAGGTCGGTTCGGTTGCCGAACTGGTATCCAAGCTCAAAGCCGATGGCGTCATCTAAGGAAGCGAAAGGGAGATTTTAACATGGCCATTCTTCTTCTGGCAGAACACGACAACGCAACCCTTTCCGACCAGACGGCAAAGACACTGACCGCAGCGACCCAGATCGGTGGCGACGTGACGGTTCTGGTCGCCGGATCCAACGCCAAGCCAGCCGCCGATGAAGCCGCAAAGCTTGCCGGTGTTTCCAAGGTGCTCCTTGCAGACGACGCTGCCTATGCCAACCAGCTGGCAGAGCCACTGGCAGCGCTGATCGTGTCGCTGAGCAGCGCTTACGATGTCATCATCGCGCCTGCGACGGCATCGGCCAAGAACGTTCTGCCGCGCGTCGCGGCACTCCTTGATGTCGCACAGGTATCGGAGATCATCGAAGTCATCTCCGCCGATACCTTCAAGCGCCCGATCTATGCTGGCAATGCGATCCAGACCGTGCAGGCAAGCGATGCCAAGAAGGTCATCACCGTTCGCACATCCACCTTCGCCCCGGCGCAGGCTGGAGGCTCTGCTTCGGTTGAAACATTGGCCGCGGCTGAAAACCCGGGATTGTCCTCCTTCGTCTCGGATGCCCTAGCGTCGTCTGACCGTCCGGAACTGACATCTGCAAAGATCATCATTTCGGGTGGCCGTGCGCTCGGTTCTTCCGAGAAGTTCAAGGAAGTCATTCTGCCTGTTGCAGACAAGCTGGGTGCAGCTGTGGGCGCGTCACGCGCGGCTGTCGATGCCGGTTATGCCCCGAACGACTGGCAGGTTGGCCAGACGGGCAAGGTGGTTGCACCACAGCTATACATCGCCGCAGGCATTTCCGGCGCCATCCAGCACCTTGCTGGCATGAAGGATTCGAAGGTCATCGTCGCCATCAACAAGGACGAAGAGGCCCCGATCTTCCAGGTTGCCGATTATGGCCTCGTTGCGGACCTATTCGACGCCCTGCCTGAGCTCGAAAAAGCGCTCTGATCATAACAATTGGTAAAGCGGCGCGTTTTTATAAACGCGCCGCTTTTGTTTTCCGGTAATATGCGTAACATCCGCAAAAGTTGCGACGCATTCCAGCACATGCCCACAGGAGAGACACATCATGGCCGCGCCAATCAAGAATATCGGTATTATTGGAGCCGGTCAGATGGGCTGCGGTATCGCGCATGTTTCTGCTGTCGCTGGCTACAAGGTCCATATCTACGATCTCGCCAAGGATCGCATCGAGGCCGGTCTTGCGACGATCAACGGCAATCTTGCCCGCCAGGTCAGCAACGGCAAGATGCAGGACGAGGACCGCAAGGCCGCCTTGGCTCGCATTGGTGGGTCTTCCGACATCAACGATCTCGCCGCAATGGATCTGGTCATCGAAGCGGCAACCGAACATGAGGAAACCAAGCGCAAGATCTATGCCCAGATCTGCCCGGTCCTCAAACCCGAAGCGCTTCTTGCAACCAACACGTCCTCGCTATCGATCACCCGCCTGGCATCGGCAACCGACCGCCCTGAACAGTTCATGGGCATACATTTCATGAACCCGGTGCCCGTCATGAAGCTGGTGGAATTGGTGCGCGGTATCGCCACAGACGAGCCGACTTTCGAGAGTGCGAAAGAATATGTACGCACGCTCGACAAGGCGATTACCGTTGCCGAGGACTTCCCGGCCTTCATCGTCAACCGCATTCTTCTGCCGATGATCAACGAGGCGATCTACACATTGTATGAGGGCGTTGGATCGGTCGAAGCCATCGATACCGCCATGAAGCTGGGTGCGAACCACCCGATGGGACCATTGCAGCTGGCCGACTTCATCGGTCTGGACACCTGCCTGTCGATCATGCAGGTTCTTCATGATGGTTTGGCGGACAGCAAATATCGCCCCTGCCCGCTCTTGGTAAAATATGTCGAAGCGGGATGGCTCGGTCGTAAGTCTGGTCGCGGTTTTTACGATTACCGTGGCGAAACGCCTGTTCCGACACGGTAAAGCTTTCGCTTATTTCGCTTTGGCAAAATCCACGAGCGCCTTGGCATCGGGACTGTCCCAGGCTGCCGGGCCGTTCATGGAGGCAAGCAGGCATCCCTTGTCATCGATCAAGAGCGTTGCCGGCAAACCGAAGGCAAGTCCTTCCTTCTTGAGCGCGTTGAAGACGCCCATCGAGCTGTCGCGGTAAAGCTTCAGCGCGTCTATGCCGTATTCACCCATGAAAGTCTGAGGTTTGGCGTCATCGCCGGTGTCGATATTGACGGTGACGACCTCAAAGCGGTCATCACCCTTTTCTCTTTCAAGCGCGTTGAGCGCGGGCATTTCCTCGCGACACGGAACGCACCAGGTGGCCCAGAGATTGAGAAGCACTGTCTTGCCAGTAAAACTGGCTTCGCTCATCGCAGCGCCATCCGGCCCCTTGAATGACAGCGGTACAATGCGAGGCCGTTCATTGGTCGACATTGCTGCGACCTGGCCTTTCAGCAGAGGCTTGAGCGAGGCGATCCGGGTTGCGGTACCCTCACATAAACCGGCCTGTGCAACCCCAGCCCCTTGAACCTGACCTTCAGACCAAATATGCCTGATCGTCACAACGCCCGCGCCGCAAACAAGTCCGGCGATGGCAGCAATTGCAACAAGTCTGGCGGAAGGAAGCCTGAACGGCCTTTTTTCTGTCATTGAATACTCCAGGGCAGGCGAATAATGGCTGACGGCATCGAACAAAAATCCTCCAACCAGATGTGGGGCGGACGTTTCGCTTCCGGTCCTTCTGCCATCATGGAAGAAATAAATGCCTCGATCGGCTTCGACAAGAAGCTTTATGCGCAGGACATCCGCGGCTCAATAGCACATGCGACCATGCTGGCTTCAAAAGCCATCATTTCCGGCGAAGATAAAGACAAGATCATCACGGGCCTGAACACGATCCTGTCAGAAATCGAAAGCGGATCCTTTGAATTCTCTCGCAAGCTCGAAGACATTCACATGAATATCGAGGCGCGTCTGGCTGATCTGATCGGCCCGGCAGCGGGACGCCTTCATACGGCCCGCTCGCGCAACGATCAGGTCGCGCTCGACTTTCGCCTCTGGGTGAAAGAGGAACTCCAAAAGACCGAGCAGATGTTGACGGCCTTGATTGCCGCGTTTCTCGACCGCGCCGAAGAGCACGCCGACACGGTCATGCCGGGCTTCACCCATTTGCAAACGGCCCAGCCGGTCACCTTCGGTCACCACTGCATGGCCTATGTTGAAATGTTTGGCCGAGACCGCGCCCGCGTGCGACACGCCATCGAACATATGGATGAAAGCCCGATCGGCGCCGCAGCACTGGCAGGCACCGGCTATCCCATAGACCGGCACATGACCGCAAAGGCGCTGGGTTTCCGCGAGCCGACGCGCAATTCCATCGATACGGTATCGGACCGTGACTTTGCGCTGGAGTTTCTGTCGATTGCGTCCATTTGCGCCACGCATCTGTCGCGCCTGGCTGAAGAAATCGTCATCTGGTCGACACCGCAATTCGGATTTATCCGCCTGTCGGATGCATTTTCGACCGGCTCCTCGATCATGCCGCAGAAGAAGAACCCGGATGCGGCAGAATTGGTGCGCGCCAAGACAGGTCGTATCAACGGTTCGCTGATCGCCCTTCTTACCATCATGAAGGGACTGCCCCTGGCCTATTCCAAGGACATGCAGGAAGACAAGGAACAGGTATTTGATTCCGCTGAAAGCCTGGAACTTGCCATCGCTGCCATGACAGGAATGATCCGCGATCTGGAAGTCCGCGTCGACAAGATGCGCGACGCCGCAGGTTCCGGCTATTCGACGGCCACCGATCTCGCAGACTGGCTTGTCCGCGAGGCAGGCCTGCCTTTCCGCGACGCGCACCACGCGACCGGCCACGCTGTGGCCCTTGCGGAGAAGAAAGGCTGCGATCTGGCCGATCTGTCGCTGGAGGATCTTCAGGCCATCAACCCGGCCATCACCGAAGGCATTTTCGATGTGCTTTCGGTTGAGGCATCGGTTGCCAGCCGCACAAGCTTTGGCGGCACGGCGCCATCTGAAGTCCGCAAGCAGATCGCCTGGTGGCGCGCGCGGAACTGATCAGTCTGGCGTTCGGTCAGCATCACAAGAAACAGGGTGCACAAGCGCCCTGTTTTTCGGTATCAGGAATGCAGAAATTTCCTTTGGACGGGCCCATGCTTTCAAAAACCTTGCGTACATTCATCGTTCCAGTCGGCATGACGCTCGCCGTCGGCCTTGCACTTTCAGGCTGCGGCCGCAAAGGCGACATCGATCCGCCCAGCACGCCGAAGGAGCAGCGCAATATCCGCTCCACCAACGGCACGGTGCAGCCCACGCCTGAGCGGCCATTCGTTCTCGACAAGCTTCTTTAAGGTCCGCAACTGTGAACCATTTCCAGTATATCGACGGCGTGCTTCACGCTGAAAACGTTCCCGTGCCTGAAATTGCCAAGGCCGTGGGCACGCCTTTCTACGTTTATTCCACCGCGACGCTTGAGCGCCACTACAAGGTGTTCAGTGAGGCTTTCGCCGATGTAGATTCGATGGTCTGCTACGCGATGAAGGCGAATTCCAATCAGGCCGTGCTGGCAACCTTGGCAAAGCTCGGGGCCGGCATCGATGTTGTCTCCGGCGGTGAATTGCGTCGTGCGCTGGCGGCGGGCGTCCCTGCAAGCCGCATCATGTTTTCCGGTGTTGGCAAGACCGTTGCCGAGATGGATTTTGCCCTTGAGGCAGGTATCTACTGCTTCAACATCGAGTCCGAGCCTGAACTGGAAGTCCTCAATCTTCGCGCCGTCAAGGCAGGCAAGAAGGCGCATGTTTCATTCCGCATCAACCCGGACGTGGATGCTGGCACCCATGCCAAGATTTCGACGGGCAAAAAGGAAAACAAGTTCGGCATTTCATACGAACGCGCCCGCGCCGTGTACAAACACGCCGCCACGCTGCCGGGAATTCATGTAAGCGGCATCGATATGCATATCGGCAGCCAGATTACGGAACTGCAGCCGTTTGAAGACGCCTTCCGCCTGCTGCGTGAGCTGGTGGAAGCATTGCGTGGCGACGGTCACACGATCAGCCATGTGGACATCGGCGGCGGCTTGGGCATTCCTTACCGTGATGACAACAATCCTCCGCCCCTTCCCGATGCCTACGCCCACATCGTCAAGAACGAACTGAAGAGCCTTGATTGCAAGATCGTCACGGAGCCAGGCCGCCTCATCGTGGGGAATGCCGGGATACTTGTCACTGAGGTCATCTACGTCAAAGACAGCGGAGACAAGACTTTCGTGATTGTTGACGGCGCGATGAACGACCTCATTCGCCCGACGCTTTACGAAGCCTATCACGGCATTCGCCCTGTGGTTCAGCCCGCGGCCGACTGCCCTCGCATCAAGGCGGATGTCGTTGGGCCGGTCTGCGAAACGGGCGATTATCTGGCACTGGACCGCGAAATGGCCGCGCCACAGCCTGGGGACCTGATCGCGGTAAGTTCCGCAGGGGCCTATGGCGCCGTCCAGGCCGGTACCTATAATTCCCGGCTTCTTGTCCCGGAGGTTCTGGTCAAGGGTAACCAGTTCCACGTCGTTCGTCCGCGTGGCACATATGAGCAACTGATAGCACTGGATTCTGTCCCAGCCTGGCTGGAATGATCGGGTCTGCTGATCACAATTGAGCGAAACCGAGGTAAAAACGAGGGTTGGCGGGTGCTTGCCCTCGTCTTCGCCATAAAGAATGCTATCCTAACTGCCGTGCACTGAATTTGATCGCCAATTGGAACGCTATCGCGGACATGGCGAAATCGGGTGGCCAGAACCGGGAGAACGGATTGATGACCACATCCAGGCAAGGCGGTAAAGGCGCTTTCAGCAACAGACCTGAACTTGCCCGGCGCGTGGCGGGCAAACGTCTTTTTGCAAAACTCGTGCTCTTCGCTGAACGCTTGGCGCCCAGAACACTGCTGCCCCTGTCATTGGCCGCAATTTTTCTAGCGATCGCCTGGTTTGGCATTTTCCGTCATATGCCGGACATTCTTCGCCTTGCCGTCGTATTTGTCCTCATCTTCTCCTTCATCACGTCTCTTTTGCCGATGACGCGCGTGAAGTGGCCGACGAAAGAAGAAGCATCGCGGCTGTTGGAAGCACGCAACGGCCTACCGCACCAGCCAGTTGGCGTGCAGGAGGACGAACCGGCATTCGAAACGCTGTTTGCAAGGGCTCTCTGGAAAGAGCACCAGTTGCGCATGGCCGAGAAAATTGCCGCGCTCGATGCCGGTCTTCCAAGACCAGATATCGCCTCTCACGACCGCATGGCCTTGCGGGCGCTTCCAGCGCTACTGCTCGTCACGGCTTTTGGCTTTTCTTTTTCCAATGGCGCAGGCGGTATTGCGGATGCTTTCCGCAACCACCCCACCGGCGGACCCGCAAATCCCGATATCCGGCTGGATGCCTGGGTCACCCCCCCGTCCTATACCGGGCGCGCTCCCATTTTCCTAACCGGCAACAATGCGACCGGAAGCGAAGCCATTTCCATGCCGCAATCATCGCGGTTGACGATCAGGATGACAGGTGGCGATGGAAATGAAGAAGTAACCTTCGAGCCCCACGAGGCCGGGCAACTCCAGAAGCTGAGTGCTGAAGGCGAGAAGGACGAAGCTGAGGAAACGGTCGCAAATTCAGACCAACCTGCAGATAAGCCGCTGCCACCAAGGACATTTTCCATGGAGGTTGCCGAAAGCGGAACAATCGAGGCCAACGGGCAACAATGGCAGTTCAATGTCATCCCGGACACGGCACCGACCATTGCCTTTGACAAGCTGCCGCGCCGCGCGGTCAACGGAGCGCTAGAAATTGGATTTACGGCGAAGGACGACTATGGCCTTCGCGAAGCTCATGCCGTCATTGAACCTGTCGGCGTCAAGGAAGGCGCGACGCCGCTCTATCCACCGCCGGAATTCAAGCTGAATCTGCCGAGGCAAAATTCGCGCGATATGAAAGCTGTAACCAGCAGGAACCTAACGGAACACCCGATGGCAGGCAAAAGGGTGCGCATCACTCTGGTTGCCACGGATGGCGCAGGCCAAACCGGCCGCAGTCCGTCACAGGAAATGATACTTCCCGGACGCAATTTCTCTGAACCGCTGGCCGCATCCGTTGTCGAGCAACGACAGATTTTCTCGCTCGACACACGCCAGATGCCCAAGGCAATCGCCTATAATGAGGCGGTGTCTTTGCGTCCGGAAGACACGATCCCGAACACCACGCATTATCTTCTGCTGCAATCGGCACAAGCCCGAATGAAGCTCGCCTACAATGAGGAGCTGCTGAAAAACACGTCCGATTACCTTTGGGAAATCGCGCTTGGCATAGAGGATGGCGATCTGTCGCAAGCCGAGCAGCGCCTGCGCGACGCCCAGACCGCGCTTTCGGAAGCCTTGGAACGGAAGGCACCGGACGAGGAAATTGCCAAGCTTATGCAAGAGCTTCGCCAGGCGATGAACGAGTTCATGAAAGAGCTCGCGCAGCGGATGCAGAACGCCCCCCAGGCAAACATGAATCAGCAGGCGCAGAACGTTCTGCGGCAACGCGATCTGGAGAACATGATGAACCAGATCGAGAACCTCGCCCGCTCCGGTAATCGGGATGCGGCCCAGGAGATGCTGTCGCAACTTCAGCGAATGATGAACAATCTTCAGGCCGGGCGTCCGCAACGCGGCCAACAGGGTCAACAGCAGCAACAGAACAGCCAGCTTCGCCAGCAGATCGACAAGCTGGGTGACATCATGCAGCAACAACAGAAGCTGATGGATGAAACCTTCAAGCTCGATCAGGCCCTTCGCGACAGAATGCAGCGCGGCGACCCGCAGCAGGGTCAACAGGGCGGCGACCAACAGATGGGCGAAAATGGCCAACAACCACCCGGCCAGCAGAACCCGCAGCAGCAGGGTCAAAACGGTCAGAACCCAACAGATCAAATGACGGCGCAACAGCTGCGGGAAGCGCTGAAAAACCTTCGCGAACAGCAGGACGGCCTTGGAAAGCAACTCGGCGAGCTACAAAAGGGTCTGCGCGATCTTGGGATGGACCCCGGCCAGAACTTCGGCAAGGCGGAGCAGGAGATGAAGGGTGCCGGTCAGGCACTCGGTCAAAGCCAGGGCGAGCAGGCCGTTGAAGGGCAAGGCAACGCGCTGAACGCATTGCGCCAGGGCGCCCAGGACATGATGGGCCAGATCATGCAGGCCATGCGGCAGCAGGGTCAGCAGCCGGGGCAAGGCCAGCAAGGGATGATGGGTCAAGGTGGGCAGAACGGTCGCGACCCGCTGGGACGGCCACGCGAAAGCAGCGGCCCTGATTTTGGAGACAATCAGGTCAGAGTGCCCGACGAAATCGATGTCCAGCGCGCCCGCGAAATTCTTGAAGCCATCCGTGAGAAACTCGGAAACAACCCGCCCGGTGAAGTCGAACGCCGGTATCTGGAACGGTTGCTGGATATTCAGTAGATCTGAACGTAATAAAAAACGGGCGGTGAGCCGCCCGCGTTTTGCGCCTTGGCCTGTCAGGCCGCTGCAGTTGCCAGCGCACGCGCCACGGCTTTGCGGATATCAGGCAGCGCAAAGGGTTTTGGCACGACATCGATGATCTTTTCCATCAAGTCATCTGCCCGCTCGCGCTGCTCGGCATAACCCGTCATCAGCAATATCTTGAGATTCGGAAATTGAGAGGAAGCGCGGTGCGCCAGCTCGATGCCGTCCATGACAGGCATACGGATATCCGAAAGAAGAAGGTCGAACGTGTGCTCGTTCAGCTTCTCGAATCCCTGCTCGCCGTCAGCGGCTTCGTGAGTTTCGTGCCCGTCCAGACGCAACGCACGCGCCACAAAGGTGCGCAACGCGTCTTCGTCTTCTGTGATTAATATTTTCGCCATTTTCCATCGCTCCTGGTATTCATTCCAGCGAGCAACAAACTCGGTCATTTCCCTTTGCAAGAGGTAAATGGCGCAGCGCATACGGGCGGCATGGTTAACAATGCATGGCGGTATCCTGCCTCTGTCTTACAGGCAGGACGGCCGGCTCAGTCGGCGTCTCCGGTGACGACGCCGACAAAGGGAAGCTCGCGGAATGCGTAAGCCACATCCATTCCATAACCGACCACGAAGTAATCAGGGCATTCGAAGCCGACATAGTCTGCTTCGAGCTGTTCCTTGCGCTTCACCTTCTTATCCAGCAGCACGGCAATGGAAACGTTGCGCGCACCGCGCTCGTAGAGCAGTTCTTTCGCAAACAGAAGCGTTCGGCCGGATTCGAGAATGTCGTCGATCAACAGCACGTCACGGTCTTTGACATCGCTATCGATATCCTTGACGATCCTGACGCCCTGGGAAACGGTGCCGGTGCCATAGCTGGAAAGCGTGATGAATTCGACTTCCGGCGCCAGTCCACTGTCATGCAGGGCACGGATGAGATCGGCGGCGAAGATGAAAGAACCTTTCAATACCGCGATAACGAGCAGGTCATTCGTCGGCCCGCTCGCGATCCGCTTGGCGAGGTCGCGGTTGCGCTCGGCAATTTGCTCTGCGGTGTAGAGGGGCTCGATATTTTTTCCACGAACGACGGGCATGTCTTCTCCTGCGCCAATCCGGCATCGGATCGTCAACACGACCCGCCGAAACGAAACGAAGGGCGTCCGGTAGCACAGTCAGCGTTCGGAAACACCCGTTTCAGCAAAAGAAAGCTTGATTTCGGGCGTTTTTCCACCGGGATGCCGCAGTCTTGCAGAAAAACCGTGGCTAAGGCCCGCCTTTATGTCCTGCACGGGAGGCTCGATCAGCATACTTGCCACCTTTTCGCCCTTGCTCGCAAAAAGATCGGCCCGGATTGCAGGCAGCGCCTGCGGATCATTGCTGTTGTTTTCGACGATGCCGTTGATAAGCAGGACTTCCATCCCTCCAGCATCCTGAGGCGTAACCGTAACATGCGTAATGCTAAGCGGCGCGACAGGTGATGCGGCTGCCGATTTTTCCTGCAGTGCTGCAAATCCGCCGGAGAGAAAAAACACCAGGACAACCGCAGCTGCCACGATCGCAGAATACCCATCCACCGAAAGCGTCGAAAGCTTTCTGTCTAACCAGTGCACGAAGGCGAAGAGGACGCCGAGGGCAGAAGCCGGTTTTGACGCCTTCTGTTGATAATTCACGTCTCTATTGTCGTTTCCATGGTCACAAAACGGCGTTTCCTTTATCGTGACAAAGTCGGCATCTAGGATGTCGTTACCGTTGCGCGTTCGCCAGGTCTGGCGAAGTGGCGCTTCCGGCATCAACAGATCCAAATCGAGTGCCGCCTGCCGGCGAGTTGAACGGAACATACCCATGAAGTTCCCTCAGTCAGTTTTTCGGCCCGATAAAAACTGGGCATTGAATGAAATCCTGCCTAGTCGTAAATTTAATTGGTTAATGCTTTGCAAAGACGCTGGAAAAGGCCCCGGATGCGACCCGGGTTGATGAGGCCATAGCGACGATGCAGACAAATCGCCACGAAAGCAAAAGACTGGAAATTCGTTGATCCATTTCGAAAATGTGGGCTTGCGGTACGGAATGGGTCCGGAGATTCTGCGGGATATGACGTTCGATATCCCAAAGGGTTCGTTTCAGTTCCTCACAGGACCATCGGGTGCCGGCAAGACGACGCTTCTGCGCCTGCTGCTGATGTCGCTGCAGCCCACCCGCGGGCATATCCGCATGTTCAGCCGCGATGTCTCCCGTATTCCCCGTAGTGAATTGCCGCTGCTGCGCCGCCGCGTCGGCATCGTGTTTCAGGACTTTCGTCTTCTGGATCATCTCACAACCTATGAAAATGTGGCGCTTCCGCTTCGTGTGCGCGGCAAGGAAGAGAGCGCCTATCGCAACGATGTCATCGAGCTTTTGAAATGGGTCGGCCTTGGTGAGCGAATCAACGTGCTGCCGCCCATTCTCTCCGGTGGTGAAAAACAGCGCGCGGCGATTGCCAGAGCTCTGATGGATCAGCCGGAAATTCTTCTCGCGGACGAGCCGACGGGTAACGTCGATCCTCCAATGGCAAAGCGGTTGCTGAACCTGTTTCTTGAATTGAACCGCCTCGGCACTGCAGTGGTCATCGCCACCCATGACTTCGGCCTGATGGATCAGGTTGACGCACGACGGATGATTTTGACGGAAGGGCGGCTCGACGTTTATGAATGAGATGAGCCGTAAAGCCCTCAAGCCCTCGCAAAAGGCCGCGCCAAAGATGCCGCAGATGCGCATTCGGCCAATGGCGCCCATCTTGCCGCCTTCCAACATTCAGGGAAACGCGCTGATCGTCGTTATCGCGATCATGGCATTTCTTGCCTGCCTGACGCTGGGTGCCGTGAGCATGGTGCGCGCCACGGCCTCCAGCTGGCAGAGCCAGATTTCGCGCGAGATCACCATTCAGATCAAGCCGGAAGACGGCCTCGACATGAATGCCGCACTCAACAAGGCACGCAATCTTGCGCTTTCTTTCGTGGGCACGCGCGAGGGAACGATCATGGATGACGCCGCCACGAGCCGTCTGCTTGAGCCGTGGCTGGGTGCGGGCCTCGATCTGTCGGAACTCCCGGTGCCCAGGCTCGTCATCATCACGATCGACGAAAACAATCCACCTGACTTTGAAGCGATGCGTGCCATGCTGAAAACGGAAATTCCGCAGGCATTCCTGGATGACCACCGCACCTGGGTGGACCGTCTCGTCTCAATGGCCCATACGACTGTCATGATCGGCCTTGGCGTCTTGATACTGGTCTTCAGCGCCATGGTGCTTACCGTGATTTTTGCGACACGCGGCGCCCTGTCCGGCAATCGTCATATCGTTGAAGTCCTGCATTTCGTCGGTGCCGAGAGCAGTTTTGTGGCACGGGAGTTTCAAAAACACTTCTTGAAAATCAGCCTCAAAGGTTCCGGAGCCGGGAGTGCGCTGGCTGCCCTTGTGTTTCTTGCTGCGGGTTTCTGGCAGTCCCGTTCACTGGCAACACCGCAGAGCGATCAGGCTAGCGCTCTTTTTGGCACCTTCTCTGTTGGTCTGGAGGGCTATATCGGCATTTTCGCCACCATGCTGATCATTGCTTTGCTGACGACGGTCACGGCTCGAATGACAGTGATCCGCACGATTGACGATATTGATCGCGTGCGCTCCGACCCGTCAAAGAGTGAGGGTGTCTGATGACGGCAGATACCGCCAGCGGAAAGAAGCTACCTGTTTCTTGCCTTGATCCAAGCTTACGGATAACTCATGGCAATGAGTCGTACAGACCCGGATGACGATTTGACTCCGACGCCGCGAAACCGCTGGTTTTCGCGCAAGGGGCGTTTGCGTCGGTTCGTTAGGGCAACAATCCTGATCTGCATGGTGATTGCGGGCGCTGTGTTCGGAGGTTTTCTCTGGTTTGCAGACTCGGTTGCCTCCATGCGTCCCCCTTCAGCAACCAAGGCAGATGGTATTATCGTGCTGACGGGCGGCTATCTTCGGATCGATCAGGCTGTCGGATTGCTGCGCGACGGTGTCGGCAAGCGCTTGCTGATTTCAGGGGTCAATCCATCGACAACGCGCGCCCAGATTCGCAAGATGACGCAGAGCTCGGCCGATCTCTTCGCCTGCTGTGTGGACATGGGCTATCAGGCCGTGGACACGATCGGGAATGCCAGCGAGGCCGCTAAGTGGATAAAGGACAGGGGCTACGCTTCTGTCGTTGTTGTCACCAACAACTACCACATGCACCGAAGCCTGCACGAGTTGCGCAGTTCCAGCCCGGAAACGCAATTTATCGCCTACCCGGTGATCAATTCGGACCTCGCCCGCACCAACTGGTTTGCGAATCCGGATGTCGTGCGGACGATGATATCCGAGTACATCAAGTTCGTAGCTGCGGCCACCCGGGACCTGACCGGCTTGGGCAAGGGTAATGGCCTGAGAAGCGGGCCTCCGTCCAACTGACTATAGCGCATCGCACGCTGGATTGGTCTTGCTGAGATACCCTGTTTTCGTGTAGGCGTTCAGCCCTGCGCACGACATCGGATTTCGCTTTCTTCCGCTGAAACGGATGCGCCGGGGGAAGCCTTTTCTATGCTCAGACTGCGTTCCATTCTTTTCAACACGCTCTTCTATCTCAATCTCATCGTCAGGATGATTGTGCTGACGCCAATCTATTTCCTGGTGCCGCGAAAGCTGGCGTTTGAGATTCCAAAAGCCTGGGCTCGATCCAATCACTGGCTGATGGAAAAGATCGTCGGCACGACTTTCACCATAGAAGGTCTGGAAAACATTCCGGAAACTGGCTGCATTTTCGCACCCAAGCACCAATCATTCTGGGATACCTATGCGCTCCTTCCCAACCTCAAGGACCCGGTCTACATATTGAAGCGGGAGTTGATGTGGATACCGCTATTTGGCTGGTATGTCGCAAAGCAGCGTATGATCCCCGTCAACCGTGCCGCACGTGGAAAGGTCATGCTGAAGGTCATGGATCGCGCCCGCGAAGAAATGGCCAAGGGCCGGGAACTGATCATCTACCCGGAAGGGACGCGCCGGCCGCCCGGTGCCGAACCTGAATATCGCTATGGCATTGCAAGGCTGTACCGCGACCTGAAGGTCCCTGTCGTGCCGGTTGCAATGCACCCCGGACTTTTCTGGCCGCGTCACACGACGATGCGCTATCCCGGCCATTTCACGGTTCGCATCCTTCCTCCGATAGAGCCGGGATTAGACCCGGATGTGTTTTTCAAGCAGTTGATTGCAGTCACCGAAAAAGCGAGTGACGAGCTTCTTCTAGAAACCGCGCGCGATAACCCTGACCTTCCGATGCCCCCATCGGCTGCCAAGCGACTGGCGGAACTACGGCAAAACCAATCCGCCTGAACGCTTAACCCGCCTGTTTCTTGACATTGGAGGCCACACGCTCCAGCAGCGCGTCGCGAATTCCCATGTCCTGCAGATGTGCGACGGTGTTGAAGACATAATCGACATTAGGGCCCGAACGCCCCGACGCATTGCTGACGATCATGGCCGCCTCTTCAAGGGCGAGATCGCCAATATATTGCGGGTGTTGACGGTCCGCGACGTAAGTCAGCGCCATCTGTCGTCTTCCGTCGGCCAGTCCTACGGAGAGCACGCGCTCTTTGTAGACATTGCTGACCAATTCGCGTTCCCGCAGATAATCAAGCACTGGCGCGCGGTTTTCCTGCGCAACCCGGAAGGCAACCCCCAGGCAAGAGCCGCCACGCTCCAGCCCCAGCACCAGACCGGGATTTTCTTCCGTACCACGGTAGAGATTAGACCGTATGCATAAAGACCGCCGGTATCCGTAAAGACGCGCCTGCTGGCGCTCCTCAAACGGGAAGCCGGGGTTCCACATCAACGAGCCATAGCCAAAGACCCAAAAATCGTCCATATCGCAAGCCACACCAAATCACCTGTGTCTACCATTGGAGATCATCATGGCAGCGTCAAGCCAATCCCGAACCAGCAGAAAATTCCTTTTTCTCGGTGTCGGGATCATTGCGGTCGCCGCCATCTACACGGCAGGCTGGTTTTATGCGGCGCAACGCCTTCAGGACACCGTCATACGGACTCTTGCCCCCGGTGGCGCGGCAGGCGTGACGGGCGAGTGCTCGGACATTGCCTTCAGGGGCTACCCATTCCGTATCGGTCTTTTCTGCTCCAAGGTGGATGTCAAGAATACCGCCAACGACATGTCGGCATCCTTCGGTGAGTTGCGGTCTGCCGCACAAATCTATGCTCCAGGCCACATTGTCTGGGAACTGGACTCGCCAGCGACAATACAGACCGGCCATGGCCTCAGCGTGTCCGCGCAATGGGCGAACCTGCAATCCAGCCTTGTCACCAAGCTGAAAGGCATCGACCGGACATCGCTCGTGATTGACGGGCTGAAAGCTTCGGCGGTTTCCGCCGTCACGGCCCAGACGGTCAATTTCGATGCTGCGAAAACGGAAGTTCACCTGCGCCAGAACGGTGCCGATCTTGATGGCGCAGTCACCCTGACGGATGCTTCCACCGTCATCAAGGATTGGCCGCAACTCTTGCCAAGGCTGAATGCCATTGCCGATCTGACGCTTGCAGGCAAAGCAGGCATGATCGATGGCAGCGATCGTTCCGGCCTCTACGGCGCTAGTGGAGAGTTGCGCCGCTTGATGCTGGATATCGGCGACGGACGTACCATGCGGCTGACGGGTCCGTTCTCCTTTGACGAGCAGGGCTACCTGTCAGGTCAGTTCAAGCTGGAAATCGAAAAACTGGGCGATTGGGCAGACAATGCCAAGCAGGCGCTGCCGCAACTCCAATCGACCATAGACACCGCCCGTAAACTGCTTCGTGCCCTTGCGGGCGGAGGAGACAGAGCGTCTGTCGATCTGGTTGTCGACCGTGGCCGGGCAACGGTCAGCGGCTTCATACCGCTCGGAAAAATTCCCCCGATCTGAGGGCTACGAGCGAGCGGTGGCGCACCGTTGCCGACGCGCCACCCAAAAGATCAGAGAGCCTATTTCTTTGCATCCAGCGTGTGACGGCCAAAGTCAGGTGCATCCACATCCTGCCCGGCTTCCACGATTGAACGACGGATGGTACGCGTGCGTGTGAAGAGTTCGAACAGCTTGTCGCCCTCTCCCCACCGTATCGCCCGTTGCAGATAGGCAAGGTCCTCGGAAAACCTGGCCAGCATTTCAAGAATGGCATCCTTGTTGTGCAAACATACGTCCCGCCACATGGTTGGGTCGGACGCTGCCAGACGGGTAAAATCTCGAAAGCCGGATGCGGAATATTTGATGACTTCCGATTCGGTCACCGTACCAAGATCGTCAGCCGTACCGACGATGTTGTAGGCGATGATATGCGGAAGGTGTGAAACGATGGCCAGCACCTTGTCGTGATGCTCGGCGTCCATTTCATCGATTCGTGAGCCGAGCTGCTCCCAGAACGCCTTCAATCTCGCAAGGGCGTCCGGATCAGTCTCGGCCAAGGGCGTGAAGATGCACCAGCGATCACGAAACAATCCTGAAAAGCCAGCGTCCGGGCCGGACTTTTCCGTACCGGCCAGGGGGTGCCCCGGAATGAAATGAACGCTATCAGGCATATGAGGTGCCATCTGCGCGATAACCGAGGCTTTCGTGGAGCCGACATCGGTTACGATCGCGCCGGGTTTGAGATTGGGAGCTATCTGCTCCGCAACGCTGCCGGAAGCGCCGACCGGCACCGAAATGATGACGAGATCTGCGTCCCTTACCGCCTCCGCAGCCGATATGGTGTAGGCTGTTCCAAGCTCCAGCTCCTCGGCCCGCTTCAGTGTTTCGGGACTGCGCGTCGAAATAACGACGTCACGCGCCAGACCGGCGTCCTTTATGTCACGCGCGATGGAAGAGCCGATCAGGCCGATGCCGATGAGCGCAATACGGTCAAACAATACGCTGCCCATCAAGCTTGCTCCATGAAGTCTTTCAGAGCGGCGATGACGCCAAGGTTGGCTTCCTGCGAGCCCACCGTCATGCGCAATGCATTCGCAAAACCATATCCGCGCACAGCACGCAGAATGTAACCCCGGCGGGTCAGAAACTCATCCGCGTCTGCGGCTCGCTTGCCGTCGACATCGGGGAAATGAATGAGAAGGAAATTGGTCACCGATGGTGTCACAACGAGGCCGAGCGCCGTGAATGCCTCTGCGAGCTTCTCCAGCCATTCAAGGTTATGCGCCACCGCCTTCTGCATGAATGCCTGATCGCGAATCGCGGCCGCACCGGCAGCAATGGCGGGCGAATTCATGTTGAAAGGCCCGCGCACCCGGTTCAGAGCGTCGATAATGGCAGCAGGACCATACATCCAGCCAACACGCAGCGCAGCAAGCCCGTAAACCTTTGAGAAAGTTCTCGTCATCACGACATTGGCGTTGCCGGAGACGAGCTCCAGGCCAGCCTCATAGTCGTTCTTGCGGACATATTCCGCATAGGCGGCATCCAGCACAAGGATGACATGCTTGGGCAAGCCAGCCTGCAGACGGCGTATTTCTGCAACGGGTACATAGGTGCCCGTCGGATTGCCAGGATTGGCAATGAATACCATTTTCGTCTTGTTCGTTACCGCCGCGAGGATGGCATCGACATCGACGGCACAATCCTTCTCTTTGACGGTGACAGGCTGGGCACCCGCGCCCATGATCTGGATCCTGTAGACCAGAAAGCCATGTTCGGTAATGATCGCCTCATCACCAGCGCCCAGGTAAACGTGGCATAGAAGGCCCAGCAGCTCGTCAGAGCCATTGCCACACATGATATTGGCGACATTCAAGCCATGGACATCGGCAATGGCGTGGCGCAAGGCCATAGCCTGACCGTCCGGGTAGATTTCCAGATTTGACGCTGCGGCTTTGAAGGCTTCGATGGCTTTCGGGCTTGGGCCAAGCGGTGTTTCATTGGAGGAGAGCTTGTAAACCTTCGCTACCCCCTCTGCATGTTCCTTGCCGGGAACATAAGCAGCGATATCCAGAATGCCCGGACGTGGAACAGGTTGGTTCGGCTCTGCACTCATTTCATCACCTTCTGAAAAACGCCGGAGGACCCGGCAAAATAATGCCTCGGGCATTAGACCGGAACGCAAGATTTGTCGAGTGTCAGCGCGGCTTTAGCGGTTCGCTTGATGTCCGGGTCGTGGGCACGCCGTGTGGCGCAAGAACCGGCACGAACACCCGTCGCGATGCCCGTTGAGTGACAGGCAGGCCCTGATACAAACGCTTTTGCGCCTCAACGATGATGACGCCCGAAAAGACAGGCCAAAGCCTTCTGCCGGTGCTTTCGAGATAGCGTCGGAACTTCAACACCGATCGAACCTTCGACGGCGGGAAGAAAAGGGCTTCCGCAGAAGCGCCCGGCGTAAAATTCGTTTCCCTGAGAAGTGTCGTCAACTGGCCGCGCGAGTATGGCCGCCCGGACCCGAAGGGTGTGTGTTCCATTCTGGCCCACACGCCACGTCTGTTTGGCACCACGATGACCAGACGTCCACCTGGCGCAAGCACACGCCACAATTCCTTGAGTGTCTCCCGAGGATTTTCTGCAAATTCCAGAGAGTGAACCATCAGTACGCGATCTATGGAGGAATCCGGGAGCGGTAATTCCTCGTCGAACACAAGGGCTGTGGCGGAGCGTTCCCCAGCCGGCCAGTTAACCGCCCCCTGCCCCGCTGGCATGAAGGCGAAGGTTCTTTCCGTATCGTGGCGAAACCGATCGAGAAATGGCACGGCATAACCGATCCCGACCAGACGCTCATCTGGCAAGGAAGGCCAGAGCGTCGAAAGCGCCATTGTGATCGCCTGCTCGGCGGACCGGCCAAGCGGAGAATGATAGAATTCGCGCAGATCGACAATATCGGTGTTCATCAGCAGAATGTAGCAGTCCCCCGTTGGACTTCAAGGCGGGTGGGTTTACATAAGAGGCGCCTTTGGTTTGGAAGTCCAAGATGGAGAGGAATATGAAACCGTTGGAAATAGAGGTATTTTCTTGTCGCAGTGACAACTTCGGCGTCCTGCTACACGACGGCGAGACCGGGATCACCGTTTCTATCGACGCTCCGGAGGAGGCTCCCATCATCGCTGCGCTCGAGCGCCGTGGGTGGAAGCTTACCCATATCCTTACCACGCATCACCACATGGACCATGTTGAAGCCAATCTCGCCTTGAAGGAAAAATACGGCTGCGAAATTCACGGCCCCCACGACGAGGCCATTGCCATTCCCGGGTTGGACAAATCCGCAATGGACGGTGATGAGTTTCAACTGGCCGGGCGTCGTGTTCAGGTCATAGCAACGCCCGGCCACACTGCCGGACATATTTGCTACTACTTTCCGGATGACGCATTGCTTTTTGCCGCCGATACCCTGTTCGCCATGGGCTGCGGCCGTCTTTTTGAGCGCCCAGCAGCTGACATGTGGCACTCATTTCAGAAGCTGATGGCCTTGCCTGACGAAACCAGAGTCTATTTCGGGCACGAATATACGCTCGCCAATGCCCGCTTCGCGGTTACCGTTGATCCTGAGAATTCCGCATTGACTGAACGTGCGCGTGCGGTTGAGGATATGAGAAGCAAGGGCGAGTTCACGATACCCACCACCATCGGGCTCGAAAAGCAGACAAATCCCTACATGCGCGTTGCCGATGCCAATATCCGCAAGCAATTGGGTCTCCCCGATGCCTCGGATGCTGAGGTCTTTGCGGAAATCAGAGCCCGCAAGGATCAGTTTTGATGCAATATGCAGACCTATCCGCCGATGCCATCATCGCCGAATTGCAACTGGAGCCGCACCCTGAAGGCGGCTACTATCGTCAGACCTTTCGTGACGGGCCGGAAGATGGCCGCGGCCATTCGACCGCAATCTACTATCTGCTGAAAAAGGGTGAGCGGTCGCACTGGCACCGTGTGATCGATGCGGCGGAAGCGTGGCACTATTATGCGGGCGCACCGCTGGCGCTTCACCTGAGCGCGGATGGAAAGGGCGTTGAGACAATTAAGCTCGGTCCTTTCCTTCTCGATGGCCAAAGACCGCAGGCGGTTGTCCCAGCCAATCACTGGCAAGCTGCAGAGAGCCTCGGTGATTTTACGCTGGTGGGCTGCACCGTGGCTCCGGGCTTTGTCTTCGAAAGTTTCGTCATGGCTCCGCCCGGCTGGTCACCGGGCTGACGGCGCTAGCCACCATATTTGGTTGCCGTGATGTAGACCTGCCCGACCTTGGTCGGAATGCGCGCATAGACCGGCGCATACACATCCATGTTGTTGGCCTTGGCGAACCAGATTTCCATGGAAATGGATTTCAGATACTCGATGTCCTTGCGTCCCTTGCGAAAGCCGGATTTGGGCACGTAGCGCGCGTTGCACACAATCGCATCACCAGTAAATCCGTTGGTGGCGAAGGGTTTGGTACCGCCTGAGCTCAAGACCAGATCCAGCCGCGATTCGCCGTCATAGATTGGCAGCCGACTGGGGCAGATACGACCGCCTACCGGGAATATCAGGCCAGAGATGGGGTCGAGGACCGAACGCAGGTCCCGATCCTTCACATCCACCCAATTGTCCGGGCGCGACTTCGGCTCAGGCTTTACGGTCGTGGACGTGACGTTGCCGTTTCGATACTGCACATCATAGGTCCGCGTCTTCTTGCCGTCCTTGTAGACGAGTGAATACTCGTTCGCCTGCAGACGATTGCCACGCTTGGCGCCGGAAACAATCGTCTTGCCTGAGATGTCCTTCAGCACGCTGGCGATTCCCGCCGAGCTGAAAGAACCCGATATCGAGTAGGTCGAGCCTTCCATGCGAGTCGAGAAATTAGCCCTCGCGATGGGCAGAAGGCCCAGATTGATGCTGTATTCACTATCGTGCTGCGATTCTGCTGCAAAGGCCGGGGAAAGACTTCCCAGCGTAAGAGCGATACCTGCGAAAAACCTTTGTGCTATGACGTTCATTGCGTTAACACCTCGACGGACAGGAAATGCCGTCCACTGCCGCGATGATATACGCCGAGTTATGGCAATAAAAAAGCGGAGTAACGTGGAAAACCGGCGAAATCGCTCACAAAAAAGAGCGGGCGGCTTGACTGCAAGTTCCTGTCTGACTATAGAACCGCAACTTTCCAATCATTGCCAGTTGGATTGCTCACCGGATTTTGCCGGGTAGCGGGCCACTGGTGAAACAGACGATAACAAATAGGTGTACCCATGTCCCGTGTATGCGAATTGACCGGCAAGGGCGTCCAGACGGGCAATAACGTCAGCCACGCCAACAACAGAACCAAGCGCCGGTTCCTCCCGAACCTGTGCCAGGTAACGTTGATTTCTGATTCCCTCGGCCAGCGCTTCCGTCTGCGCGTTTCTGCAGCTGCTCTGCGCTCCGTTGAGCATCGCGGCGGTCTCGACGCGTTCCTACTGAAGTCCAGCGAGAATGATCTTTCGATGCGCGCACGTCTGCTGCGTCGTCAGATCGCAAAGAAGACTGTTGAAGCCGCTTAATCGCTGCTACGACAACATGCACTTTCGAAAGGCTTGACTGGCAATTGCCGCTCAAGCCTTTCGCTTGTTTTTGGCTCCAACTGGTGGCATCACCCAGGATAAAAAAATGCCCTACCTCCGCTCTACACTGGCCTATATTGGCCTGATGACCCTCATCGTCGTAGCATCGAACATTCTCGTTCAGCATCCACTCGCTGGCACATTGTTCGGCATCAATCTTGGCGATCTTCTGACATGGGGTGCATTCACCTATCCCGTCGCGTTCCTCATCACAGATCTGACCAACCGGCAATTCGGTCCGGCCATCGCCCGAAGGGTTGTTCTGGCAGGCTTCGTCGTTGGTGTGACGCTGTCCTTCTGGACGTCCATTCCACGGATCGCGATTGCCTCGGGAACGGCTTATCTCATCGGCCAGTTGCTGGATATCTTCGTCTTCAATCGGCTGCGTCGTCAAACCTGGTGGCAGGCCCCGTTGGCGGGATCGATGCTCGGCTCGGTCGTCGATACCGCCCTGTTCTTCTCTTTGGCCTTCGCAGCATCTTTCAGCGTTCTTGGCGCCAATGATCCATTCGCTATCGAACATGCGCCGATTTTCGGCATTTTCACCAGCGAAGCGCCGCGTTGGGTGTCCTGGGCGCTGGGTGACCTGTCGGTTAAGGTATTGGTGGGTTTTGTGCTTCTGCTGCCATACGGCGCCTTGATGAACATACTGCAACCGATCCCGCCTGCAGCTATTCAGCGTCCGGCGCGACGGTGAAGGCTATCTGCAGAGTCGGACACTTAACTTATAAAGTTGAAATGAACGACTTGGCAGCTTCTGCCCAATATTAAGCTACATCTCGAATTTATCTGTATTTTCTTTGTCGACCAGTTGCGATCAAGAAAATTTCTGGCAATCATACGTAGAGTTCACGTCCCAGGGGGCATCCGCATCATGAAGAAATCACCAAATTCGACCGACATACATGTAGGGTCGCGCATTCGTATGCGTCGCGTCATGCTTGGCCTGAGCCAGGAAAAGCTTGGAGACGGGCTGGGAATCACTTTCCAGCAGGTCCAGAAATACGAAAAAGGCACGAACAGGGTCGGCGCAAGCCGTCTCCAGCACATCTCCGAGTTGCTGGACGTTCATATCTCCTACTTCTTCGAAGGAGGTCCAGAAGCCTCCGAAGACAGAGCGCTCGCTGCTCCGAGCGTCCTGTCGCAGTTCATGAACTCGAAAGAGGGTGTGTTGCTTGCAAGGGCCTTTTCGGCCATCGAAGACGCCCGTGTACGACGCCGCGTGCTTGAGCTCGTTCAATCGCTCGGCAACAGCAGCGCCGTCGAGACGCAGAAGGACGCCGAAGCCTCCGCCTCCAGCGCGCACTGATCGACATGCCACTGCGACTGGCAACACTGGGTAGATGCAATCTCGAGGACGAAAGCGGCAACGTTATAAACGTTCCTTCCCAGTCCTTGCTGATTTGCGCGTATCTGTACGATGTGGGAAAACCGGTCGCACGACGCGATATCGCCAAGCTCCTGTGGCCAGGAAACCGTGACGCTGCGGCCACGAATCTGCGTTCGACTCTGCGTCGTTTCGCGCAGGCGACTCAAGATATTGCGGCGCCCATCATCTCGGTTGAAGCCATGAGCCTCTCGCTGAACAGGGAGGTTCTGCATTGCGATCTCGAGTTCAACGGTCTTGCGTCGCCACTGGAGCGTTTTCAAGCGGCCTGCAGTGCGGTCGCCATGCAATTTCTTCCCTCACTCGGGGGCGGAAAGACTGCTCTGGATACTTGGGCGAGAGATGTTCGCCTTCGACTTCTAAGTGGCCTTCGAGCGCAATTCCTGGCGTTGGCGGTAGACCCTGTTCGAAGGCCACAGGCCAATGCCGACCTCAGGCGGGCTGCGGTCCTTCTGCTGGAAGCCGACCCTCACGATCATGAAATCAGGAACCTGCTATCAGCCGAACTGGGAACAAAAAAGTCTGGTGAAGCGGTTCCCGCAGTCGCCGCCAGTCCTGCGCCACTCGCCGCTGGAAGGAATGATGTAAACCATTCCACGCAGCCCCGTATCGCGCTTCTTCCGCCGCACACGTCGAAAGAGGCGAGCCGGGAGGGATCGGTCGCAAACGCGCTGATCGAAGACCTGACGATTGGACTTTGCAGCAGTCGTTTTGTCTCGGTGGTGGCACCATATACTTCGGAGCGAATACAGGCATCGAAAGACAAGGCTTCCGTGCTGGAGAAGCACAATGTCGTTTATGCACTCGACAGCCGGCGAAACGAAACCCATCTCTTCGTACAACTGATTTTCACGCCAACCGAAGAGGTCATCTGGGCAGACCGCTTCGAGCTTTCGCCTGTCTCAATTGCTTCACACCGCACTACGATTGCTCAGGCCATTCAAAGCCAACTGATGTCTCGAATTGGATCGCATCAAAGCGCCGTGGGTGATTTCTCGCGAAGACCTGAAGCCTATTTTCTCTATCTCAAGGGATTGCAATCCCTTTCCAGCATCAGCCTGCCCGGGACCCGCCGCGCAAGGAAATATTTCAAAGAGGCACTGGACCACGGCAACGACCTGCCAGAAGCGCTGGCGGGCATGTCACGTACACTTACCATGGAGTGGATACTGACAGCGCGAGGAGACGACGATCTGCTCAAGAAAGCCGAGTATTTTGCGGACAATGCTATCAAGCAGAATGGTGGATCTGCCAGCGGCTTCAAGGAGCTCGGCGTAAGCCGTCTTTTCATGGGGCAAATCGACGAAAGCCTCGCCGCGCTGGCTGAGGCTGAAAGCCTGAGCCCGCAATATGCCGATGTCCTATGCAGCCATGCTGACAGCCTCATCCATAACAGTGACCCGAAGAATGCGATCGTCAAGATCAAGCACGCCATCTCTCTCAACCCGATATCGCCAGACATTTATTTCTGGACTGCGGCAGGAGCCAGTTACTTTCTCGAGGAATATCAGCAGGCACTGGATTACATTGGCCGCATGTCCAGCAAGCGCCTGGCCGCCCGTCTGGCTGCAGCATGTTGTGGGATGATGGGAGACATTGACAAAGCTCGCGTTTATCGAGCAAAGGTCTTCGAAGACAATCCAAGTTTTGATTTGGAGCGTTGGCTGGCGGTCGTTCCTCACAAAGAACCGTGGCAGACTGAAATGTATCGCGAAGGGCTCATAAGGGCCGGTTTTTAAAGGAAAGTATTAATGACACAGGCAGTTGTTTTTGGGGTTGAAGGCGAAAATGGTCTTTGGCTGGCGGATCTGAAGGCGGGAACCGTGACTGCTATCAAAGCTCCCCTGTCCGACGAGCTGGCGACAGCAGCCTCTCTGCGCGCTTCGGGCGTAACACTGACCAAGGGTGTTAATCTGGCGATTGCGGTTTCGTCGACATCGCCTATTGCAACCGGCATCCACGAAGGCCAAGACTGATCTTGCAGCTCGACAATTATCGAGCGTGCTCTGCGGGCGAAACCTTTTCACGGGTTTCGCCTTTCCTGTCGCGGTTGGGCATCACGCGGCTTGCCCGACAGACCGGCCTTGATGATATCGGCATCGCAGTCTGGTGCGCATATGCTCCCAACGCCAAGGCCATCGTGATCGCCCAAGGAAAGGGTATCGATGACGAAGCGGCCAAGACATCGGCAGCGATGGAGGCAATTGAGCGGGCGGTTGCCACAAATCCCGTTTGCTTTTTGCGCGTTACAAGCCGGTTGATGCTCGAAAAAGAGGGGCAGACTGTCGATACGCTGGATTGCCTGCTTCTGTCTCACTCAAAGCCCCCAGCGCCAGACGAAGAATCAAGCTGGGTTCGCGGCACCCACCTCCTTGGCGCTCAGCCTGTTTGGCTTCCCTATGAGGCAATCCATCTCGACCGCACAGTACCAGCGTCCAGATACTGGCAATCATCCGACGGCCTTGCCTCGGGCAATACACGTGACGAAGCGGTCCTGCATGGTTTGCTGGAGCGTGTAGAGCGCGATGCCTTGACGCTGTGGCAGGTAACGCCCGCTACCAAGCGATATAAAGGGGCGATAGACACTGCGGCAATTTGTGCTCCGGCACTGCGGGAAGCCCTGGACAAGATCACCGCTGCAGGTCTCGACATGTCCCTATTCGACATTACGACGGATTTGGCGATACCTTGCGTCGCAGCGCTTCTCGGTCCCAGAGACCGGAGCTATCCACGATCCATACGCCATGTGGACATCACCATGGGTGCGGGCGCCTCGACCCTTCCCGAAATTGCCGCCATGAGAGCGATCACGGAAGCGGTGCAATCCAGAATGACGTTCATTGCCGGCGCCAGAGATGATCTTCTTCCGGAGATTTTTTCGCAGCCCGCAGATACCGCAACGCTGGAGGCGATGGATTCCATTGCCACAAGAGGCTTGAAGGATTTGCCGGTTCTCGGTTCGACATCGACCCAGCAATCTCTGCAGGCCGTCCTTGGCAGGCTTCAGGAACGTGGCATCTGCGACCTTTTCGCCGTCGATCTTGCCCCGGATTGGCTGCCGGCCTCTGTCGTGAAAGTGGTCGCCCCTCAGTTGGAAAACCCCGATGGCGATCGGCATAGGCGGTTTGGCAGCCGCGCACTTTCCAAGGCTCTTTGATGAAAACTATCTTTGTTGGACCGAGCCTGCCAGACGCTCGGGATTATGCTGCACCGGATATCGATTTGCGACCGCCCGCCTGCCAGGGAGACGTCATGCGTGCCTTAGCCGATGGAGCAACCGCCATTGGTATCATCGATGGACAGTTCGCAATGGCAGCACCCGTGTGGCATAAGGAGCTTCTATACGCCCTTTCGAATAAGGTTCGCGTGTTTGGAGCCGCCAGCATGGGCGCCCTGCGTGCAGCAGAGTGCGCGGCCTTCGGAATGGTCGGCATCGGCAGGATCTTTGAGGACTTCGCTTCCGGCAAACGGGTAGACGATGCAGATGTGGCCTTGACCTATGGTCCAGCAGAGCTTGGTTATCCAGCCACAAGCCTTCCACTGGTGAATGTACAGGCCACCCTCGCCAGGATGCTCCAAAAGCAGATGATGAGCGCAACGGAGTACAACTTGCTCAATGACGCCGCCTGCCAAATATTCTTCAAACGCCGGACATGGAAAGCTATCGCCCAGGCGGCAAACATGGATTTCGACAGGCTGAAAGCGGTTGTGGACATTTGTTGGATCGACCAGAAGAGGCTCGATGCTCTGGAATTGATCCAGGCAATGCAAGGTGATCTGGCGCCAGCGGTCGACATGGAATGGCAATTCAACGCGACGCCGCTTTTCCGGAAAATGTATTACTAATTAAGCGCAACGCGAATGGTGTGCCGCATGATCAAGTTCTGCGTGTGCAACGGTTTTGCAACGCGCGAAATGGGATCGGTGCCGTTAGGGTGAATTTGTCGCAACAACATACGATGAGTTTACCGATGACTTCCATGAACACTGACGCCCAGATTAATGAACGCCAGGAGGACTTTCTCACTCTCATCAACATGCTGACTTATGCAGAAGGTGTCGCCGACTCCCTGGGAGCGCCTTCCGCCAGCTGGTATATCGACGTCGCAAAACAGGCTCTCAAGTCCGCACTGCAAAGCGAGATGGACGTTGACCTTTCAAATGTAGAAATCATCAATCTTGCCTCCGTTCGCGCAGGCCATTGCTGACACCACCTTTTTCAAGATGAAATTTTTGCCGGGACAGGGATTACTTCCCTATCCCGGTTTCTATTATGCTTCGCCAAGCATCTGAATGATTGCGGAAAAGTCCTTCCCGCCTCCTCCCGTGTCCAGAAATCTTTGATAGAGCGCTGCCGCTTCCCTACCGAGCGGTGTTTCTGCACCGCTCATTCGCGCAGCGTCCTGTGCCAGAGACAGGTCTTTCAGCATCAGAGCCGCCGCAAACCCCGGGACATAATCTCGATTGGCGGGTGAAGATGGAACGGGGCCTGGCACCGGGCAATAGCTGTTCAATGCCCAACATTGACCGGATGACACAGAGGCAACATCAAACAGGGATTGCTGAGAAAGCCCCAGCTTGTCGGCGAGAACAAAGGCTTCCGAGACGGCTATCATTGATATCCCGAGGATCATGTTGTTGCAGATTTTTGCCGCCTGCCCCATGGACGGTCCTCCACAAAAGACGATCCGCCTGCCCATTGCCTGCAGCAACGGTTCTGCTCGGGCATAGCTTTCTGATTGCCCGCCCACCATGAATGTCAACGTGGCGGCCTGTGCACCTGCCGTTCCGCCGGAAACCGGAGCATCCAGTGAAGGACAGGCGTGGTCGCCGGCCAAGTCATGCGCTGAACGGGCGCTTTCGATATCGATCGTGGAGCAGTCGATCAACAACGTCCCGGCAGGGACGAGAGAGGCCAGACTGCTCCAGACAGACAGCACATGGTTGCCGGCTGGAAGCATGGTGATGACGACATCGCATCCATCGACCGCATCTTCGAGCGAGTGGCAGGGTAGGACACCGCCTGCGGCTGCCTGTTCAAGCAGATCAGGCACCAGATCGAAGCCACGCACAATGTGCCCCGCTTTGACCAGATTTGCTGCCATCGGCGCACCCATGTGGCCGAGCCCGATAAATGCAATGGATGTCATTGTCGCCTCCTTCTGATGTCACCCTGCAACTAGCCGTGCAAACCATGGCCGAGCGCCTTGAACGACGCTTCCTGAAATGCTTCGCCACGGGTGGGGTGGGCATGTATCGTTCCAGCGACGTCCTCAAGGCGAGCGCCCATCTCGATGGCGAGCGAAAAGGTGCTGGACAGCTCAGACACGCCCGCGCCTACGGCCTGAATGCCGAGGATCAAATGGTTATCCACGCGAGAGACGACCCGCACGAAACCTGCCTCATCCCCCGTTGTCATGGCGCGACCGCTGGCGCTGAAAGGAAATTGCCCGACAGCAACTTCGATGCCCTGAGCGCGCGCTTCGGCAGGCGAAATTCCGGCACTGACGATCTCCGGATCGGTAAAACATACGGTGGGAATACAACGCTTGTCCCACATGCGTTTTTCACCAGCAATAATGTCTGCCACCATTTCGCCCTGGGCAGAGGCACGGTGAGCCAGCATCGGCTCGCCCGTAATATCGCCTATTGCAAACACACCGCGCATGGAGGTGCGGCAGCGTTCATCGATACGGATGAAGCGCCCCGCCATGTCGAGCCCAAGCTCCTCTAGACCAAAACCTTCGGTTCGCGGCCTTCTTCCAACTGTAACCAGCACTTTGTCGACGTCTAGCGTTATGTCTTTGCCATCCCTTTCGGAAACAACCAGTGCAGACGAGGTGGCGTCATATCTTCTTGCGACTGCATTGGTTAGGACCGTGATGTCCAATTCGCCAAGCCGCTTTGCAACGGGCTTTACCAGGTCGGCGTCGTATTGTGGAAGAATTTGGGGCGTTGCCTCAACGATCGTGACGCGTGATCCCATCTTGGCAAAGGCGGTGCCAAGCTCCAGCCCTATATAGCCGCCACCGACGATAGCCATGCTCTCAGGCACCTCGTTCAGCGAAAATACCTCTGCCGAAGACAGGACATTTTCCCCAAAGGGAAGATCAGGCAGTTCTACGGGTGCGGACCCCGTAGCAATGACGATGTTCTCCGCCCTGACAATCTGCGCGCCCGTTTCAGTCTCAACAAGTACGGTTTTGCCATCGCGAAACTGCGCGGTCCCCTCCAGCATCTTCACCTTGGCCTTTTGCAACAAGGCTGCGATGCCGTTGTTCAGGCGACCGACTATGCCGTTCTTCCAGGCCATTGTTTCACCGAGATCAAGGCTGGGCTGCTGTAGCCGGATGCCAAGCGGAGTGCGGCCCGCCGCCATCTGGCGAACCTTGTAAAACTCATCCCCGGCATGAATCAGCGCCTTGGACGGAATGCAGCCTACGTTCAGACATGTACCGCCGGATCTTGCCTGTTCGACAATGACGGTATCGATGCCCAGCTGGCCAGCGCGGATGGCACAGACGTAACCGCCTGGACCTGCACCGATGATGAGAAGCTTGCAATATATCTCTTTCATGTCGGCCTCAGCTTTCAATGAAAATCAGGGCTGGCGTTTCAAGCAGTGCCTTGATGCGCTGTATGAAATTCGCAGCATCCCATCCGTCGATGATGCGGTGATCAAAGCTGGAAGAAAGGTTCATCATCTTGCGCGGTATGAACTGACTGCCATCCCAAACCGGTCGGACGACAATCTTGTTCACACCTATGATGGCGACCTCCGGGTGGTTGATCAGTGGCGTGGAAGCAATGCCGCCAAGCGCGCCAAGCGAACTGACGGTGATGGTGGAGCCGGAGAGTTCCTCCCGCTGCGCACTTCCTGTCCTCGCCGCCTCCGCTACCCGCGAAAGTTCGGCAGCACATTCCCAGATTCCTCGCTCTTCTGCGTGTCGAACGACAGGCACGATCAGACCGGCTCCCGTCTGTGTGGCGACGCCGATATGGACGGCAGCATGTCTGCTGATCACACCGGCAGCGTCGTCAAAGGTCGCATTTATCGCCGGTTGCTCGGCCACGGTCTTGACGATGGCCTGCATGAGGAAGGGCAGGATCGTCAGCTTGGTCTGTTCTGGCCGACGTCCCGAGTTCATCTTGGCCCGCAATTCCTCCAGATCGCTGACGTCAATTTCCTCGACATAGGTAATGTGGGGAATGCGGGATACGGAAAGAGCCATCTTTTCCGCGATCCTGCGCCTCAAGCCGGTGATTTTGATCTCTTCGACTGCCGTCTTCCGATTGCGCCCGGATGGAGTTGGAGCACGGGTGCCCGCCGCCAGAAAAGTCTCGATATCATCATGCGTGATCCGCCCTGCCGGTCCGCTGCCAGCGACCTGACGCAGGTCGATACCGGCGTCCAATGCCCGCCGCCGCACAGCCGGAGAGGCCAAGGGCTTTTGCAACGGTGCATTTGACGGCGCAGATTGTACTGGGGGTTCCGCGGCCTGAACTTCGGGCTTTGGCACTCTGGCGGCTTCAGAAGCAGCAGGCATCGTCACATCAGCAGGCGTTTCGGCAGCCTCGCCACTGCTTTCCTCTGTCTCGATGCGAACCAGCGGTGCCTTGACGGCAACGGTTTGCCCAACATCCACGGCAATCCATGTCACGGTTCCCGCCACAGGTGCGGGTATTTCAATGGTCGCTTTGTCCGTCATAACCGCCGCAAGAACCATGTCTTCCCGAACGACATCACCGGGCTTGACGTGCCATTCCACAAGTTCGGCCTCAGCAACGCCCTCACCCACATCAGGCATTTTCAGAACATATTCGGCCATGGTCATGCCTCCATCAGTTCAAGCAGGGCGCGCCCGACGCGGGCGGGGCCGGGGAAGTAGTCCCACTCCTGCGCATGGGGATAAGGCGTGTCCCATCCGGCAACCCGGATGATCGGGGCTTCAAGGTGATAGAAGCAGTGCTCCTGAACGAGTGAGACGACCTCCGCTCCGAAGCCGGAGGTCAGCGTGGCCTCATGCACCATGAGGCAACGGCCGGTCTTTGCAACAGATGCCACGATGGTATCGAGATCGAGCGGAAGCAGGCTGCGCAGATCGATCACCTCGGCGTCGATGCCCGTCTCTTCCGCTGCTGCCAAAGCCACATGCACCATTGTCCCATAGGCAATGATGGTAACCTGTGTACCTGGGCGGCGAATTTCTGCCTTGCCAATTGGAATGGTGTAGTGACCTTCCGGCACCTCGCCCAGATCATGTTTGGACCATGGCACGACAGGCCGATCATGATGACCATCAAACGGCCCGTTATAAAGCCGCTTCGGCTCCAGAAACATGACCGGATCGGGATCCTCTATGGCAGACATCAGCAATCCCTTGGCATCATAGGGATTGGACGGAACGATTACCTTCAGGCCGCATACGTGGGTAAAAAGCGCCTCGGGGCTCTGGCTGTGCGTCTGTCCACCGAAAATACCACCGCCCGTCGGCATTCGGATAACGATGGGGCAGGTAAAATCACCATTTGAGCGGTAGCGGATACGGGCTGCTTCCTGCGTAATCTGGTCGTAAGCAGGGTACATGTAATCCGCGAACTGGATTTCGATGCATGGGCGCAAACCATAGGCGGCCATCCCGATTGCCGTCCCTACGATGCCGGACTCGCTGATGGGCGCGTCGAAGCAACGCGTGCGTCCGTACTTGGCCTGAAGCCCCTGCGTGGCGCGGAAGACGCCGCCAAAATAACCAACATCTTCGCCAAAAACCACGACATTCTCATCGCGTCCCATGGAAACGTCCATGGCACTGCGCACAGCTTCGATCATCGTCATTCTTGTCATGTCAGTACCCCGCCTTCTGGCGCTGTCGGCGAATGTGATCAGGCATTTCCGCGTAGACGCCTTCAAAGATATCGCGAACGGAAGGCTTGCCACCGGCGTGCAGCGTGCCGTGGCTTTCCGCCTCCTTCTGCGCGTCGATGACCTCATCCATGATCTCTGCCTCCGTCTGCTGGTGACGCTCCTCTGACCAGGCGCCAAGCACGATGAGATGGTTCTTCAGACGCAGTATGGGATCGCCGAGTGGCCATGCCTCGGACTCGGTCTTGGGACGATATGCGCTGGGATCATCCGAGGTGGAATGTGCGCCCGCACGGTACGTCACATACTCCACGAGTGTGGGACCAAGATTACGGCGAGCCCGCTCGACAGCCCATTTCGCCACCGCATGAACGGCGAGATAATCATTGCCGTCCACGCGCAGCGCCGGGATGCCGAAGCCAAGGCCTCGGGCTGCGAATGTGCCGGAGCCCCCGCGGGCTATTCCCTGAAAGGTGGAGATTGCCCACTGGTTGTTGACGATATTCAGAACGACCGGTGCCTTGTAGGTTGAAGCAAAGACGAGGGCCGAGTGAAAATCCGATTCCGCCGTGGAGCCATCGCCGATCCATGCGGCAGCAATTTTCGTGTCGCCCTTGATGGCCGACGCCATGGCCCAGCCGACCGCCTGCACATATTGCGTTGCCAGATTGCCAGAAACGGTGAAGAATCCGTGGTCCTTGGCCGAATGGAGAACCGGCATTTGCCGACCGTGCAGAGGATCGTTCTCGTTGGAAAAAATCTGGTTCATCATGGTCACGAGCGGATAGTCGTCCGCGATCAGCAGACCTGCCTGCCGATATGTGGGGAAGTTCATGTCACCCTTCGACAAAGCCTTCCGAAAGGCGCAACTGACCGCTTCCTCACCCAGATGCTGCATATAGAACGAGGTTTTGCCCTGCCGCTGCGCCATGACCATGCGGGCATCGAATGCTCTCAGCCGCATCATGTTGCGAAGCCCGATCAGCAGCTCCTGATGGGAAAGCGTGCCCGCCCATGGTCCCACCGCCTCTCCGTGACGGTTGAGAACGCGGATGATCGAATAGGCCAGATCGCGCATGGATTCCGGTGCAGCATCAATGTCCGGGCGTGGCACGGCACCGGCTGCGGGTATCTTGACGTTGGAAAAATTCGGCTGTCCGCCGGGCCTTACCGCCGGTTCCGGCACATGCAGGCTCAAGCCGCTCGTCGTTTCCGTCATTGCTTTCCGCTCCTCCACAGAACATCCGCCTCCTCAAGCGGTCGAAACCATCACAAACCGCGCGCAATCACCATGCGCTGAACATCGCTCGTTCCTTCGTAAATCTGGCATATCCGAACATCTCTATAGATCCGCTCGACAGGGTAATCGGCCATGTAGCCGTAGCCGCCATGGATCTGGATGGCGTCGGAGCAAACACGCTCCGCCATTTCAGATGCAAAAAGTTTTGCCATGGATGCCTGCGAAAGGCAGGGCTCGCCTGCCTCTTTCAAGGCTGCGGCGTGAAGAACCAGCTGCCGGGCAGCCTCGATCTGCACGGCCATGTCTGCAAGCCGGAAAGCAACCGCCTGATGTTCGCTGATTGCCTTTCCGAATGCTTTTCGCTGACTGGAATAATCCTTCGCCGCCTCGAAGGCGGCGCGCGCCATACCAACCGCCTGGGCGGCTATGCCGATGCGCCCACCTTCGAGATTGGCCAGTGCGATCCTGTATCCCTCACCCTTTTCACCCAGCAGCAAGGATGCGGGCACACGCATGTCCGTGAAGGCAAGCTGACAGGTATCGGAGGAATGCAGGCCAAGCTTTTCCTCGACCCTTATAACCGCGTAACCTGGTGTGTTCGTGGGAACAATGAAGGCAGAGATGCCCTTCTTGCCCGCCTGTGGGTCAGTTACGGCAAAGACGATGATGACATCCCCGTTTTTGCCGGACGTGATGAATTGTTTTGCGCCATTGATCACGTAGTCGTCGCCATCGCGAATGGCGCGAGTCCTAAGGTTGGAGGCGTCTGATCCCGCATGGGGTTCGGTCAGTGCAAAGCCGCCGATCCATTCGCCGCTGCTCAGTTTCGGGAGAAAACGGTTTCGCTGCTCTTCCGTACCGAAATTAAGGATGGGCACGCATCCAACCGAATTGTGCACGCTCATGATCGTTGAGCATGATCCATCTGCCGCAGCGATTTCCTCCAGAGCCACCGCATAGGCAACGGCTCCGACATCGGATCCACCATAGTCTTCGTCAACCAGCATTCCGAGAAAGCCCAGCTCACCCATCTCCCGCAATTCCTTTGCGGGAAATCGACTTTCGCGGTCTCGCTTGGCTGCGCCCGGCGATAATCGATCACGCGCAAAGGCACGAGCCATGTCTTTGATTTGCTGCTGAGATTCGTTGAGAATCATACGGCCTCCCTAAGGAAGGCCGCGATGCCATCTGGGCTTCGCCGTTTGCCTGATGCAGTCACTTTCCACCTCCTTTGGAAAGATCCATTCGCGCTTTTCCCCTCCTCCAAGGCTGAAGCGCTACAACCGATGAAAAATCACTCAGGTTGCAAATGAACGGTAACACCACATCCTTTACGATTCAAAACCAAACAGAGTGGCATTAATTGCCATCTTCAATCATTTGATCTAGAATTTGACAAAAGGTTAGATCATTTGATCCATGATGGAACTCGATAGCTTCGACCAGAAAATATTGCATGTCCTCAGCGAGGATGGGCGCATCAGTTGGCGTGATCTTGCCGACCGTATAGGCCTGTCATTTTCGCCAACCCTGCGGCGTGTCCGCAAGTTGGAGGAACAGGGAATCATCAGAGGATATACAGCAGTCTTTGACGAGAACCGCCTGTTGGGAAACATGGGCGTGTTCATATCCGTCACGCTGGAACGGCAGATCAAGGATGCCCTTGTGACATTCGAGCACAGCGTCGCATCCATGCCCGAGGTGGTGGGAGGCTACCAAACCAGTGGCAGTTCGGACTACCTGATTCACGCCATGGTCAGAGACCTCGCGCATTATCAGCAGCTTCTCGATTTTCTGACGACCGTACCCGGCGTTGCTCGTATCCAGTCCAACTTTGCCACGAAAACCTTCGTCCGCCGTTCGGCTGCCTTCACCGGTGAGTGAATTCTATCCGGCCTTGCTTTCCGGTGGAAATTGCAGAGCGATCAGTCTGACCTCATCGGCCCAGGCGTGCCTCGCTTCCGCCGTCGTCAAGTTATGGTCCGCATCGGCGATGTAAACGATGCGCGGATTGCCATAGCGGCTGGTCAGCAATCGTCCACGCGGGCCAAAATTCGTTTCCAGCATCGCGGCGCCGATATCACCTTCGGTAAAGATGATGGTCATCCGCGTGTCATTGGCAACAATGGCGTTGAAATCCTGCGAGAGCTTTGCGAAACGCGGGGAGAGGAATGGAAAGCGCACCATGAGCGGCGTCGTGAATGACACGAATTTTCCAACAATCATCGCCCATAGATTGACTATGCCATTTTTGACCCGAACATCGCCACTGAGGACCCGGCGCCAGAAGGTGGAAGACATCAGCTTTGCGCCATAGCTTGCCAGCGGTTGCCGCGATGAAATCAGCAAAGCCTCCACATCGGCATCGTCCGGGATATAGAAATCGAAAACATTGACCGGCACGACGCCACTAAAACGCCTGTCTCGAACGCCACTCTGGAACGCGGCCCAACCGCCGCTGCACCGCCCGGTCACGACGACGGGGAACAGACGTCGTTCTTCCAGAAACTGCATGGCGGCATCGATATCTTCCAGTTGCCCTTCCCCGTAGATGATCTGCTCCGGTCGACCGGGAACTGCTGGACTGTCAGCGATGTTGGCCATATCGAAACGCAGGCTTGGCACGCCGGACTTTGCGAGATCCCTGCAAAGCTTGGCAGATATCCGACCCCAGCCGGACGCACGCTCATAGCCGGTGGGGAGAACAAGCACGGTCGCACCGGTGCGTGGACCTGTTGGCTCCGAGAGGACGCCATACAGGCGGTTATCCTGTCCAAACCGCACGGGCATTTCCCGAAAACCTTCCCCCTGAAGGGCGGCGGTTGTTGGGAGAGCGAATGGCTCATGGACGCGTTTTGGGGCCTGACTTGCGATTTTGGCTGCCCATTCAACCAATGTTTCAATGGCGGAGGTCGGTGGCACCGAAAACAGCACATCCCGGATGAATCGATCATAGCCCTCGAACACCAGGGCTCTGGTGTTTACGCCAAGCGTCTTTATATGCTCGGCAAACTCCATATCGGCGTGACGGTTTTCCTGCTGGAGCAGCAATATGTCGGCTGCGGGTGCCTTTGTGCCCGATGCGATGTTCAACTTGCGCAGGCCCGCCGCTACCGGTTCGGGAATGACCTGCTCTCCCATGGACGGACCACTGGTACCGGTGTTGGGAATCGACCCCTGATTGGCGATCCGGCTTAGAGCAACGAATTCTCTCAACCAGTGACGACCGGACAATGCGGGTGCGGCAAGGGCCAGACCGGCAACGCCCCCCGATTGCTCTGCTACATTCCACGCGATTGCACCGCCAATGCCGTGCCCGACAAACAAGATGCGGTCCGCACCGGATAATGCCTTCAGCTTTTCCGCAGCTGCCCGTGTTGTTTCAAGCCAGATATCAAGACCAGCATCATAGCTGGCGCGATCAAGGGCGTCACCGGTTCCGGGATAGTCGAAGCGCATACTCGCCATGCCGCGCTTTGAAAGCTCGACGGCAAGACGTTGCCAGAATTTGCGCGCGCAGAGTTCCTCAAATCCCCAGGAGCCGACGAACAATACCGCCGTATCCGTCATCTCTGGACCCACCAAGGAGGAATTTCCGGGAACCAGCTGCCCATCTGCCGGCCTGAAAAGACCAACGGTATCTGCGAATGTCACGGGGTAATCCGCAGCGATCTGGGCGTTCTTTCCCTTTATCTCATGCAGACCGACCATGGCATTCATCCCCCTTGACCCCCAACCCTTGCGAAACGCGCTGTGACAATGCCTGAGCGATATTAAACAATACTTGAGATAGTCTTGACGCTGCGGCGCCACGGTCCCTCACGCTACAGCTCAAAGATCGGATGCTGGCCTTCTGCCTGAATGTGCCGCCACCAGGATAGCGTTGAGCTTTTCATAATATTGAGAGGATTCAGACGTTCCCTTGAACCCTTCTATGCCGGGGAAATGCGTGTCTCTTTCGATCCACCACCGATCGACACCGATTGCCAGCGCTTTTTCCAGTACTCTTAACAAATCCCCTTCCCTGTCGGGATCGTAGCACCAGCCGGTTCCCAGATCGCGAAGGATTTCCGGGGTGCCGCCCCGTTCGGTTCCGATGACGGGAACACCATAGGTCGCCGCTTCCATCAGGATCAGGCTCTGCGGCTCGTGCCAGCGAGACGGAACGACAATGACATCAGCAAGTCTGTAGACTTCTTCCGGCGGGACAAATCCAAGAAACTGCACAGGTGCGTTTCCAGCAAGTGATTTCAAATGATGGACATAGTCCTCGCGACCGCGACCGGCGATCAACAGTGTCGCCTTTTCAGGATTGGAGAGCTTGAGAAATCCAGAAATAAGATCTTCGACGCCTTTCTCTTCTGCCAGCGCGCCGAGATAGCCAAAGGTAAAGCGCTCGCTCACGCCACTTTTTCGTCCCACCAGCGGGGCGTGGAACAGAGCCTCGCTGCGATTGGCATTGAGCAGGACATGCCAATCCGCATTCGGCAGAACGTCATTTTTCAGGTATCGCTGGCGCAATGCGTCGCTGACCGAAATTGCCGTGACACCATCGCCATTGCTGGATTTGATACGTGAGGTGAGAATACGACATTCCAGGCAAGGCTTTGCACAGTTTCCGGAACTGCGGAACATGCTCGATTTTGGGCAAAGCAGAGCGTAATCATGCAGGTGCAGGCAGAGCGGAATATTCAGCGCACTTGTGGCCGCAAAGATCGCCGGCTGCATACGAGCGGAATTATGCGCGTAGACGAGGTCGACCTTTTCCCGGGCCAGTAACTCCATCATTTCCCGGGTCGAAGTGGCACCCAAGGCGCTCCGAATATGCCAGGCCAGCTTGGTGAGCTTACCTACTGCGGGTTTGCGTGGACCAGGCAGATAGCTGTTGTGCCAGTTTATTCTAATTACCCGGATGCCATCACTGTTGATGCTTTCACCGGGCGGGGCGACCGCATCGCCTTCAAGCCCCAGAGAAAGAATGATGACGTCGTGATAACGCGAAAGTTCTGCCGCGCACATGCGTGCCACGATTTCTGCACCTCCCTCCTCCTGAGGTGCGAATGTCTGTGCGACGATACAGATTTTCATCGGTTTCGCATTTTCTCCATGTCGCACTCGCTCTTGATACAGGGCTGGCGAGGCTGATGATTGGATATTATTTCAGCAGACGTAAACATTACATCAAGCACGCGAAATAGCAGCGAGGAGTGCGCTTGCACTCTTGCTCCAGGAAAACTGTGCTGCCCGCACCCCGCCCTTCGTGATCATCTCGCTCCGCAGCTGGGGATTTTCCGAAAGCAGGTCGATCGATTGAACGATCTGAGCACTCGAATTCGGATCGAAATAGAGAGCGGCATCGCCGCAGACCTCGCGTGCTGGTTCAATATTCGAAGACAGGACCGGACATCCGAGGAACATTGCCTCCAGCGGTGGAATTCCAAATCCCTCATAAAGGCTCGGAAAGAGAAGAGCCGTCGCGTTTTTATAAAGAGCCGCAATTTCTTCATCGGTAAGCCGCCCGGTAAAGACCACGCGGCCGTTTTGCGGGCCCTTGCCAACGCCGCTGGCATCATCCTTGAAGACACTTGAGGCAGCTGCGCCGACTATAGCGAATGTGGGAGCCCGTTCTCCCATGGATGAGATGGCCTCAATGGCGCGGCCGATATTCTTGTTGGGTGTCGGAGAGCCCACGAAAAGCAGATAGGCGTTTTCAGCAAGGCCGAGGCGTCCAAGGACGGTTTCGTCCGGGACAATGTTGGCCATATGCTCGCAGCTGTTGGGGATAACGGAAACATCAGTCGCGCCGATTGTTTGCGCCAGCTCCCGACGCGAGAATTCCGAGACCGTCGCGATCTTGCCTCTGCGCGCGAGAATATGCCCAAGCGTTCCGTGGACAGCCCGGTAGGAACGGGAAAAATTCTCCGGTGTGCGAAAGATCATCGCGTCATGGATGACGGTCAGACTTCTGCTGTGCAGGATCGGACCGCTATTGCACAAATTCACCAGTCGACCGGCACGAGCGGCGGCAAAGAGTTGGGTCTGTTCCCACAGATGTCCTGAAAGAGTGCCGACATGACGCTGTTTCATGGCCGACAGTTTAAGGTCGAGCTCCGCATTAGCAGGTGCCAGCAATACCCATTCTTCCTGAGAGCCCGAAGCAATCAGATGTTCATCCAGTGCTTTGACGATCTCGCGCGCGAAGCGTTGCACGCCGCTGGTTTTTTGAGACAAGAAGCGACCATTGATGAAATTCTTCATATGCGGCTAATGCTCTCAGCGGAAGGTTTACTCACAATGGTGCGATAGAGGTCCATAAGCTCCTGGTTCGTCCGCTCGCTGCGATACCGCTCCATGAAGCGTTGATATCCAGCCGCACCCATTTGCGCCCAGCTTTCACGATTGCGTGACGAGATGGCTCGCGCCAAGGCCGCATGATCTCCGGCGGGAAAGAGAATGCCGGTAACGCCGTCGCTTACGACAGACTGCAAACCTCCGACGGCGGATGCGATAACCGGTTTATGAGCCCGCATTGCTTCCAGAGCAACCAACCCGAAGCCTTCCCAGCGCGAAGGCATTACAACAACATCGCAAACCGCCATTTGACCCGTAATCTCTTCAGCAGACTTCCAACCCAGGAATTCGACATTTGCCGGGGTAGCCTGCTTGAGATGGTCCCGATTTGTGACATGTGCACCAATGATGCGAAAGAACGCCGTTTCGCCAAGCGAGGCTGCAGCTTCAAGAAGAACGTCCACGCCTTTTTGCCTGTCCAGGCGACCAACGAAGAGTACTTTTGTGCGTTCGTCTTTCCACTCGGCCGGGACACTTTCTGGCGGTCTTGACGATATGCCGTTTTCGATCACCCTCATACGATCTGCGGGTATACCGGCCTTGAGGCCCTGCTGATACTCATGGTCCGAGATGGCCACAATAATTCGCGAAAGAGGGACCAGGGCCCTCTCGACCCATCTGGCTGGATATTTCAGGTTGCCAAGTGTCTGCATGTCGAACACCCAGCCATGGGGGCAATAGACGACTGGCGGAAACTGTCCCGGTAGGGCGCTGATAGCCCTGACGATTGCCCCGGCAAAAGTGGAATGTGCATGGACGATATCAGGCCTGAATTCTCTGACTTGCCGCGCCACTGCGGCACCCAGCGCAGGAAGCGCGGTTAATCGTCTTTTCCGCGCGAAGGTGGAGACGCAGGAGGAAGGGATGTTCTTCAGAAAGCTGACATGAGCATCGGGAACCAGTAGCCTCACATTTTTTTCACCCAGCACTGCGATCTGAGCCGGGACCGTTTCGTTCAGATAGGTCGCGGGGCCGCCCGGCAAGGTCTCAAAGACGTGCAGAATCCTCATGATCCCCTCATTCATGATACAGCATCGAATGCGATCTGCTCTTTCACAGTGACTTAAAGCCCAAAATTCTTAATAATATGAAATGTAAGGGGAAAATAATAAATGTTATCTTCCGCGACATCAGGGGAAGACTTGTTTGCAGATGCACACTACGTCTCCAAGCAATTTAGTTCTACGCGGGACTGAATACACCTGACTGTTGTTCAATATATTTAAATGGTTGCACCGGCATAAGTGGGCCTGAAGCTCAACAAAGGCACTTGTCGTGGACAGAGGGCAGCGGATTTGAAGATCTGCATCGTATCGCAGACGTTTGCTCCCCAGGAAGAGGGTGGCGCGGAAATCTCTGCGCGGCTTGGCGCGGTCCAGCTGGGGCAGCGCCATGATGTCACGGTATTGGCACTCGGCAAGGAAGGCGATCCCGTTGCCCCAACCGGCGAGAGGCAACTGCCAGGTGGCATCCGACTGGTCCGAATTCAGTGGAACAATAGCTATCTACCGCTGCCGCGGAAATCTTCGGTCGGGTTGATAAGACGCGCAGGCTGGCACCTGCGCACGGCATTGGGTGCAGTCTGCCCTCAAGAACTGACGCAGTTTCTGATACGGGAGAAATTCGACCTCATTTATGCGCAGAACTCTTCCTATATGCAGCCTGCCCTGTTCATTGCGGCACGCCAGGCAAATGTACCCGTTTGCCTGCATTTGAGGGATTATGGCCTGCTCTGTCCCAAGACCAGCATGTTTCGCAACGGTAAAAACTGTGAGCGTCCCTGTTTCGATTGCTCTCTTCTCAAGCAGCGCGTGTCCTCACTAAACGGGTCGGGCATGACGGTGATTGCCGTCAGCGAGGCGTTGCGGCAAAGATTCGCCGACAACGGCCTGCTTCAGGACGCCAAATGGCACGTCATGCACAACACCAATGCGGCAGAAAGCAGTTTCGAAGCCAGCCTGGTTGGCAGACGGGAGCCAAAGTCCAAAACATTCACCTTCGGTTATCTTGGCGCAATCTCCGAAGAGAAGGGCATCGGAGATCTGTTGCAGGCATTCAGCTCCGCTTGCGATAAAAACGATGCCCGGCTGGTTCTGGCGGGAAGAGGCCGTGAGAACGACGTCAAAAAACTGAAAAAAAGGGCTGCAGGAAAGACGGTTGAGTTTACCGGCTTTGTTCCTCCCGAAAATGTCTATCGGCAGGCCGATGTGATGGTCTTGCCATCCCGCTGGCACGAACCGCAAAGCCGCATATTGATCGAGGCGCCAATCTACGGCCTTCCGGTAATTGGCACGATGCGGGGAGGAACGACCGAGATCATCAATCAAAACCAGACCGGCTGGCTCTACGACCCGGACCAGCCCGGCGCCTTGGCTAATCTTCTGACCAAGGCTATCGAGATCGGCCAGGACCAATGGTGGAAACAGCGGGATACTCTGTTTCCCGGTATAGCAGACTTCAAAGGCACGGCAGAGCAATCCGATTACTATGGACGTCTGGAAGCGGTGCTGTTGAGTGCCGCAGCACGCTGAAATTATCCTCGCAGCTTAGTTATCGCCCGTTTGAAACGTGCCTTCCGGCTTGTCTTTCCAGAATTTTCCCAGCCACAGATCGGTTGATGGCGGCCTGAATGCACCGAAGGCAGAGGTCGGGCTGAAAGTCATTTCGCCGAACAGGGGCCCAGATTCCTTATCGTAGAAATCGATGCGAACGAATTCGAACCCCTGTGCCAGAGTGCGTGCCGCAGCTAGAATTTCATCCAGATGCGGAGGACGAGGCAACTCACCCGGCTCCAACGGATAATAGTGACCGAAATTGAGTTTGTTCCAGTTTTCGTCGTAGAAGCAGCGGCGATGATCCGAAAAGCGCGCGGTATCGATCTGTATGCACGGGATATCGTTCTCAAAGCAGAACAGCTTGTAGTCGACTGGCGCCTCACCATCGTCGCCGATGAATGGCTCAATGAAAATTTCCGGATCGATGTGGTTATACCACTCTTCCGCCAGCCTCCACGCCGTTCGCCCTGCCAGCCAGGCCGCACATTTTTCCTTAGCACCGACCAGATCTTCCGGCCCGTAGACGAAGATGTTGCGATCAGATCCGTGATTGACCTTGATCACATAGGGAAACGGCAAAGGCGGGCAATCATCGAGATTTTTACCACGCCAGAGGGTCGGCGTCACCCATTTGTCGCCCAGCACCTTGGCCACATGTGCTTTCACCGAAATCTTGTCGCTGAGCATTATCAGCCGGGGATCGGATGCCGGGCTTGTCCATGCTATTTTCCGCGCGGCGAGATGCTCATTCAGTGTCTTCGGGTTATCGAGGTCAGGCCATAGCTTATGATATCTGTAGTACTGCAATTGGGTGGCCTGCTTGATTGGCAGGCTGTTGATGGTGGCGTGGTAAAGGCTTTTCAACAGGCGGCGTATTGCTGAATGCTTCGGCTGATCAGATGCCATGGTTCCCCAACCCTCGCTAAACTCGTCTGGTACTCAAATATCTTTGCTTACGGGCGCGACGCTCGCCACAGCAATGTGCTGGATATGGACGCCGTCACAAGCGCGGTGAAAAAGGCGGAAAGTCCCGCTCCGATAAAGCCGAAGGAGCTGATCAGAATGACGCTCATCGCGATCGACAGCAGGACACTGGAAAGGTTGACGAAGGCGTAATGGGCGTCTTTTCTCAAACTGTTGAGGCCAAGACCCATCAGGTCGGTGCAGGAGCGCACCACTGCGGTGAGCAGCAGAAGCGCAAACATTCCCTGATGCTCTCCAAGTTCCGGCATATTCATGAAGTGGACAAGAACATTGCCGCTCAAAAATATGGCGAGACCGAGAGCAAAGGCGACGGCAGCGGTTTTTGTGAACTGCCAGACCATCGCTTCCCGCCACTCTCTCATCGATCCCGTATTGTAGGCCTTGAACAGCACAGGAACCGCAACCTGCAATACCGCCGTCGAGATCAAGGTCTGCAATGCATTGGCCAGTGACCAATAGAATGTGTAGACGCCCGTCAAGGAAAGCGTGAGCAAGAGTGAAACGATATATCGATCAGCATAGACGAGGCCGACATTGCTCATGTCGCTGATGTAGATCAGCCATGCCCGACGCATCCGCTTGCGAACCCAGCGCAGCCGCACCGGCGCCTGAAAAATACGCCTGATGGGCCAGCTACGCAGAAACCATGCCAGCCCAAGGAACATCAGAATATAACCGCAACTCCAAGCAATCATGATCGCTTCGATTGTGCGCAGAGACTGAAACGCCAAGCCAAGCCCGATGACCGGCACGATCCAGGATGAGGTCCTTAGAAAAAACAGCACATTTGCCTGACTGGACATTTCCTGCGCAATCAAGGGCACGTGAATGTCGCAGGAAATCGTTTCCAGCCAGACGACCAGAAGAATGAGGAAATAGAGCGGGGTTACAGAATGACCCAGGGAGAAGGCGACCATCAGGACAACAGCCGTCATCACGGCGAGAGATGTGACCGTCACAAGCAAGCGGGTCTTCATGTAAAGACCTGCGACACCGGAGGTCTTGCCACTCACATCTCGAGAGATGAAATAATTCAGGCCCCAGCCCAATGCTGCGGGGGCGGCATTGACGACGCCAAGCGCCAGGCCGTACACGCCGGCGGCCTCAAGCCCCATAAATTTGACGATGTAGAAGGAAAGCGCAAAACGCAAAACCAGCGTGGAGCCACGAAGCCCCATATTGAAGAGCACATTCATGCCGGAAAAGGATCGACCTTGCAGAAAAGGGATCCTAATAGCAGCCCGGTTGTTGTCTTCAGCCAATTTCAATCCTCAATATTGCAGCCCGGAATGCGTCATCCGAACAAGCCTGATGTCCTCCATTCCACTTTCCTCCAGTGAAACGAGGGCAATCACGACACTGCCGGTATCTTCCTCGTGCTGCATGAGGAATACTTCGTCGAATACGTGGCTTTCACCCGAATGGATGCGCGATTTTGTTGCCACACCTCCATCTACCACGATGCAATCGAATTTTTCTCCTTTTTCGTCCTGCGCATCGCGCAAAACGCCGTGGCCTCCACGTCCGTCAATCGCGGCAAAGTGCAGACACGGCAAGGCCTCGACAGCATATGGTGCGTCCAGAGCCGGCCGCTCGGCTGCTTCCGGCAGAAGCATCGCTGTGAGCAATGGATCGTGCGCCGCAGCATCGACCAGCAAAACCCTGCGTCCCAGCTTTGACACTTCTGCCGCCAGATTAAAGGCAGCGTAAGGTGCGCGGTTTTTGACACCTGTGGAAACGACGAGGATGGAATGATTGTTGCCCGGGCTCATACCCGAGGACACAGTGCGGGCAAGGGCGCTGAAGTCGTCGCCCGCAGATGCGCTCAACGACTTGGTGTCGACTTCCCGAACAACTCGACTTGCCTGCGCAGTGCTGGAAAAAGGACGCTCCTCGTCCATGTGTGGCGGTGGCAATTGAGCCTGTCTGCCTTCCTCTCTGTCTGCTTCCGCGTCGACCTCCTTGCGCGGTTTGCGAAGAAGACGTTGCGGCTCGTAGGGCAGGCTGCGAAACTGATCGCGGACAACAAGGAGGCCAGCGGCCAGCATCAGACCCAGAATTCCGCCGCCCGCCACGATCAATGCACGCGGTGGTCCTGCGGCACGCAGAGGGGGCTCAGCGCTGGAAATGATTTGCGGGTTCTCATTGGAAGTGCCCTGCTGTTCCGACAGCTGTTTGGTGCGCAGCAGGAATGCTTCGTAGACCGCGCGGTCGCTTTCGAGTTTGCGCTGCAGTTCGCGCAGACGCACCATCGTCTGTTCGTCGCTGTTGAGTGTTGTCTTCAGCGCATCTGCGTTTTTGCGCAACAGTGCCAACTGGTTTTTCAGGCGCTCCAGATTGCCTGACGTCGCGGTCGCGAAATTGCGCAATTGCTCATCAAGAATATTCGCCAGCGACTGGCTACGGGCGCGCGCAGCCTGCAGGGATGGATGCTGGGCACCCAGAGAGGTAGCCTGAACCTGCTCCTCCTCGCGACTTTCCTGATAACGCGCGCGCAGCGAAATGATTGCAGGCGTCAAGGACGTGTCTGGGATTGAACGCAGATACTGACTGTCGTTTCTGGCCCGGTTCAGCTCCGACACCAGCGCCTCGCTTTCGGCGACTGTCGCGGACAGTCTGGAAATTTCCGTATTGGCATCGGCAATGCGCTGCTCGACATCGGGTCGGCCCTGAATATCGGCAAGATTATGTTCCGCCCGGTATGCCTGCACGGCGCGATCGCCGTCTTCCACGGCCTTGCGCAGCTGGTCAAGTTGGGCGGCGAGCCCGCCGCCTGTTCGGCGCAACACGTCACTGTTCATCTCAACGCGGACCTGCGTATAGGTCGTGGCAATGAGATTAGCGAGTTCGGCCGCCCGTTGCGGGCTGTCCGATTTCACGGAGACGTTGACGACGAAGCTGCGTCCGACAGCGGAAACGGACGTGACTTTTCTCAAGGCATCAAGCGCCAGATTGCTGCGGCTTTCCTTGTCGGGATAAAAAGGCTTAGCCGCCCCGAACTTTGGATCGTCGTAAAGCTTCTCGCTCTCTACTATACGCGACAAGACCTGCGCCGAGGTGATAATATATTGCTGGTTCAGAACATGGGAATCCACAGCACGAGGCTGTCCGGGCAGATCGCTCTCAAGAACGCGCGATCCTTCCGGATCCAGCAATATCTGTGACGTCGCTATGTAGTAATTCGGCATGAGTAGCGATGCGCCGAACGCCAGCGCCCCGCAAATGATGCCGATTAGGATGATGAAGAGGATGTTGCGCCACAACAATAGTGCCAGTCGCATAAGATTGTGCGTACCGCCTGCTTCCTCACGCGGATGTGGATCGTAAGACGTGGTGCCGTTCATCGCCATATCTGTCTACGATCCCATATTCCTGCGGAGCCGCCCCGCGGGTTTCCTGACATTGGTGTTTCGTCGCATCCCGGCATCCGCACCTGTCGAGCGATGAATTCAGCACTTCAGATACTGCTCTCATTTGCTCACATGTCATAGGACGCCTGAAGCATTGGCCATTGGTCAATCTATGGATGACGAGTTAATATACCGTTTTTCTTGGACGAGATCAGTATTGAGGGAGCGATGCGAGCGAATCTATGACCACCTGGACAATCCGGCTTTTTTTCTCAATGTGGCCGATTTTCCCGAGTGTCCGTCTTCCATGTTCAACAGAAATGCCCCCTGCGGTTTCACGGGGACAGGCACGCACAGGGCCCGAAAGCCTGCCGATGAACGAGGATGGACGTCCCTTTTGCGCGATTAAACCGATGAACCATAGTATCCGCTTAATCAGGCGGCCCTTGCCAGCGCTTTAGCGACACTCATGGCCTAGATGAAGCTAGGCCGGGAAACAGAGCGAAGCTCATTTCCCGGCCACGTTTTGAGTTTTATCGAGCAAGATCAGGCCGCAGCGCGGTAACGATGCTCTGTCTGACCATTGCTTTCCAGCTGGAACCGCTCAAGTTGCGTTCTCAACTGACGCGCCTCATCTGCCAGAACCTGGCTGGCTGCAGTCGTTTCTTCAACCATTGCAGCATTTTGCTGGGTCATCTGGTCCATGTGGTTGACCGAACTGTTGATCTCGGTGAGGGCCGTGGATTGCTCCTCGGCGGCCCGCGCAATAGTCGTGACGTGATCATCGACGCGATTGACGAGAGTTTCGATCTCCTTCAACGCCTCACCCGTGGACAGAACGAGGGAGACACCGCCCTTTACTTCATCCGCGGACGTGTTGATGAGCGACTTGATTTCCCGCGCGGCATTTGCCGAGCGCTGAGCAAGTTCACGCACTTCCTGCGCAACGACGGCGAAACCGCGTCCCGCTTCACCGGCGCGCGCGGCTTCGACACCGGCGTTCAGGGCAAGCAGGTTGGTCTGGAAAGCAATCTCATCGATAACGGAGATAATCTGGCCGATTTTCTGGGAGGACTGCTCAATACGGCCCATGGCATCAATAGCGTTGCGAACGATATCGCCAGACTTGCCTGCGCTACTCTTCGTTTCGCGGACCATCTGCGTCGCTTCGTTGGCGCGAGCTGTCGAGGTCTTGACCGTTGTTGTGATTTCTTCCAGCGCAGCGGCGGTTTCTTCCAGGGCAGCAGCCTGCTGCTCTGTGCGACGGGCAAGCTGATTTGCCGAGGAGGAAAGCTCACCAGAGTTATCAGTGATTGTCCCTGCGGCCTGGCGGATCGTCTGCATGGTGCCACGCAGGGTGGCAAGCGTCTGATTGACGTTCGTTTGCAGTTCGGCGAAGGCACCCTGGTAGCTGCCATTCATCTCCTGTGTGAGGTTAGCTTCAGACAGCGCAGCGATCACGCGACGCACTTCAGTAATCCCGCGATCAACGTTTACGACCAGCTCGTTCACGCCTTCTGCAAAACGCTGCAAGTCAGGATCTTCATAGCTCTTGGCAATACGCTTGGAGAAGTCGCCGGCAGCGGCAGCGGCGACGATACCGCTGATGGAGGACTGCAAGTCCTTGCTCTGCGCGGTGATGGCGGCTTCCTGGGCTTCCATTTCGCGCATTTGCGTTTCGTTTGCTCTGAAGATTTCCAGAGCGCGGGCCATTTCGCCGATTTCGTCCTGCCGATCGACACCTTCGATCTTTTCGCTCAGGTCGCCCTTGGCAAGGCTGCTCATGCGCTGGGTCAGCATGCGCACAGGACGCGAAATGCCGCGACCACCGACCGCAAGTGCCGCAAGGACACCGCCGACAATCGATACGACTGCTGTCGTGATCAGGACGATCATCGTAAAGCTCGATACAGAAAGTGCATGCGCACGAGATTCAGTCAACGCATTGCCGGAATAGGTGCTGTAAACCTTGATTGCCGCGGTGACCGCCTTTTGACCTTCCAGGCTGTCATTGAGGCCAGCCTTGATGGTATCGGTGGTCACAGCCGGACCGGAAGCCAGTTTCACAAGAGCGCGGATCTTGTCGAAATAGGCGTTAAGCGCAACGCCGATATCCTGGAGCTGTTTCTTTTCGGTCTCATCCGCTGCAGCCGCGATCTTCGGCAGGCGCTCCAGCATTTCCTTGGCACGCTTTTCGGTATCGGCTGCAAAATCAGCTGACTTCTCAGGGGCGAGAACAAGCTGGTAGGTCAATCGGCTCATCGCAATCACGTCGATGCGCAAATCCATTGCTTCTCGCGCGGCTTCTTCCTTCGCGCCGGTATCTTTCAGTGCCGCGCCCAGTGACATAAGTCCCTGAGTTCCGGCAATGGTGATGGCGAAGGCTGAAAAACCCATGAGCGCAACCACCAGGCTCACTTTCTTCAAAATCGATATATTGCTGATTTTCATATTGAACACCGGTTGGTTGATTTCTCATCTTCGAGAGCGGCGAATGCCAAATGCAGCACGATGCCACGTCGTTGACATAGATACGCCTAAATCCTTTCCGTAGTGTTGAAATTGCCCAGCGCTCCGGCTGCGTTTCCCGGCATACGCGGGATTTTTCGACTATACTTTAAAAAAAACTTAAATTTTCAAGAATGAAAAGTTGCGCCGGCGCGATAGACTACGCCGCCTGGTAGCAACCACACGGGCCGCCGAGCTCACTGTTCAGAGCGGGACTTCATAGATCGGCGTGATTATTCTGCGTTATGTCAAAACTCATTCGTCTAGCTAATGACGCGACAGCGCCAAATCGTCACTTTGTCAGGCGTCACCCTGCCCGCAGCCTCGTCTCGCCAGCCGCCCACTCCCTGGCAGGCTGCTTAACGCTCGAATTTGCGAGGCAACGCCCCCGGCATCAAACCCTGCGGCCGTCGGCGCCGAAAAGATGTGCGTTGGCGATATCGAAGGAGAGCGGAGCGGTTTCGCCTATGCGCAACTGTTTCTGTCCCTCCAGCAAGACGGTTACGGCCTGACCATCCGCCGTGGTGGTGTAGATGACCGTCGACCCACCGAGATGCTCGACCAGTTGGACCTTTCCTTCCCCTAGACTCGCAGATTGGATTTGCGGGTTGAAATGCTCCGGGCGGATGCCGAGTGTCAGGGTTTCACCATCTTCTGCCTCCAGCGAGCGGTCGAGAACGATCTGCTGGCCAGACACCTCAATCGTTCTGCGGGATGGATCGTTGGAGACCAGCCTTGCCGTCAGAAAATTCATTTTTGGCGAACCGATGAAGCCAGCCACAAACTGATTTGCCGGTTGATTGTAAAGATCGAGCGGCCGCCCGACCTGCATGATACGCCCTTCACGCAGCACGACAATCTTGTCAGCCATGGTCATGGCCTCGACCTGATCATGTGTTACGTAGATCATGGTGCTGCCAAGCGTCTGATGCAGCTTGGCGATTTCCACGCGCATCTGCACGCGCAACTCTGCATCGAGATTGGACAGCGGTTCATCGAAGAGGAATATCTTCGGCTCTCGCACGATCGCCCGGCCAATCGCAACGCGCTGGCGTTGGCCGCCCGAGAGCGCTTTCGGCTTGCGCTGTAAGAGCGGACCGATTTGCAGCACGTCGGCCGCTTTCTGGACCCGAGCTTCGATTTCAGGGCGTTTATATCCGGCTGTTTCAAGGCCGAAAGCCAGGTTCTTGTACACGCTCATATGCGGATAAAGAGCGTATGATTGAAAGACCATGGCGATGCCGCGTTTGGAAGCAGCCGTTTCGTTGACCTTCTCGCCATCGATCAGAAGATCACCGTCCGATATCTCCTCCAATCCGGCTATCATTCGCAAAAGCGTCGACTTGCCACAGCCAGAGGGCCCAACAAAGACGGTAAACTCCCCGGGCTCGATTATCAGGTCAATGCCGTGGATGACAGGAAAGGCACCGAAGCGCTTGACGATTTTTTCCAGAGTGATGCTGCTTGCCATATTGTTCTCCACCCGCGATCAGGGTCGCCAGCTTTTGTATTTTGGATGATCGGAGCCAATTGGGAGGCGGATATCCGAATTCGTATCACTCGAGTGATAAATCGCCGTAACGAGTTCCAGCGACCGACGCGCGTCGGATGTGCGGACAGGCGGCGGCTCGTTCTTTTCCAGCGCGTGATAGAAGGCTTCCATCTGGCCATTGAACCGTCTGCCGACGGGCGCCATCTCCGAAACGAGGGCCTCTATCTTCCTGCCCACCTCTTCATTGGCAGGAATAATGCGCCACGGACCGTCCCCCGGTGAATAGGCCGCATGGTTACTTTCAAAGGTGACATTTTCGAAGGCCAACCGCAGGCGGCTGATTTCCTCCTGGGAACCCAGGGTGGACGTCAACGAAACCAGGGCACCGTTTTCCATGAGCAGGCTGGCGGAAACGCAATCCTCCACTTCAATGGCGTTGACGCGCGTATCCGTGCGCGCAAAGACCCGGTCCACGGGTCCCATCAGGTATGTCAGCATGTCGTGCAGATGGATGGCGTGCGTCATCAGAACACCACCGAGCTCGGTCGCCCAACGCCCGCGCCATGGATTGTCGTAGTAGGTGGCGTCACGGTTCCAAAGTGTCTCTGCGGTTCCGACATAGGGTTTTCCAGCCAGTCCGCTCTCGATGATGCGCCGCGCCTGCTGCACTCCGTCACCATAGCGATACTGGAAGATTGGCATGAGGCTGCCCTTGGCAATCTTTTCGGCCGCAACCACTTCGTCCAGCTCTGCCAGTGAGCCTGTCAAAGGCTTTTCGCAGACCACATGCTTACCGGATGCCAGGGCTTTTAGAATGAGGCTCGTGTGAATGGCGGGTGGAGTGCAGATGTCGATAATGTCGATGTCGGGCATCGACATCAGCTCATCCGATGAGCGAGTGCGTTTAGAAATATTGAATTCGTCAGCGACCGCGTTCAAGCGTTTCTCATCAAGGTCACACAGGCAGGCCACCTCATATTTGTCCTTATGGGTCGCATATCCCTCGACAATGTGAGATCGTCCGATGCCGCAGCCAATGATCCCTACCCTGTAGCGCTTAGCCATTATGTTGGCCCTCCGCGATCTGTTGCGCCTTCAATGCGATTTCCATCGCAGCGAAGCACCGCGCCTGCGGCATTGCCGTTTCCGTGCGATTGCGGATATCAGCCAGAAGCTGGGGACCGTAGGGAAGAGGCACATTCGCACAATCAAAATAGTGCACCCCCTCTCTGTCGGTCAGGAACAGGTGGTTGCCGCCATCACGCCCGGCAATATCGACGTTCTTGCGAACCTCTATCGCACCCTGCGTGCCGGTGATGAACAGGCGCCCGTCACCCCAGCTAGGCAAGCCTTCCGGCGTGAACCAGTCCACGCGGATGAAGCCATCGACATTATTCGTCGCCAGATGGATATCACCACTGTCTTGCAAACCCGGTGTATGGGAATTGGCGCGGTTGGACACCCGGGCAAAGAGGACATCTGCCGTATTGGAATTGGTGAAGAAAAGGAACTGCTCGCATTGATGCGAAGCAATATCGACGAGGATTCCGCCATAACGTTGCCGCTCGAAAAACCAGTCAGGTCGTGTTGAGGCGCGCAATCGATGCGGGCCGAAGCCGGCGATCGAGACAACCTCGCCAATGGCCCCGGCTGCGACAAGCTCACCAGCTTTCACGGTTGCTCTGTTTTCGAAATGCTCCGAATACAGCACCGAGAAAATCCGGCCCGTTTCGGCCTGAACTTTCTTCACCTCCTCAAGCTGAGCAAGCGTGACCATGCCCGGCTTGTCTACCATCACATCCTTGCCCGCGCGCATGGCTTCAATGGCAAGTGGGGCTCGTTCATCCGGAATGGCGGCACTGATGATGAGGTCGATCGACCCATCTTCCAACAGCCTGCCTTGGTCATCAACACGTGCCACGCCCGCAAAGGTCTGCGCATATTCCTGAGCAAGATCATCCTCAATGGCGTGGAAGCCGACGAGTTCGGCGCCCGCATCCAACAGGCATTTCGTCTGACCGAATATGTGATTGTGGTTGATACCGATTGTTGCAAATCGAACTGGTTTCATGATCGAGCCTTGATGTATCAGCGTTTCATGCCGGTGGTCGCAATGCCCTCGATGAGGAGCCGCTGAAAGAAGAGGAAGAAAAGAAAGACGGGCACCAGTGACAGGTTGGACATGGCAAACAGAGCCGTCCAATCAGAGCTGCCGGTTGAGTCAACGAAGGAGCGCAGACCGAGCTGGACCGTGTAGGTGTTGATATCATTGAGGTAGATGAGCGGGCCGAAGAAGTCGTCCCAGGTCCAGATGAAAGAGAATATGGCTGCCGTCGCCAGGACCGGAAGGGAAAGCGGCAACATGATCTTCCAGTAGATTCGGAATGGGCTGCAGCCGTCCATCACGGCGGCTTCATCCAGCTCCCTTGGAATACCACGGAAGAACTGCACCATCAGGAAGATGAAGAAGGCATCGGTAGCCAGGTATTTCGGCACGATCAAAGGCAGCGATGTGTTGACCCAGCCCATTTCCAGGAACAGGATATATTGCGGGATGAGCACCACGTGATACGGCAACATCAATGTGCCCAGCATAAGGGCAAACCAGAAGTTCCGCCCCCCGAACCGCAGGCGGGCAAAGGCGAAGGCGGCCAGCGAACAACCCACGACATTTCCGATGGTGGCGAGAACGGCGATGAAAAAGGAATTCCAGAAGAACTGGCCGAAGGAAACCTGAAGCCCCGTCCAGCCCCTGATATAGCCGCCAAGATCGACTGCCGACGGGATGAGAGACGATGAACCGAACAGCTCGTCCTGCGGGCGAAACGAGCCTGAAATCATCCACAGGATTGGATACATCATCGCAATCGACGCGGCAATCAATGCGGTATGAAGGAGTATGGACTTCCAGACGGGGCGTTGCACTGCCTGCCCCGGGCGCAGTGAGGTAACAGCATCAGTCATCGTAGTGCACCCAATATCGCGCGCTGAGGAAAGAGAAGGCCGTGAAGAGGGAAATGATCACCACGAGTATCCACGCCAGGGCAGATGCATAGCCCATGCGGAAGAACCCGAAAGCTTCCTGATAGAGATAGAGCGTGTAGAACAGCGTCGAATTGATCGGACCGCCCGAGCCCTCGGAGATGATGAATGCGGGGGTAAACGCCTTGAAGGCATCGATCGTCTGAATGACCGCGTTGAAGAAGATGACAGGGGTCAGAAGCGGCAGCGTGATGCGGAAGAACTGGCGCATCTTGCCCGCGCCATCCATTTCGGCTGCCTCATACATGTCTTGCGGGATCTGTCGAAGGCCAGCCAGAAAGATGATCATCGGCGAGCCGAACTGCCAGACAGAAAGAATGACAAGCGTGTAGATGGAGTAGTCGGGATTGGAAATCCAGCTTGGACCTTCATATCCGAAAAGCTGCCACAGAACCATGTTGACCAGACCATCCGACGCAAAGAGCTGGCGCCAGAGAACGGCGATGGCAACGCTGGAACCCAGAAGGGAAGGCAGATAAAACACGGCGCGATAAAGCGTCAGCCCTTGCATGCCGCGATTGAAAGCCATCGCCACCATCAGGGCAAAAATCAGCTTCAATGGTACCGATAGCAAAACATAGGTGAAGGTCACCTTCATCGCGGCTGCGAATTTCGGATCGGCAGTGGCGATGCGAACATAGTTCGAAGCGCCCACCCAATCCGGCGATTGCAGCAGGTCATAATTGGTAAAGGAAAGATACAGGGATGCCAGAGCTGGCCCCAGGGTGAGACCGAAAAAGCCAATCAACCATGGCAGCAGAAACATGTAGGCGTGAAAGTTGCGGTCGAAAATTTTTCGAATACCGCTCTGCTTCGGAAGAGCCGCCTGTCGGCCCTCCCGCACCATAACATCGGATCGAAACGCCATTGCTCGTTACTTCCGCTTGATAACTGTTTCCGCTTCCGTGACCAGTCGCTTGCCGCCCTCTTCTGGCGTCATCCTGCCAAATGCAACCTCTTCAGAGGTGCGCTTCAGCACGAAGGCAAATTCACCGGCACCAGGAGGTGGGGATGGCGGCAGCGGTCCGACGCCGGGCGTAACTTCGGCAATATAGTCCACCATCGCCTTGCTGACGTCGTTGAGCTTGGGGCTCAGCTGATTGCGCATCGACTCCGATGCCGGAACGCCGCGTTCGACCCCGAGAATATCCACGCCTTCCGGTACGGCGACCAGGAAGTTGATAAACTCTGCCGCCGCTTCCATCCCGGCGCTGCCTTTGGCAACACTCATCAGCATGGATGGCTTGAGATAGTGGCCCGACGGAGAATCCTTGGACACCTTCGGATAGGAGGTTATCGACAGCTTTGCCTTGTTGACTGCCTGATATCCGACAAACTGGTTGGAGTGAGCAAAGGCGGTGGCGGCCTTTCCAGTCGTTAGAGCATTGCTTTCAATGTTCAACTGATCGAGCGCCTGAATGTCTGCGGGGACACAAGCGCCGGCTTTGCGCATATCCGCCCACATGGTGAACCAGTCGCCGGCATCCTTTGCATCATAGCCGAGCCCGCCGTCCTCGCTGAACAACGCCTTGTTCTGCTGCCGCAGCCAGTTTTCGAAGCTCGGCTCTACGCCACTGGCGTCGGCTGTGGCGTAATATCCCGGCTTGGGCTTGTTCTTTCCGAACTCGGCGGCATTCTTGGCAAACTCTTCCCATGACTGGCCTGCTGACGGCGCCTTGACGCCCGCCTTTTCCCAGGCGGCGGCATCGAAGAAAACAGAACTCGAGTTAACACCGAGATTAATGCCATAAAGCTTGCCGTCTACTCGACCAGAGTCGATGTTGGGCGTTCCGAAATCCTCGATCTTCAGAGCTTTGCCGACATATTCATCGAGCGGAGCCAGCGCCCCGCGTCGGGCATATTCAAAGATATAGCGGTAGTCCATCTGGATGAGGTCAGGCGCGTTTCGACCGGCAACCTGTGTTGCAAGTCTCGGCCAGTAATCCGACCAACCCGCAAATTCCCCCGCGATATCAAGATCGGGCTTGGCTTTCTTGTAAGCGGCGATGGCCTTGTTTGTGCGATCGGCACGCTCTTGCGAGCCCCACCACAGCAGTCGCAAACGGGCTGCCTGTGCGAAAGCGGGTCCTCCACCCACCACCGCCAGCGACATGGCCGCAAGTCCCGCCGATACCACGGCACGTCTTTTGAGCATCACGGACATTGGCAACTCCTCCCTAATTGACTGCCAAATTGAATGATGAAGATAAACAGCGCTTGCCGTTTTATAACTATCTGGTTACATGGGATCATCGATTAGCAACATTGTCAAGCGGCCATTGCACATGGATGATTTCAAAGAAAAAGGGTCTCGAAAGAGCGATAACGAAGCGGCAGACAAGACGACCACCGGTCGAAAAAAGACAGTGACGCAGTCCCGCAATCCCGAGCGCACCCGAGCTGCCATTCTGGAGGCAGCACGACGGGAAGTGGCGGCAAAGGGTCTGGCAGGCGCGCGCATAGATGTGGTGGCAAGGCGCGCCGGCACCAACAAACGGATGATCTACCACTACTTTGGAGACAAGGACGCGCTCTATCTGGCGGTGCTGGAAGACGCTTACCGTCACATCCGCAATGCCGAACACAGGCTTGATCTGGCCCGCAAGCAGCCGATGGAGGGCCTAAAGGAACTGGCGCTGTTTACCTGGCACTACTACCTGGATCACCCGGAATTCCTCAGCATCCTTGCAACCGAAAATCTCAATCAGGCCAGATACTTGCGACAATCCGAGAGCATCCCAGAAATGCACTCAAACTTCATTTCCGAGTTAAAGGACGTGCTAAAGCGGGGAGAGGTCACCGGCGATTTCAGGCCGGGACTGGACCCTGTCGATGTGTACCTGACAATCGCTTCCCTTGGCTACTTCTATCTGTCTAACCGCTTCACACTTTCTACCATCTTCCAAAGAGATCTGGCGGCACCGGCGGAACTCGAAAGATGGGGTCAGCACATTGTGAACACGGTGATTGCTGCATTGCGGCCACTCTGATCCTCATTCCAGAAAATTGAACAAGATCAACTTTCTCTACCTTCGCACATGCGAAGGTAGAGAAGACAACGCCTGCTGCGGAGGAGGCATTGGGTCTGCGCACTACGATTTTTCACACTCATTTTTCCTAGTAAAAACCGCTTGACAGAAAAGCCATTTCGGAATCACAAATAACCAATTGGTTACAAAATTAAACCAGATGATGTGCCCTGACGGGAGTGGGGCGCTCGTGGAGGAGGGTTCATGCAACGCATTGGCGTCATCATGCACGGCATTACCGGCCGTATGGGATATAATCAGCATCTCGTTCGTTCAGTGCTCGCGATACGCGATCAAGGGGGCGTTACGCTCAAGAGCGGCGAGAAGGTTATGCTCGATCCGATACTGGTCGGGCGTAACGGCGAGAAAATCGAAGCGATTGCCGCGAAACACAATATCGCCCGCTGGACGACTGACATCGACGCCGCACTCGCCAATCCTGACGACACGCTATTTTTCGATGCCGGCACGACACAGATGCGCGGGAGCCTGCTGACCAAGGCCATCAAGGCTGGCAAGAACGTTTATTGCGAGAAGCCTATTTCCGACAACATGGAAGAAGCGCTTGTCGTTGCCAGACTGGCTGAGAGCGCAGGCATCAAACACGGCGTGGTGCAGGACAAGCTTTTCCTGCCGGGCCTCCGAAAGCTCGCAATGCTGCGAGACAGCGGCTTTTTCGGAAAGATCCTGTCCGTTCGCGGCGAATTTGGATACTGGGTATTCGAGGGTGACTGGCAACCGGCCCAACGCCCTTCCTGGAACTATCGCCAGAAGGATGGCGGCGGCATTATTCTCGATATGCTTTGCCACTGGCGTTACGTGCTGGATAACCTCTTCGGCAATGTCAAAGCGGTCAGCTGCCTTGGCACGACCCACATCCCCAAGCGTTTTGATGAACAGGGCAACGCCTATGTGGCTGACGCCGATGACGCCGCCTATGCCACCTTCGAGCTTGAAGGCGGGGTCATCGCCCATATCAATTCGTCATGGGCAGTGCGTGTTCGTCGGGACGATCTCGTGACCTTTCAGGTGGATGGCACGCATGGTTCTGCCGTTGCCGGGCTTACCAAATGCTGGACACAGCACCGCACCAACACACCCAAACCAGTCTGGAACCCGGACCAGCCGCAGACCATCGACTTCTACAAGACGTGGCAGGAGGTCCCGGATAACGTCGTCTATGACAATGGCTTCAAGGCTCAGTGGGAAATGTTCATCCGCCACCTGGTCGATGGCGATGCCTGGCCGTATGGGCTGATGGAGGGCGTTAAAGGCGTACAGCTTGCCGAACTCGGGCTTCAATCCTGGAAGGAACGCCGCTGGCTCGACGTTCCCGCCATCGCCTGAGGAGGGGCAAATGACCGAAATCAACCTTCCCCGCCCGGATCGCTCTATCGAACGCTACAGGATGACCGGCACGCCCATCGCGCTGGAAAAACGAAAAGCGAGTGATTTCAATCGCGTCGCCTTCGCCGCAGCGCACGTCGTGGCAGATCCTTTCGCGGATAATGACCCGTGGCTGACGCCAGCAATCGATTGGGAAGGCACGCTTCGGTTCCGACATCGCCTGTGGGATTTGGGGCTGGGTGTTGCAGAAGCCATGGACACCGCCCAGCGCGGCATGGGGCTGGCATGGCCGCAGGCGCAAGAGTTGATATCCAGGGCACTGAAAGAAGCCTCCACCCGACAGGATGCACTGATAGCCTGCGGCGTTGGCACGGATGGTCTGGCTGGATCGGACTATAGTCCGGGCCAGATTGTCGAGGCCTATCAGGAGCAGCTCGATTTCGTGCAGGGGCAAGGCGGCCGTGTCATTCTGATGGCAAGCCGTGCACTGGCTGCCAGCGCAAAATCACCCGATGACTATCTGGAAACCTATGCTCGCGTTCTTGCCAAGGCGAACGAGAAGGTCATCATTCACTGGCTGGGCGAGATGTTCGATCCCGCTCTTGAAGGATACTGGGGTAACCGCGACCACAATGTTGCAATGGACACATGCCTTGAAATGATCGAGGCCAATGCGGACAAGATCGACGGCATCAAGATCTCGCTCCTGTCAAAGGAAAAGGAGATCGCCATGCGCCGCCGGCTTCCGGCGGGCGTCCGCATGTATACGGGCGACGATTTCAACTATGCGGAACTGATCGCGGGCGACGAAGAAGGACATTCCGATGCGCTCCTTGGTATTTTCGATGCGATAGCTCCAGCAGCATCCAAGGCGCTGGCAAGCCTGAAGCGGGGAGCAAGTGGGGAGTTCTTCGATATTCTCGAGCCGACCGTGGCGCTGTCTCGGCATATCTTCAAAGCCCCTACCCGCTTTTACAAGACCGGCGTGGTTTTCCTGGCCTATCTCAACGGCCTGCAGGATCACTTCACAATGGTCGGCGGTCAGGAAAGCACGCGTTCCACGCTGCATCTGGCAGAGCTTTTTCGGCTGGCAGACAAGGCCAATGTTTTGGCAGATCCCGATGATGCGGCACGCCGCATGAGGTCGTTTCTGGCGGTAAGAGGCGTGCAGTGAAATGGTAGACGCGCCAATCCTGAAGATACGGGATGCCTCGATATTCGAGCGTCGCCTCAAAATGCGGATGCCGTTCCGCTTCGGAGCAGTGACGGTCACCGAAGCTGCGCAAATATTTCTCTCGATCATCGTGGAGGACTCACAAGGACGGTCCGCAACCGGTGTTGCTGCTGAACTGATGGTTCCCAAATGGTTCGACAAGAACCCTGCCCTCAGCAATGCCGACAACGAGCAGCAATTGCGCAGCTCCGTGCATCTCGCAGTCAAGCTGGTGCTGGAAGCACCTTGCGCCAGCGCCTTTGGCATTCACGCAGCACTCGAGCCGCAACAGCACACAGAGGCTGCAGCGAAGGGGCTGAATGGCCTCATCGCGTCTTTCGGGCTGGCACTGGTAGACCGCGCCGTTCTGGACGGTCTTTGCAGATTGCGCGACATGCCCTTACCGGATGCCTTAAGGGCAAATCTGCCGGGCATAGATCTGTCAACGACACCTGATCTTGCAGGGTTCGACGTCGGCAATTTTCTTGACACCATTACGCCAGAGAGAAGGCTATTCCTGCGCCATACGATCGGCTACCTCGATCCGCTGACGCCTCGACAGATCGTTGGACCTCGCCGGGATGACGGCTTGCCGGAATGCCTGAGTGAAGAGATAGAGGCTTACGGCGTACACTATTTCAAGCTGAAGGTTTCCGGCAGACCGGAGGAGGATACGGAACGCTTGAAAGAGATCGCAGCCGTTCTGGATCGACTTGAAGGCTACAGGGTCACGCTGGATGGCAATGAACAATTTTCTGACGAGGCGGCTGTCATTGAGCTGATGGACCGCATCGAAAAGGAGCCTGCCCTTGCCCGGTTGCGCAATTCGTTGCTGTTTGTGGAACAACCCATCAACCGCGCGACAGCGCTATCTGAACCGGTGACACACCTTGCCAGACGCGTGGCACTTGAAATCGACGAGTCCGACGATAGTCCGGATGCGTTTATCAGAGCCAGACAACAGGGCTATCTCGGCGTCTCCTCGAAGTCGTGCAAAGGTTTTTACCGGGCGCTTCTCAACAAGATGCGTGTGCAGAAATGGAATGCCGAAAGTGCTGGTGGCTATTTCATGTCGGCTGAAGGCTTGACCACGCAGGCTGGCATCGCAGTTCAGCAGGATTTGGCCTTGGCAGCCGTCCTCAACCTCGGTCATGTCGAACGCAACGGCCATCACTATGTGGACGGCATGCAGGGCGCTTCAGAAAACGAGAATGCCGCATGGCTTGGCGCTCACGCAGATCTTTACCACGAACGACAGAAGCGCGCCTATCTGACAGTTCAGAAAGGCTGCCTTTCGCTCGACACTGTTCTGGCCGCCAAAGGGCTTGGCGTTAGCGATATTGCGGCCCGCGAAACATTTCATACGCTTCGGGAGAGGGAGGTAGCCGCATGAGCCTTGAGGGTCTTTCCATCAACTTCGCGACAATCAAACAGGGCGGGTCCTTTGGTAAGCTTGTCGACGCCTGTCTTGCGCATGGCATCACGACAATTTCTCCCTGGCGGGACCAGATCCACGCCGTCGGCCTTGATGAAGCCGCGCGCATCGTGGCTCAAAACGGCATAGGCCTGAGCGGGCATTGCCGCGGAGGGTTCTTTCCAGCAATAGACGAGAAAGGTCGAAAAGCCGCAATCGAGGACAACAAGCGGGCGGTGGATGAGGCCGCAGCGATGAAGGCCGATTGTCTGGTTCTGGTCGTCGGCGGTTTGCCAGCGGGATCGAAGGACATGAAGGGTGCCCGCCAGATGGTGGAAGACGGCATGGCGGCGCTTTTGCCCTATGCACGGAAGGCTGGTGTGCCGCTGGCTATCGAACCTCTACACCCCTTCTACGCTGCTGACAGGGCCTGCTTCAACACTTTGAGGCAATCGCTTGATCTTTGCGACAGGCTTGGAGAGGGCACCGGCGTTGCCATCGACGTCTATCACGTCTGGTGGGATCCGGAGCTCGAGCAACAGGTCGCCCGCGCGGGTCGAAATGGACAAATCCTCGCGCACCACATTTGCGACTGGCTGGTGCCAACCAAGGATCCGCTGAATGATCGCGGCATGATGGGAGACGGCGTCATAGACCTCAAAGGCTTTAGAACGATGATCGAGAAAGCCGGTTTTTTGGGTCCGCAGGAGGTTGAGATATTCTCAAACAACTGGAACGCCCAGCCCGTTGATCAAGTCCTGTCGACCGTGGTTCAGCGTTATCAGACAGTGTGCCGCGCATGAAAAATCGTTGAAGGGACTGCGTCGTGCGCCATCCTTGTGCCATAACCCAACCCTGCTGGTACGATTGAATTCCAGATGTCTGCCATATCCATATCCGGCATAAGGCTGTGAAACATCTGCCTGTTCGCTTATTCAATGTAGGATTCAGGGTCTTGTTTCTGTATCGTTTTTCAAACTCGACGCATACAGACAAGGCAGCAACATGAGCAGCACGCCGTTGAAGAAACCGAACCCCGAGTCCGCCAGAGCAAAATCCGGCAGGCCCCGGCTGGGTAAGGAAACCGGGCGGGACACTATTCTCTCCAATGCTCTGCAAAACTTTGCGCGCCGGGGATTTGATGGCGTCAACATACGCGATCTTGCCAAGCAGGCCGGTGTGAACATTGCGCTGGCAAATTATCATTTCGGCTCCAAGCAGTCCTTGTGGGAAGCGTGCCTGCAACAGTTGCAGATGACCGCAACAGATTGCGTATCGAAAATGCAATCTCTGGCTACTGGAGCGCTGCCTTATCCGGAAAAGCTGGTGGGCGTCTATGCCACATTCATTCGCTTCAGCGCCGACACACCGGACTACGGCCTTTTCATCCTGCAGGAGATGTTGCAGCCGGGCGAGCGGCAGGAACTGGTCAGGGACACGTTGATCCAGCCCTTTCAGAATGTCACGATGCCGCTTCTGATGGAGGGCAAAGCGCTCGGCTTGATCCGCTCGGAAGACATACCCCTGACATTCTTCATGCACTCCATAGCCATTTCCCATCTCCTCGCCGGTCAGGGGCTGGTTGCCTCTTTCTTCACACCGGAAATTCGCCGCGAAGAGACATTGCAGGAGCTTCTCAAGATGATGATCCGCTCGGCTGTCGGAGTGCTGCCAGACGAATTCGAGAAAGCGATCCAAGCCACTGCCAAATCCGCCAGGTGAAGACAAAGCGGCGCACCCGTCTGCCACCACAGAAGGGCACAGGGAGATAGCGACAAGTTTTGACAGATTGACGGTTCCCGATCAGTTGATAATCGTCTAGAACTTGAAGCACCTTCATTCCTTCCCTGAAAAGCACTTGAGTCCATGCCACCTCAATCCGCAGGTTACCTCTACGCGTTCGCAGCCTTCACGATTTTCGCCGTTCAAGACGGCATTTCAAAGCACTTGGGCTCTGCCTATCCGCCCGTCTTCGTGGCCATGCTGCGGTACTGGGCCTTTGCCCTGTTCGTTATTATCCTCGCAGCGAGATCGAACGGTGGTTTACGCAAGGCGATATCAACAGATCGCATTGTTCTCCAGGTAAGCCGGGGCGTCGTTCTGGCGGTCCAGATCGTGCTTTCAATCATATCATTTTCGCTCGTAGGCCTTGCGCACACCCATGCCATCCTCGCCTCCACGCCGCTCATCGTCGCCGCACTTTCGGTGCCGATCCTCGGCGAGAAAGTCGGCTGGAAGCGCTGGTCAGCTATCCTTGTCGGCTTTCTCGGTGTTCTCATCATCCTCAAGCCGGATGAAAGCGGTTTTGACCCTGTCCTGATCGTGAGTTTCGCAGCTGCAGCGCTGCTTGGCCTCTACGGCGTCCTGACACGGCTCGCCAGCCGCACGGACACGGCGATGACCAGTTTCTTCTACATCGGGGTTCCAGGCGCATGCGCGCTGACCTTAGTTGGCCCATTCTTCTGGACGCATATGGCACCCTATGATTGGGGCTGGATGCTGGCGCTTTGTGTGACCGGCATGAGTGGCCACTACCTGCTGATCCGAGCTTTCGAGCTTGCAGACGCCGCTTCGGTTCAACCATTCTCCTACTACCAGATGGTACTTGTCTCCATCCTCGGCGTCAGCCTTTACGGTGAAGTGCTCAGCACGCACATGGTTGTCGGCGCAGCCATTGTCGTCGCCGCGGGCCTGTTTACGATCTGGCGAGAGCAGATGCTTGCCCGCAAAAAGCGCGCGTCAGCGCGGTGACGCCGCTTCGGTGGTGCTGTTCATATGGCTTGCAATGCCTCACACCGCAGCAACATCCCGAAAAGATCCCGTGGCTCATCGGGATCAGCGAGCAGATCCAGCTGATCGTACAGCCCCGTCGTCGCCAGTTTGGAACGGACATAACGCAGTGCTGAAAAATCCTCGATAGCGAAACCGACGCTATCGAACAATGTGATCTGCCGATCCGAGGTTCGGCCAGACGCACGTCCTGCGATGACCTCCCAGAGTTCGGTAACAGGATGATCCTTCTCAAGCTGCTGGATTTCCCCCTCCACACGGGTCTGGGGAGGGTATTCCACGAAGATATCGGAGCGGAGCAATATGTCCCTGTGCAATTCTGTCTTGCCGGGGCAATCGCCACCGACAGCGTTCAGGTGCACCCCCGGCCCTACCATATTGTCGGTACAGATCGTGGCATATTGCTTGTCTGCAGTGACTGTCGTGATGATGTCGGCGCCCTCGACGGCATCTTGCGCAGTATCACAGATCTCTATCGAAAAACCCTGCCCATCAAGATTACGGAGGCATTTGAGGCTGGCAGACCGGTCTATATCGTAAAGTCGCAAATGATCGACTCCAAGGATTGCCTTGAAGGCGCGTGCCTGAAACTCGCTTTGAGCGCCATTGCCGATGATTGCCATGGTACGGGCGTTTGACCGGGCGAGATATTTGGCAGCAAGGGCGGAGGTCGCGGCGGTGCGCAGAGCAGTAAGGATCGTCATCTCCGAAAGCAGCATGGGATAGCCATTGCCAACATCGGACAGCACGCCGAATGCCGTTACCGTCTGCCTGCCCTCCCGGGTGTTTTTAGGGTGACCATTGACATATTTGAACCCGTACAGCGTCCCGTCGCTCGTTGGCATCAACTCGATAACGCCGTCTTTCGAGTGCGATGCTATACGCGCAGTCTTGTCAAACTGCTCCCATCTCAGAAAATCCTCCTTGATGGTGACAGCGAGTTCACGCAGAAACGTATCGATCCCCACATGAAGTACCAGCTTCATCATATTGTCGACGCTGACAAAGGGAACGATGTTGAGATTTTCTACTTGTGCCATTGCTGTGCCCCTCCTCAAGCCGCTCGGGTCGGACGATCCATGACGCGCTTTCCCATCAAGCTCGCAGTCAGATCCACCATCAGACGCGCGGTACGCCCCCGCTCATCCAGAAACGGATTGAGCTCCACCAGATCGAGGCTTGAGACGAGCCCGCTGTCGCAGAGCATTTCCATGACGAGATGGGCCTCCCGATATGTCGCCCCGCCTGGAACCGTCGTGCCGACTGCAGGGGCAATGGACGGATCAAGAAAATCCACATCCAGGCTGACATGGAGCAACCCGTTGGCAGCAGAAACCCTTTCCAGAAACGCACGCAACAGCACGCCGACGCCATGCTCGTCGATCATGCGCATATCGTTGATCGTCACGCCGGTCTCGCCAAGCGCGGCACTCTCTGCAGGATCGACACTGCGAATACCGATCATGCAAATATTGGCAGGATCGACCGGATGTGAGACCGGCGGGAAATAGCCCTCAAATCCCGGCCTGCCGCTATAATAAGCCACCGGAGTGCCGTGAAGATTTCCGCTGCGCGTCGTGTCCAGCGTGTGATAATCGGTGTGCGCATCCAGCCATAAAACAAAAAGCGGTCTTCCCACTTCTGCCGCCCGGCGCGCAACACCTGTCACGCTTCCGGCGGATATGGCGTGATCGCCGCCAAGAAATATCGGCATGGCATTTTCGGATTGCAGATACGCGACGTCCGCTAATGCTTCCGTCCAGGCGACCGTCTCCGACAAATGATGAACCGCCGGGTTGGGATGGGAAAAATCCCGCATTACCGCGGGCGCGACATTTCCTACATCCACAACAGTATGCCCCAGTTCCTCCAATGCCGATTTCAGTCCCGCGACCCGAAGGGAGCTTGGGCCCATCTCACAGCCGAGTTGGCCCGCGCCGATCTGCAGCGGCACCCCTATCAATCTGCACTCCATGAACCCACTCCAAATATTTGAGAAACACAGATATCTCATCACGGGCGTCTGGCAGATTGAATGATAAATATTGGCAAAATTTGATATATGACTTATCGTTTCGGCAAATTGAACTTTCAAAGTGATCAGCATGGACGAACTCGACACAAAACTCATCACACTGCTGCGGCACAATGGGCGAAGAAGCATTTCAGACCTTGCTATGGAGACGGGCACATCGAGGGCGACAGTCCGCGCTCGCCTGGAACGGCTGGAACACAGTGGCGATATCATCGGCTACACTGTCATTCTGCGTGGCGATGCCATGGGAGAGGCGGTGCGCGGTATTATGATGATTGAGATCGAGGGTCATGTGACAGACCGGGTGATCCGCGCCCTCGGCGGCTTTTCGGAAGTATCGGCAATTCATTCCACCAACGGACGATGGGATTTGATCGTCGAACTCAGTGCCGCCACCTTGAGTGATTTCGACTCGGTGCTGCGCCGCATCCGGCTTGTCCCCGGCATAACCGGAAGTGAAACAAGCCTGCTTCTGTCCACTGCTCGCTCTACAAGAGCAAAGCTGTAACAGACCGGCCGAAGTCATATCGGAACTCATAGCGTCAACGATGGTTAGGATGGGAGTAACCATTTCACCATTGATTGGAAATTTCATGTCCGATAGCCGTAGACCCATGCCACCCTTTGCCGAGCAACAGCAGGAGCCACCAGGCCAGACTGCCAAGATGCAGCCTGTTCCAGACCATGGTGAGCAATCCTATCGAGGCGATGGAAAACTGTCCGGTAAGGTCGCACTGATTACTGGCGCAGACTCCGGTATCGGCAAGGCGATCGCTATTGCCTTTGCGAGAGAAGGAGCAGACGTCGTCATTTCTTACCTCAATGAGGATGAAGACGCCAAAGATACCGCAAAATGGATCGAAGAAGCCGGACGAAAGGCTGTTCTTGCCCCTGGAGACATCAAATCCGAGCAGCATTGCCGCTCGCTGGTCGATAAGACCGTGAGTGAACTTGGAAAAATCGACATCCTCGTGAACAATGCAGCCTTCCAGCGCACCTATGCGTCGATTGAAGATATCTCGGCAGAAGAGTGGGACGAAACATTTCGTACCAATATCTATGCGCCGTTTTACCTTGCAAAGGCTGCCGTGCCCCATATGAAGGCTGGAAGCTCGGTCATCAACACCACCTCGATCCAGTCTCGACAGCCTTCGCAATCTTTGCTCGCCTATGCATCAACGAAAGGCGCGATTTCGAACTTCACCGCTGGTCTGGCAGAAATGCTTGCCGAGAAGGGAATTCGGGTGAACGCAGTCGCACCGGGCCCAATCTGGACCCCCCTGATCCCTTCCACCATGCCGGCTGAAAAAGCATCGAAGTTTGGCGAAAAGACCCTGATCGGTCGTGCTGGCCAGCCGGCCGAGTTGGCGGGAGCATATGTGCTGCTCGCCTCCGACCTTGGCAGTTACATGACGGGTGCCGTTATCCCTGTTACCGGCGGCGAGATCATGATCTGATTTCCCGTATCGTTTGCGTCACAGGCCTCACTGTGACGCACCCCCATCCGTAGTAAGGAAGATTTCCCATGTCGAACAATACTGGCGACAGCAATAAAACAGGCAGCGTCGTCTCAACTGGCGAAAGTCACACCAGCTTTGGGAAATCGGTCGAGAGCCAGGCGCAGTTTGACGACGCACAGACAACGGCGGGACCGTCGCAAGATACCGTCCTCAATGTCTATCGCCTCATACCCATTGCGGCCGAAGACGACCCGCGGTGGCAAAACGCCCCGGGCAGGGAAGAAATTGTCGTTGCTGCACGCACCACTGGCGACGCTCGCATCGTCGCGTCTTCCCAAGAACTCGATTTTATGGAGATCGACGCGGCGCCGGCTGGAGGCACGACCACCAATGAAGCGAGTCAATTTAGAAGTGAAAAACTTTATACGGTCGTTCAAATTGAGAGTGGGCGAACCGACTTGGAACGAGGCGTACTCAAGGGAAACATCTCCATCAACAATCTGGTCTCAACGCAGAAACCTTGAAACATGCTAGTATAGTTTCCTGAGAAAATAGGGATGCCGTCATATTTAACAATATGTTGATGTGAATATCGCTACAAAAATCGGGAAAGTCCCATATTCATAATCATGTTATTATTAAAGAAAACAGTTCTCTTACCTAACAGTTCAGATTGAAGGCCGTATTAGAATAGCGTGCGGAACACAAACAAGGAAATACCTTGTCTTGTCATAAAACTGTAACATTTCTTTAAGCCATTCTTTAATATATTTCAGCAACTGGAAGGTGCATGGCGACTGCGTGTCCGTCGGCGCCGACAATTCAGCGAATAGAATGAATTCTATTTCAGAGAGCTGGATAACGGCGGCATGAAAGCTGACGTCTCCGCCGGAGGAACAGTGCATGCCCAATCCGATTTCACTGAAACGTATCAGTTCCAAACTCTCCGCTATGTCCGCGATTGGCATCCTCATGGTGATTGGGATGCTCGGCGCAATATGGCTGGGCGGCTCGTCGGTCAGTCGAAGCTCAGATTTCGGGCGGACGCAACTGACAATCTCGCGCGATCTCGTGGATGCGAAAGCATCTATCCGTGGCATGATCGCAGGAATGTCCGAACTTCGGCTTGCACAAACGGCAGAGGAAGCGGCAAATTTCAAAGACTTCGTCAGCAAACGCCATTCTTCAGCGGTAAAATATCTCAATTCTGCGCTCAGCCACATGTCATTGCCGGCCAATGTGGAGCGCACAAAAAAGATATTGGAGCTTAATCAAAGCTGGATGACAAAGTTTGCAAGTCTTTCGCAAGCGATCACGACGAGATTGGGTCGTCCTACTCCTGATGTTTCCCCAATGCCATCCGAGCGCAGTGATGCAGCCGAAATGAACGGCATAGCGGAAAAGATGAGCGGTCTGCTGGACGAAAGTGTCGACGCCACGAAAAAGAGAGCAGATGCCGCAGTCGTCGATATGGACAACGCGCAGGCGCTTGCGCTCCAGATAGGTTTGGGCATGGGCGCCCTCGTCATTATCGTTCTGGGTGGTTCGGCGTTTTTTGGCGCGAAAGCCATCGCGCAACCGATCGGCAACCTCACACGCAGTATGGCAAAGCTTGCCGAAGGTGATCTTGAAAGTAACATACCGCTTGCGGATCGGGAGGATGAAATCGGCGAAATGGCGCGCGCGGTCGAAGTCTTCAAACAAAACGGCATCAAGGTCCGTGACCTCAACGCACAGGAAGCGGCGTTGCAGGCAAAAAGTGCAGATCTTCAGTCCAGCATTGGCGTTGTCGTTGCGGCAGCGGTTGCAGGTGACTTCACCCGACGGATTGAGAAGGATTATGCCAACCCAGACCTCAACCGCTTCGCAAAAAGCGTCAACGAGCTTGTGACCTCGGTAGACAGAGGTGTGGCCGAAACCCGGCGCGTCGTAGCCGCACTGGCCGAGGGCGACCTGACAGAGGAAATGCGTGGCAGTTTCCAGGGCGTTTTTTACGAGCTGCAGCAGAACGTCAACTCAACGATGTCGGGTTTGAAATCCGTTCTTGGAGAGATCAAATTCTCCATTGACACCATCAGCGGCGGGACCGGCGAGCTACGCGCCGCTTCGGACGATCTTTCACGACGTACTGAGCAGCAGGCCGCTTCACTCGAAGAGACATCAGCGGCTCTTGAAGAAATCACCTCTGCGGTAAAAAGCTCAACGGATCGCTCTCACGAAGCCAGCCAGATGGTCGATGAGGCCCGGCGCAGCACTGAACAGTCCAGTGCCGTTGTCCGGGATGCCGTCTCTGCCATGGGGAAGATTGAAAGCGCTTCCGCTGAAATCGGGCAGATTATCAATGTCATTGACGAAATCGCCTTCCAAACGAACCTTCTCGCACTGAATGCAGGCGTCGAGGCGGCCCGTGCTGGCGAAGCGGGCAAGGGATTTGCTGTCGTTGCACAGGAGGTTCGTGAGCTGGCCCAACGGTCTGCGGGTGCGGCGAAGGATATCAAGAATCTCATTCATCGCTCAGGGGAAGAAGTTCAATCAGGCGTGAGACTTGTGACGGCAACAGGTGAGGCTCTGTCGCTGATCGAAAGTCACGTCATGAAGATAAACGACCTTGTCCACTCAATCGCGACGGCGTCGAAGGAACAGTCCACTGGCCTTGCGGAAGTCAACAGCGCTGTAAACCAGATGGATCAGGTCACGCAGCAGAATGCCGCGATGGTGGAGGAGTCCACTGCCGGGACAAACCGCCTTGACGATGAAGTGAATACGCTTGCACGTCTCATTTCACGCTTCAAACTCGATCGCAGCGGGATTTCGTCCCATTATTACAAGGGTAACGCCCAAGCCGCCTGAGCGGCTTGGCTCTTATTACTCTCGTAAATGCGGGGAGTTGCGGCCAGATAACTGGCCGCTATTTCTTCACATATCTACCTTGGCATTTTCGCCCATATCTGGCCGCGTGTTGCTGACGGCGGCAGCAGCCATTTTGATGTAGCTGATCACGGTGCCTGGGCTGTCCCAATATTCCGCGAAGGTCGGAGTCACTTTAAGGATCCTGATTGATGGATCATCCGCATCGTCCCACCACGCCTTTGCGGGGGTTGCCCACAATTCCTTGATCTTTTCACGATCGTTCTGAACCTCTGCAGCACCTGAGATCGAGACGTATTTCTGCCCCTTAGAATCCGCGAAGGCCAGGCAGACGTTTGGATGACGGGCAATTTCCTCGTCTTTGTGGCTGGCCACATCCGTCAGAAAATAGAAGGCGTTTTCCAGTTGCTCGGAATAGGCAGACATGGGCCGCGCGCGCAGATCCTCTCCCGTGCTTGTCGTCAACATGCAGAAGCCGATCTTATCTGCGAGTTCCCAAACCTTGGTGATGTCATCGTCGTTATTGGCCATACGTTTTCTCCTGTTTTGTGGAGAGCAAACGGGGCTAGGCGATCAACGTTCCACATCGCGTCATCTTCGCTGATAGAAACGCCCTGTTTGGTGATCGTTAGACAAAATTCGACAGAACTGCGCCCTGAAAAGCCAACAGCGCGCCAAGGGCGCGCTGCTCAGTTGCATGATTATGCAGAGAGTGACCACCGTCGCTTAGAAGCGATAGTTGACACCGCCCTTGATAACGTGATCGCTCAGATCCGTATGGGATGCGCTTCCATTGGCGAATGTGCGAACATCATTGGTCGAGACATAGTTATATTCGACCTTGCCGGAAATCTGTTGCGTAAAGCGGTGCTCAGCGCCTGCACCCAGGAGGTAGCCACCCTTGGTGCTGTCAGGACCGGTGACGCCATCGGCATCACGCAGGCTCGTCGCGGTGAGACCAGCCGTTCCATAGACGAGCGTCTGATCGAGCTTCACACCGGCTTTCGCCTTGACGGCTGCACGCCAGCGTTCCTTCAAATGGCCGCCGGGAACCCGAACCTCGGTGTCGCCGAGATGCGATGCTTCAACTTCGCCACCGACAACAGCAGATCCGAGATCGTAATCGTAACCTGCCTGCGCGCCGATTGCCAGGCCCTTGCCACCCTTGAACGGGTTGGCTCTTGGCATGGCCGCGCCAATATGTCCGCCGACATAAGCGCCGGTCCAGGACGTGCTGGCAGGCTCGTTATATGCAGGCGGCGCTTCATAAGAATTCAAGTCTGCAGACAAGACCGGCGTTGCAGCGAAAGTTGCGAGCAGGACAGCTCCGAAAGATTTCAGACCACGGGACATTTCAAACTCCATACTTGTCCACCCCGTTAACGATAGGGGCATTGGCATTGGTGGAACTGCCTTTTAAGGCGCAGCTCGTTGAAAACAGTTATGCCGCGGAATCATGAAAATATAAGGCAAAAATCTGATTAAGATCGAATTTGACTAAAAGCTTAGTGCTATACTTAACAATGAGTTAAGCATAGCACTCAGGGTCAGACATAGGCACTTTTCGGCCGATGAGCGCGCCCTTGTGTTTATGCCCGAACGAGATGTCCGGGCGAAATCTCGACATATTCTCGCCTCGGCGCTTCGTAGCCCACCGGCCTGATCGGGCTTTTCAACTCCTCGGCCCCGGCATTGCGACGAATGCCCCTTCGCGCTGGGTCGGGTACGGGCACTGCCTCCATCAACTTCCTCGTATAGGGGTGCTGCGGGTTCGCGAAAATATCCGCTCGGGGACCAATTTCAACGATCTCGCCCAGATACATGACGGCGACACGATGGCTCACGCGTTCCACCACCGCCATGTCATGGCTGATAAACAGGAAGGCGATCTTGAACTGTTGCTGAAGGTCCAGCAGCAGATTGCACACCTGAGCCTTTATCGACACATCCAGAGCGGACACGCTCTCATCTGCCACGATGACCTTTGGGTTGAGCGCCAATGCTCTGGCGATCGCGACCCGTTGCCGCTGCCCACCGGAGAATTCATGGGGGTACCTGTCCATCATTGCGGGCGAAAGCCCGACACGCTCAAGCAAGTCAGCCGCATTCTTTCTCGCCTCGGCGGGGGTTGCGGTGCGATGTTTGATCATCGGTTCCGCCACCGCCGCACCAACGGTCATGCGGGGATTGAGGCTGGAGAACGGATCCTGAAAGATCATCTGCACGCTGCGACGCATCGCGCGAAGCCCCGATGGATCGAGTTTGAGAACGTCATATCCATCAAGCGAGATATCGCCTGACAATGGCTCGACCAGCCGCGTGATCGACCTGCCGGTCGTTGACTTGCCGCATCCGGACTCTCCCACAAGCGATAGGGTTTCCCCCTGGAAGAGATCGAAACTGATATTTTCTACCGCGTGGACAGCGCCGGTGACGCGACCGAACATACCCGAGCGAATGGCAAAACGTGTGACGAGGTTCTTGACCGAAAGAATGGGCGTCATGCCCCCCGTAACCGTATCGTCCACCTCTATGCTTGGTCCGACCGCACCTGTGGTCATATCTACCGATGGAAACCGCAATGGTTTCTCGTGCCCCTTCATCGAACCGAGTTTCGGTATCGCGGCCAGCAGCGCGCGGGTGTAGGGGTGAGCGCCACGATGGAATATATCAGCCGTTCGCCCAGTCTCAACCTGATCGCCGTGAAACATGACGATGGTCCTGTCCGCAATTTCGGCAACCACCGCCATATCATGGGTGATGAAGAGGACTGCCATTCCTTCCTCTTCCTGTAGCGTCTTGATGAGGTCGAGAATCTGACCCTGGATCGTCACATCCAGAGCTGTTGTCGGCTCGTCGGCAATCAGCAGCTTCGGTCGCGATGCAAGAGCCATGGCAATCATGACGCGCTGGCGCATTCCGCCCGAGAACTGATGGGGGTACTCGTCGAAACGGCTGGCCGCGTTCGGGATCCGCACCTTTTCCAACAGGCGGATGGTTTCTTCGCGGGCCTGAAGCGTGTTGAGCCCCTTGTGGCGGACAAGCACTTCGGAAATCTGCCTCCCGATCGTGAAAACCGGGTTGAGGGATGTCATGGGCTCCTGGAAGATCATGGCAACGTCATTGCCGCGCACGTGGCGCATTTCTCCTTCTGAAAGGCTGAGAATATCCTTCCCGTTCAAGGAAACGGAGCCTTCTATCCGGCTGTTTCGCGGATCGAGGAGACGCATGAGCGAGAGAGAGGTGACGCTCTTTCCAGAGCCGCTCTCGCCAACGATTGCGACCGTTTCCCCGGCTCGCACCTCGAAAGAAAGGTCCCGCACGACCGTCTTCCATGCGTCATCGACACGAAACGAGGTGGTCAGGTTTTTTACACTAAGCACCGCTGTTTTTTCAAAAAGGGCGTTGTCATCCATGGTCAGCGTCCCACGGCATAGGCTTGCATCAGGCGGGGAGTTGCGGCCGCACGCAAAAGGCCATCAGCATCGCGCCGCGCGGCCGTCAATCGTCCGACCGTCCACGGGTCTGCCGGTGTCACATCGTGTCCTCGGCCGCGCAATTCGTCCAGAACGCCCTGGCCGATGCTGGTTTCGATCATCACATTACCCGGCTGCCTCGTTCGCGGATAGAAAGAGCCGGGAAAGTGGGAGGTGTGGAACAGAGGCATGTCGATGGCCTCCTGAAGATTGAGCCCGAAATGGGCATAGCGCAGGAAGAAGGAAAGCTGCCATTGGTCCTGCTGGTCGCCGCCCGGCGTGCCGAAGGCGAGCGTGGGCCGTCCCTCGTAAAGCGCAAGCGATGGGGTGAGCGTCGTGCGAGGGCGTTTGCCGGGCTCCAGAGACGTGGGCAGCCCAGGCTGCAACCAGAACATCTGCGCACGAGAATTGAGGCAGAAGCCCAGACCCGGCACGATGGGTGAGCTTTGCAACCAGCCACCGGACGGCGTGACGGAAACCATGTTGCCCTCGCGGTCGATGACGTCGATATGGACGGTATCGCCCCTTTTCTCGGTCAGATGGGACATGGTTGGCTCGTAGACCGCGCCGGTACCCTGCATCGAGCCGAGCATGGAAAGTGTGAGGTCGCGCTGGTTGTCAAAGCCGGGAACGAGGCCCGGCCTCAGTTCCATCGAAGCATGGGACGAGATCAAACGCCGACGCTCGTCATTGTAAGCGTCAGACAGCAGGGTTTCCGTTGGCACCTGCGCGAATTCCGGATCTCCATAATAGACCTCCCGATCCGCATAGGCGAGCTTCATTGCTTCCACAACCGTATGCACGAAATCGGGACCGGCGGGATCCATTCCAGCGATATCGATGCCCTTGAGAAGCGCCAGCGATTGTAAAAGAACCGGCCCCTGCCCCCATGGGCCGGTCTTGGCAATCGTCCAGCCATGATAATCATAAGTCGTGGGTGCTTCGATTGTCGCGCGCCAGTTGGCCATGTCATCTGCGGTGAGGACGCCCTTGTGACGGCTGCCGCTGGCATCCATGACCTCGGCGTCTTTAAGATAATCCGCGATCTGCTCGGCGACAAAACCGCGATAAAACGCGTCTCGTGCCGCTTCGATGCCAGCTTCGCGGTCTCTCTTTGCCTCCGCTTCGTTGACGATCCGCTTCCATGTTGCAGCAAGTGTCGGGTTCTTGAAATTGGAAAGCGGTTGCGGGACTGCCCCGCCGGGCAACCAGGTTTGATAGGATGTAGGCCATTCCTTTTCGAAAAATTCCGCGAGCCCGGCTATCGAGGCAGAAACACGCGGCAACATCGGGTGGCCATTCTCCAGATAGTAAATGGCTGGCTCCAGCACCTCCCTCACGCTCATGGAACCATAGTCCCGCAACATCAGCATCCAGCCATCGAACGCGCCGGGGATGACGGTCGAAAGCAGGCCGTCGCCAGGGATGAGATCCAGCCCCTCACTCTTATAGTGGTCGATTGTTGCCGCGGCAGGTGCAGGGCCCTGCGCACAGATGACCTCCACCTTGTCCTTCTTGCGGGAATAGATCACGGCAGGCATGTCGCCGCCCGGACCATTGAGATGCGGCTCCAGAACCTGCAGGACAAAACCGGTGGCGACGGCAGCATCGAATGCATTTCCGCCTTTTTCGAGAATGCTCATACCAACCGATGAGGCAATCCAGTGCGTGGATGTGACAACCCCGAACGTACCGAGGATTTCTGGGCGGGTTGTGAATGCAGTCATGTTGTTTCCTTCGGTGCTTAGATATCAATGTTCACGGGGGTCAAGCGCATCGCGCAAGCCGTCACCCAGCAGGTTGAAGCCAATGACCACGAGAAAGATTGCAGCGCCGGGCCACATGGCCATCCAGGGCGCTTGCGAGAGGTAATTCTTGGCCACATTCAACATCGAGCCCCAACTGGCCGCGGGTGCCTGCTGTCCAAGCCCTAGGAAAGAAAGGCTCGCTTCGGCGATGATGGCTGTGGCGACGGTGAGCGTTGCCTGCACGATGATGGGCGGCACGATATTTGGCAGAATATAACGCAGCATGATGTCATGATGGCCAAGGCCAATCGAGCGTGCGCCCTCTATATAGTCCTCACTCTTGACGGCAAGGACCTGGGCCCGCGTCAACCTGATGAAGACGGGCATGGCGGAAAGACCGATGGCGATCATGGCGTTGCCAAGGCTCGGCCCCAGAAAGGCGGCGAGTGCGATGGCCATGATGAGAAATGGCATGGCGAGAAATGCTTCGGTGATCCGCGAGATCACCTGATCGATCCAGCCGCCGAAATAGCCGGACACAAGTCCGAGCGGCACGCCGGCTGCAACGGCGATCGCCACGGAAATAACCCCTGCCATCAGCGACGCCTGCGCGCCCCAGATCATGCGCGACAGAATATCCCTTCCAATATCGTCAGTACCCATCCAGTGCGCCATGGACGGCGCCTTTCGAATGGCGCTCCAGCTCGTGGCATAGGGATCGGCAAGTGGCAGAAGCGGCGCAACAAGTGCAAGCAGCACGAAAAAGGATATGATGATCAACCCGGCAATGGCGCTCTTGTTGCGCTTCATTTTCTTCCAGGCGCGATTTTGCGATTTCCTGGTCACGTTGGTGACGTCGATGGCAACTGTCATATCGCAGTCCTCATGCGCGGATTGAGCAAGACCGTGACGACATCCGCCAAGAGGTTCATCAAGATGAAGCCGACTGCCGTGCAGAGCACGACGCCTTGAACCACCGCATAATCACGCGTGAAAACGGCGTCGACGATCAGCTTGCCAAAGCCCGGAATGGTAAAAATCTGTTCGGTCAGAACGGCACCTGCCAGCAGCTCGCCGAACAACAACGCGGCAAGCGTGATGATCGGCAAAAGGGCGTTGCGGAACGAGTGACTGAAAATGACCTGCCAGTTCGACAATCCCTTGGCGCGGGCGGTGCGGATGTAATCCGATTTCATCACCGACAGCATGGCGGAGCGTGTATGCCTCATCAACGTCGCCGCCAGCGCATTGCCCAGCACGAATGAGGGCATGATCATGGTCTGGATAGACCTGACGGGATCAACGAAGATCGATTCGTAACCTGACGCGGGCAACCATCCCAGTTGCACCGATATCAGCAGGATAAGCATGATCCCCAGCCAGAAATTCGGGATGGAAAGCCCGGAAAGGGCGACGATGTTGGAGAGGTAGTCAATCCATGTGTTCTGCTTGACAGCGGCGAGTATTCCTATGGGCACACCGATAATCAGCGCGAAGAACATCGACATCAGCGCGAGCTGGATCGTGACAGGAAGCTTTTGCGCAATCAGTTCGAGAACGGGCTGGTTCGTTCTAAGCGAAATTCCGAAATCACCCTGAAGCACGGAGCCTAGCCAGTAGAAATACTGGAAGACGAGAGGATCGTTCATTCGATATCGCTCTCTCAACAGTTCGATAACCGCCGGATCCCGCTCTTCTCCAGCCATGGCGAGTATGGGGTCGCCCGGGAGCAACTTCTGCAGGGAGAAGACAAAGATGGAAATGATGAGCAGCGTCGGAATGGCCACCAGAAGCCGCTTGCCGATATAGATATGCATGAAGGTGATCCTTTGGGCGAGGCCGGGTATCGATGACCCCGATACGCGGCAGCTCGCCGCGCACCGGGATAACAGTCGTCTCTTACGAGCCCTTCTTCACGCCGGTCAGACGGATCATCCCGTCGGACGAAGGCTGAAAACCGGTAACGGCCTTCGACGTCGCGTAAAGGTAAGCCTGATGCCCGAGATAAATCAGCGGCAGATCCTCATCGAGAATCTTGGTGGCTGCGTCATATTTTTCCTTGCGCACGGCATTGTCGGTTGAAGCGCGCGCCTCGTTCAACAGTTTGTCGACCTCTGGATTGCAGTATTTCGTGTCGTTGATGCCACCCTTGCAGGTCACGAACTGATGGATGTTTCCATCCGGATCGGAACGGCCCGACCAATCAGACCGTGACAGGACGTAATTGCCAGCAGTCTGTTCAGAGAGCAGCGTCGCAAACTCCGTCGCCTTCAGCTTCACGTCAAAACCGGCCTCGGCAACCATGGCCTGAATGACCTGCATCATCTGGGTCTGGGTGGTGTTGTTGGCGTGCTGCAACTCGATTTCGAAGCGATCGAAGCCGGCTTCCTTCATCAATGCCTTGGCTTTTTCAACATCACGCGCAGGCACCGGGACAGACTTGTTGTACCAGGGGCTGGTGGATGGCCAGGGTTGATTTCCTGCCAGCGCCGTTCCTTCGAACACAACCTGGTTGATGGCCTCGCGATCAATGGCCAGCGAAAAAGCCTGCCGCAACCGCTTGTCCTTGCCAAACGGATTATCGGCGCGAGCACCGTTGCCAATATTCACATACATTGCCATGTAACCGGGGCCGACCACTTCGCCATAGGTCAGCTTCGGATCATCCTTGACGGAAGCGGCGTCAGACGCGGAAATCCGCTCTGCCAGATCGAGATCACCGGCGCGAAGGTTGGCAAGGCGCACCGTGGTATCCGGAATAGGCAGGAACGTGACCTTGTCGAGGAAGATATTGTCCTTGTTCCAGTAGTCCGGAAATTTCTCCAGAACAATGCGGTCCTGCTGAATGCGCTCGACAAACCGGAAAGGTCCGGCACACACCGGCTTGGAACCGAAATTCGCTCCGAGTTCCTTTGCAGCCTTTGGCGAAACCATCATGCCAGCTCGGTCGGAAAGCTGCGCCAGCAGGCTCGCATCCGGGCTTTTCAGCGTGAATTTGATCTGATACGCGCCCGTCGCTTCGACCTTCGCCACAGATGCAAGCTCGCTCTTGCGGCGGGATTCGGGCATGGTCATGTTGCGTTCGATCGTATAGACGGCGGCCTCGGCGTTGAAAGGCGTGCCATCGTGGAAGACAACGCCTTCGCGCAGATCCATGGTCAACGTGTTGCCATTGTCGCCCCAGGCCCATTTCGTCGCCAGTTGCGGAACGACTGACAGGTTATTGTCTAGATCGACAAGCTTGTCGCACATGCTGGTGTAAACCAGCCGTCCAACAAAGGTTCTGGACTGGGCAGGATCCAGCACGTCGGCATCGTCCTGCAAACCGATACGAAGTTCCGCGGCCTGCAGCGACGTCGAAAGGAGTGCCGCCGCCAGCAAACTGGCAGCAAATGTCATCTGTCGTTTCATCTTCTTGTTCCTCTGGTCGGTTATGGCAGCCGGTTTTCCGGTTCTACCTCTGCGCAGGAGAGCCCTACGCCGTCTTTCAAGCATTTTCCTTGGATGGATGGTCCAGATGGTCCATGGACGTCTGGCGAACGAGCCTCTCCTGAAGCGTCAGCAGGTGATTGCGCATGGCTTCACCCGCCTTGGCCGGATCACGCTCGGCGATTGCATCGATGATTTCGGCGTGCTGATCACGCGATTCCTGCAAGGTGTGATCGAGGCGGCGGGCGCGCTCCCGCACAGCCTGCCATGTCGGGTCCTGTCGGACGCGATTGACCACATCGAACAGCGAAAGGAACAGCTGGTTTCCGGCACTTTGCGCAATCAGCCGATGCAGCGAGCCATCCCAGAGTTCGCGCCAGTCGGCATCGGTGCGCTCGTAAATCTTGAGGCACGTCTCGCGCATTCTTGCAATGTCGGAGGGCTTGGCCCGCATTGCGGCAAGTTGCGCCAGCTGTGGCTCCAGCCGTAGCCTCACCTCCATGATTTCCATGAAATTGGTCCCGGAAACCAGGCTCGCGGCATGATCGCTCCAGCTATCCGGCTTTTGCCCCAGGAAGGTGCCCGCGCCCTGTTTGCGCCAGATCAGCCCCTCGGCTTCCAATACTTCGAGAGCACGCCTGACTTCGCGACGACCAACGCCCAGGCGCTCGGATAGCGTTCTTTCCGTCGGCAGTTTGCCATCTCTCCCAAACGCGCTGACGGTGATCAGTTCCCGCAGTCTCTCGAGTGCGTAGTTGGCATTTTCCGGACCAAGAATGCGGGATGTTTCGTTCATTGGTTGGTACCAATTTTACATTGGTTCAAATCAAGCCGTAAAAGCTCGACACGTCAAGCTCATTTTTTGATCGTGCGCCATTTTTATGCAGAACTGTCCGTGAGGTCCGCTAGGAAGCTGCCGTGAGCAGCTCTTTCATCGCCCTGACGATAGCGACATCGGTCTGTTTCATCTGCCGAGCAGAAAAACCGAAAGCCAGGACGGCTGGATCGGTGACCTCTACACTGGAGGAACAGGACGAATGGATGTCTGCCACGTGCAACTCCTCAAGCACCGGGCCGAGCGTGTCGAGATTGATGCCAGAGCCCGGCATGATGGAGATACGACCCGCAGCGATTTCTATCGCGGCTTTCAAATCGGCGATCCCGTCGAGAGCCGTTACAGCGCGCCCGGAGGACAGTATCCGCTCAAAGCCGCAATCGATGGCGGTTTCGACTGCCTCAGACATGTCAGGTACAAGATCGAAGGCGCGATGCAAGGTGCGCGGCATGGACCCTACGACCTCGGACAACTGCCTCAGAGCAAGATGATCGAGACGCCCGTCTGGAAGATTTGCTCCAAAGACCACACCAGCGATGCCGCAGGAAGCGGCAAACCTGATATCGTCTTCCATCACGGCCAGTTCATCCGGGGAATAGACGAAATTTCCGGCCCGCGGTCTGATCATCGCATAGCATGGCACCGGGGAGCGCCCAGCCAGACTCATCAAGCCGACGGACGGTGTCAGTCCGCCGACGGAAAGAGCACTGCACAACTCAATCCGATCCGCTCCACCCTCGACGGCGGCGTTCAGGCCCGCGACATCATCGACGCAGACTTCCAGCCAAATTTCAGCCATGATTGACCTGATGCGATAAGAGTGGCGATAAAGACGGACTATCGAACCGCATTTCCGTTGGCGTCGAAACGGTGTGTGGCGTCCCCGCTTGGCGAAGCGTAAACAACATCGTCCGGGTGATAGGCATGTTCACCAAACAGGCGCACGGTCAACAGGCCGATGGCATCACTCTCGAGGTAGACGATGGTATCGGCACCCAGATGTTCGACATGCACGACCTTTCCAGGCCAGGTGCCGCTTTCGCGCGACAGCAGAATATGTTCTGGACGAATGCCGAGTGTCTTGTAGCCGCTTTCACCAAACCGCGCGGCATCGATCAGGTTCATCTGCGGGGACCCGATGAACCCGGCAACGAAAAGATTGGCTGGGCGGTTGTAAAGCTCCATGGGGGTGCCGACCTGCTCAATGCGCCCGGCGTTGAGAACCACAATCTTGTCTGCAAGAGTCATGGCCTCGACCTGATCATGCGTTACATAGATCATCGTTGCCTTTAGCCGCCGATGGAGACGCGCGATTTCGAGGCGAGTCTGCACGCGAAGAGCCGCATCGAGATTGGAAAGAGGCTCATCGAAAAGGAAAAGCGTCGGCTCCCGCACGATGGCGCGGCCGATGGCTACGCGCTGGCGCTGCCCACCCGACAACTCCGCCGGACGTCGCTCCAGATAAGGGCCGAGCGATAGAAGGGACGATGCATTGGCGACCCGCGTCTCGATCTCATCCTTCGGTGTTCCGGCCTGCTTGAGACCAAGGCCCATATTATCCTTAACCGTCAAATGAGGATAAAGCGCGTAGGACTGGAAGACCATGGCGATACCGCGCTTTGCGGGCGGCACGGCGGAGACTTCGCGACCATCGATGATGATCTCGCCGGAGCTGATATCTTCAAGCCCCGCAATGGTCCGCAACAGCGTTGATTTACCGCAACCGGATGGCCCGACGAAGATGACGAACTCTCCATCCTTGACGTCCAGATCAATCCCTTTCAGCACCTCCACGGTGCCAAAGGATTTTGCGACGGATTTGAGTGTCAGATTACCCAAGGATTTTCTCCAGATTCAAAGATCGACCATACGGCCGGTTCGCGCGCTTTCATCCGCCGCAAGGCAGATCCGCAGCGATTGGACAGCATCGCTCATATGCCGGTCGAGATCGATATCCTCGCGGATAGCCTTCAAGACATAGGCCTGCTCCCGGTCGCACAGTTCCTGGTGGCCGGGCTCGCCGTCCATTTGCAGCAACTGATCGGGCTCGACAAAACGGCCATCCGGACCCGTCTCAGCCTTGTGGAGACGAATCGTCGACGTTTTCGTGTGGGTGTCGATGTCATCCGATTTGGCATTCGGGTCCATGACGATGGAAACGGAGCCATTCGGCGACATGACATCCTTTACGAAAAAAGCAGTCTCGGAGATCATCGGGCCCCATCCGGCCTCGTACCAACCCACGGAGCCGTCCTCGAAAGTCACCTGCAGGTGGCCGTAATTGTACATGTCCGGCGCAATTTCGTTAGAAAGCCGCAGGCCCATGCCGCGCACCGAAACGGGTTTTGCATCCGTAATCTGGCACATGACATCCACATAATGCACGCCACAATCCACGATCGGAGGCGTCGTCTGCATCAAGGCCTTATGTGTCTCCCAGGTCTTGCCGGATGATTGCTGGTTGAGGTTCATGCGGAAAACATAGGGCCCGCCGAGATCGCGAGCGAGTGAGATCAATTTTACCCAGGACGGGTGGTGACGCAGAATATAGCCGACAACGAGTTTACGGCCGTTGGCGCGTGCGCAGGCAACCACACGCTCGGCATCCGCAACGGTCGTCGCCAGCGGCTTCTCCACAAAGACGTGACAGCCCGCCTCCATCGCCGTGATGGCCAACTGGGCATGGCTGTCGGAATAGGTATTGATGGAGCAGAGATCCGGCTTTAGTTCCGCCAGCGCATTTTCAAAAGACGGCAGTATGTCATGGCCCGCAAGTGCTGGAGGCAAGACCGGCTTGGAACGATTGACGAGCCCGACGATTTCGAAACCGGGATTGGCGGCATAGGCCAGCGCATGGCTCATGCCCATATTGCCGAGACCCGCAACCAGAACCTTGAGGGGTTTTTGGCTCATTTTACCGCTCCTGCCGTGATGCCGCGGATCAGTTGCCGCGAGAATATGGTGTAGAGAACAAGGACAGGTGCGATTGCCAACGACAGGGCTGCCAGGACCGCGTTCCAGTTGGTGACGAATTGACCGATGAATATTTGCGCGCCGAGCGTGATGGTCTTGGTCGCCTCACTGGGCGCGAGGATAAGAGGGAACCAGAGATCGTTCCAGATCGGTATCATCGTAAAGACCGCAACCGTTGCCATGGAGGGGCGGATAAGCGGCAGGACAAGGCGGAAGAATATCTTGTATTCCGACAATCCATCGATGCGACCCGCATTCTTGAGGTCATCGGAAACCGTTCGCATGAATTCCGACAGGATGAAGATCGCAAGCGGCAGACCTTGAGCGGTGTAAACCAGGATCAGGGCAGTTCGCGTATTGACCAACCCCGTCGCCACCATGCCCTGCAGGATGCCGATCGTGCCAAGGCGGATCGGAATCATGATGCCGAGCGCCATATAGAGGCCAAGCCAGGTGTTGCCCCTGAACCGATATTCCGACAGCGCAAATGCCGCCATCGCGCCAAAGAGCAGCACGAGCGCAATCGAAACCACCGTAACGATCAGCGAATTTTGTAGATATTGCACAAAATCGCTCTGGCCAAGAACGGTGGTGTAACCGACGAGATCGAATGTCGAAGGTAACGGCACCTGCATGGGATTGCGGAAGATGGCATTACGCGACTTGAAGGAATTGATGATCGTCAGCACCACCGGAAAAAGCGCGATGGCCGTGTAGGAAAGAAGGACGGCGTGGGCCAGAACGGTGCGGACGAGTGAGGAGCGTGCTTTAGACATTTCCGACGCCCCTTAGAATTGATAGCGGCGCATACGGCGCTGAATGGCAAAAAGGTAGAAGCTCACTCCGGCAAGAATGATGAGGAACATCACGGTTGCAATTGTCGCACCCATGGAGCGATCACCCAACTGGAGCTGGAAGCCGAAGAAGGTGCGATAAAGTAGCGTTCCCAGGATGTCAGTCGACCCATCCGGCCCGGCCAGCGCGCCCTGCACGGTGTAGATCAGGTCGAACGCGTTAAAATTGCCGACGAATGTCAAAATCGAGATGATGCCAATGGCTGGCAGGATAAGCGGCAGCTTGATTTTCCAGAACTGGCTCCAGCCGGTGATGCCATCCATTTCGGCAGCTTCGATGACCTCATCGGGAATATTGAGCAGCGCTGCATAGATCAGCATCATGGGAATACCGACATATTGCCAGACAGATATCAGCGACACGGCAATGAGTGCCGAATTCGGCCTGCCGAGCCATGGCGCAAAGAGGAATTTCAAATGGACGAAATCCAGCAATGTCGGCGCTATTCCCCAAAGCGGCGACAGGATGAGCTTCCAGATAAAGCCAACAATCACGAAAGATAGAAGTGTAGGAAGGAATATTGCCGTACGATAGAAGGCCGAAAAACGCAGCTTGGGCAGTGAAAGAAGTGCGGCCAGCGCGACGCCGATCGGATTTTGCACGAGCATGTGGATGATGAAGAAATAGACGTTGTTGACCAGTGCGTTCCAGAAGCTTTCCGACCACCGATCTTCAAAGAACAGTGTCCGAAAATTCTCAAGCCCGACAAAAAGTCTTTGCCCGTCGACCTCCTTGAAAAAGGAAAGCCAGAGCGTGCTGCCCAGAGGAATGATCATCACCGCCGTGTAGACGAGGAATGCCGGAAGCATGAACACAAGGATATGCCACCGGAATGGCCGCCGGCTTGTTCTTTCGTCGTTGAAACTATTCTCGGCGCTCATGGGATCAGTCCGAACTGTCAGATGGGAAGTCGAGCATGACATAGGCTAACGGGGCGCGGATACGGCCCAACGAAAACCATAGGTCAGATTTGACAAGCAAATAGGTTTGTGACGCGCTGGGTGCATGGCGAATATCCTCCGCCATGCACCGCTTCGTCAGACTTATTTTGCTGGCTTGTACCAGCTGTCGAGACCCTTTTGCAGCTTTTCAGCAGCCACGGCAGGCGTATCCGTTCCATTGATGACGTTGGCGGATTCAACCCAGGTTTCGTTTTCCAGGTTCGGCTTGCCGCGCGACAGGATCTGGTATGTCGAGCGGATCGTCGGCTTGCACTTTTCGCGCCAGGAGACGAATTCCTGGGCGAGAGGATCAGCCATTTTTACAGCCGTGGTATTGAGGCTGAAGAAGCCCGGCAGTGCGTTGGCGTAGAGATCGGCAAATTCCGCAGATGCGACCCACTCAAGGAACTTGGCAGCCTCGGCGGGATGCTTGGACTTGGCGTTTACACCCATTCCGATATCCGTGTGATCGGAGATGTAGCAGGTATCGCCTTCCTTCTCGACGGGTGGCGGGAATGCGCCCATCTTGAACTGAGCCTGCGTGTTGAAGCCGGAGATTTCCCATGAGCCCGCAGGATAAATTGCCGCGCGACCAAGGGTGAACATGTTCTGGCTATCGGGATAGGTCTGCGCTTCGAAGCCGTCGCCCAGATAGTCCTTCCACTTCGCTAGGACCTCGTAGGGCTTGACCCAGGCGGCATCAGTCAGCTTCTGCTCGCCCTTGACCAGCGCCAGACGGCCTTCTTCGCCCTTCCAGTAGTTAGGGCCGATATTCTGATAGCCCATGGTTGCGGCTTCCCAAAGATCCTTGGTGCCCATCGCCATCGGGACATAGGTGCCGTCAGCCTTGATCTTGTCGAGGGCGGCGAAGAACTCCGCCTGCGTCTTCGGCACTTCGATCTTGAGTGTCTCGAATGCGTCCTTGTTGTAGATGAAACCATGGATAACCGAGGCCATCGGAACGCAGAACGTCTGGGCACCATCATCCGTTGACCAGGCCGTTTTCGCAACGTTCGAGAAGTTTTCCATGCCAGGATTCTTGGTCAGGTCGCCAAGATAGCCCTTCTTGAACAACTCAAGCGATGCATCGAAAGGACGGCACGTGATGAGATCGCCCGCCGAACCGGATTCCAGCTTGGCATTCAATGCGGCATTATATTCCGTTGGCGCCATGGGCTGAAACGCGAGCTTGATACCGGGGTTCTTTGCTTCAAAAGCCGGTATGAGCTTGTCTTTCCAGATCGCCAGATCGTCATTGCGCCAGCTCTCGATCGTCAGCGTTACGTCCGCTGCCGAGGCCAGACCGGCATAGCCCAGCAAACTTGCTCCCAAGGCCAGGGCTTTCGTGAGATTACGGGTCATTCTTGTTCTCCCTCTTGGTGTAACGCCGCCACGGCGTTCATCAACTATGGTTGTTGCAGTCTTATCCGCCGATCAGCTCAAGCGCACGGCGAAGGTTCTGGCCGCTTGTCTCTAGCATTCTCTCGGCTGAATTCTTGTCTTTCGCGCCCGCCCCAAGCAGAATCGCGACCTTGACGGACCCGGACGCCTTTTCCACCAAACGTCCTGCTTCGTCCATGCTCACACCGGCGACATCGGAAACAATGCGCGCTGCCCGCTCAAGCAGCTTTCGGTTATCGGCGCGCAGGTTAACCATATGGCCGTCATGTACATGCCCCAGGCGAATGGCCATGAGGGTCGAAAACATGTTGAGCGCGATTTTTTGCGCCGTGCCCGCGCCCATCCGGGTCGAGCCCGCAACGAATTCCGGTGGAGTTTTGAGCAGAATGGCGACATCGCTTCTGTCGAAAAGCTTTGCATCCGCATTGTTGGCAATGGCAATAACCTTTGCACCCTTCTGACGGGCGAAGTCCGCGACGCCCAACGCGTAGGGTGTCGACCCACTTGCCGAGATAACGACGACACAATCTCCTGCCCCAACGACCGCCTCTGCATCTATCCGCGCCTGCTCGACATCATCCTCAGGCGCACCCGGCATTTCAGACAGATTGCTGATACCGCCAGCGAAAAGAATAGCGATCTGCTCGCGCTCTATCCCGTAGGTTCCTGGCAGCTCCAAAGCGTCAGCCATGGCCATCAGGCCAGAGCTGCCCGCTCCCGCATAGACGAGCCGACCACCGCGCGAAATCGCATCGGCCGCAAGCAGTGACGCTGACGCAATGGCATCCCGGGCTGCATCGACGGACCGGGCAGCCTGCTGCTGTCCTGAACTCAAAAGCGACAGAACATCGCTCGGCACCATGGTGTCGAGCCCCCTCGCCTTATCGTGCAAACCCTCAGTTCCGCCTGCGCTCATAAAAAACTCCCTGCAGTGGAATTTAATGCCAAAAAAATACCAATTGTCCAGCGTCTTTTAAGAAATGATTTATTTATTAGCCTCCCAACAGTTAGTCAAAAGCATAACCTAATGATAAAAATAGAGAAAATGGCTTTTACAAAAACTTTATTTTTTCGACTTGGAAATTGGTATTTTTTTGGTATCTTTCTCGCAGGAGACGATTTCATGCAGCGATATCTCGTGGGAGTCGACGGCGGCGGCACGAGTTGCCGGGCAGCAGTCGCAGACGCAACCGGCAGAATTCTTGGTCGTGGCAGAAGCGGCGCGTCCAACATCATGACCGCGCCAGACACGGCGATATCAAACATCGCCCAAGCCGCCAAAGCGGCGTTTGAAGATGCAGGTCTTGATCCGCGCTTGATGGAAGATGCTGAGGCCTATCTCGGACTTGCGGGAAACAATGTCGAGAACACCGTGGCATACGTCATGCCGCGCTTGCCATTCCACCAGTCCATCATCGAGTCTGACGGATTGATCGCGCTGCAGGGCGCTCTTGGTGACGGAGATGGCGCGGTTGCGATCTTGGGGACCGGAACGATTTATATTGCCCGGTCCGGCTCGCAAGTCAGCTCCATCGGCGGCTGGGGCTACCATCTCGGTGATCTGGGAAGTGGCGCGCGACTTGGCCAGATGGCTCTGCAGGAAAGCCTGCTGGCCCACGACGGAATTTCTGTCCGGACAGAACTTACGCAGGCATTGCTTGAAGAGTTTGAGTTCGATCCACGCAAGATGGTGGCATTTTCTCAAAGCGCAAAACCGGGCGACTATGGTCGCTATGCCCCCCTTGTGTTTCAATTTGGTGCCCACGGCGACAAGGCCGCTTTGAGCATTCTGGAGCAATCCGCCCGATTCATTGACCGCTCGCTTGACCGCATGTCCGAGTTGACACACGGCGGAAGACTTTGTCTTCTGGGCGGGTTGTCGACGCTCTACGCACAGTATCTGGCCCCACGCCATCAGCAGCGTCTTGTCCAACCTGCGCAGGATGCGCTGGCAGGCTCGATTGCGCTGGCAAAAGCCGCTTTCGCAGGCGTTGAAGGGGGAGTGGCATGACGGAAGCCTTGTCCGATTTCATCTCCCCTGACGATCTGCAATCCATCGGAACGGGACCTCTTTACGTCAAGCTTCGGCAATCGCTGGAAAGTGCGATCCTTTCCGGTAAACTGGCCCATGGGCAGGCATTGCCTCCCGAGCGCGATCTGGCGGAATTTGCCAATGTCAGCCGCGTCACTGTCCGAAAAGCGGTAGACGATCTGGTCAAGGACGGCTTGCTTAGCCGCAAGCACGGTTCTGGCACTTTCGTCATGAAGCCAGTTTCCCGCCTGCAGCAACCGCTGTCGCGCCTCACATCCTTCAGCGAAGACATGGCCAGACGGGGATATGTTACCCGCTCGGAATGGCTTGCCAGAGGTCTTTTCCACCCGTCATCCAACGAGATGATGATGCTGGGTCTCAAGGTCGACATGATGGTCGCGCGTCTTGAGCGTCTCCGCATCGCCAATGAGTTGCCCCTTGCCATAGAGAGAGCAAGCCTGGCATCGGATATACTGCCCGATCCGGCAGCGGTGGGCACATCGCTCTATGCCGAATTGCACCGTAGCGGCAACCGGCCTGTGCGTGCGGTACAACGTATTTCGGCCTGCAACGTATCGCGTGAGGATGCGGCTTTGCTTGCGGTTCCCGAGGGGTCGGCAGGGCTCGCCATCGAACGCATATCCTATCTGGAATCTGGCCGCGTGGTTGAGTTGACGCGATCGCTCTATCGGGGCGACGCCTACGACTTCGTAGCTGAAATGACACTGACGGACGGCTGAGTGCCGCCGCCGACACAGGAAAAGAGAGTTCCATGCCCACGCATATGCGCCAGGAAATCGATGAAATACCCGATGCAGCCAGCCGTTTGCTGAGCAGTGCCAGCGATGACCTTCAGGCTGCCGGCAAGGCGTTGCGGGCGTTTGATCCCGCCTTTCTCATCACCATCGCGCGCGGTTCTTCGGATCATGCCGCCCACTTTCTCAAATACGCCATCGAGCAGCAGGCAGGCCGCGCCGTGGCCTCCATCGGCCCCTCGCTTGCCTCCATTTACGGGAAATCGCTGAAACTGGACAAAGCGGCAGCGATCTCGGTATCGCAATCGGGAAAAAGTCCTGACATCGTTGCTCTTGCCCAATCGGCTGCGGCGGCGGGTGCGCTGACGATCTCGCTGACGAATACGCGGCCCTCGCCTTTGTCGGATGCCTGTGCACATGCCATCGATATCAATGCCGGGCCAGAGCTCGCGGTAGCGGCAACCAAATCCTTTTTCAACTCGGTATTGGCCGGACTTGCTGTTCTGGCCGAATGGACAGTCGATTCGGATCTGCAACGGTCCATCCGGCAACTGCCCGAAAAGCTACATCAGGCCATCACGCTGGATTGGAAAGATCTCGCAGCGGAGCTGGGAGACGCGGATTCGCTTTACATGCTTGGTCGCGGTCCCTCATTGGCAATCGCCAGCGAGGCTGCGCTGAAATTCAAGGAAACCTCGGAAATGCACGCCGAGGCCTATTCCAGCGCCGAGGTGCTTCACGGTCCTGTGGCACTGGTAGATCGCCGCTTTCCGGTTGTCACTTTTGCGGCGCGTGATGCGGCCTTGATGTCTGTCCTGACGACAGCCGACAGTCTCGCAGAAAAGGGTGCCCTTGCCTTCGTGACCGCAGATGGAGCAAGCCACGCCCGTAGATTGCCATTTGTTGAAACCGGCCATCCGCTGACCGATTCGCTTGCCCTGATTGTGCCCTTTTACGGGTTCGTTGAGGCCTGGTCCCGATCGCGCGGGTTCAACCCCGATGCCCCGGTTGCCCTCAAGAAGGTCACGGAGACACGCTGATAATGGTTCAAGCCTTTACCAATTGCAGAATTTTCGACGGCCAGGGCTGGATCGAAGAAAGCGCGTTTGTTGTTGAAGATGGCAAGGTCATCAGCATTGCTGCGCAGAGCGAGCTTTCTTCAGGCGTGAAAACCGTCGACACGGCTGGCGGGCTGATTGTTCCCGGCTTCATCGATCTGCAGGTCAATGGCGGCGGCGGCGTGATGCTGAACGATGACCGGTCCGTCGAGGGTATCCGGCAGATCTGCGCGGCCCATGCAAGCTTTGGCACAACCGCTCTCCTGCCAACCTTGATTACAGATACGCGTGAGGTTACGGCAACGGCTATAGAGGCTGGCCTCAACGCGAAAGCCGCACGCATTCCAGGCTTTATAGGGCTGCATCTGGAAGGCCCACATCTTTCTGTCGCCCGCAAGGGCACTCATCATCCAGACCTGATAAGGCCTATGGAACGGGAAGATCTCGAACGTCTTTTGAAAATCGGGAAAAGCTTCGACGCCCTGATGATTACGGTCGCACCGGAAAACACAACGTTGGAGCAGGTCAAGGCACTGGCAGAGGGCGGCTTTATCGTCAGTCTTGGTCACACCAATGCTGCCTTTGAAATGGCAGAGGCCTATGTAGAAGCGGGAGCGCGTACCGTAACGCACCTTTTCAACGCCATGAGCCCGCTCGAAAACCGCTCGCCCGGTCTCGTCGGCGCCGCTCTCGAACTGGGCACTGTTTCAGCCGGGATCATCGCTGATGGTTTTCATGTCCACCCCGCGGCGATGCGCACTGCGCTGAGGGCCAAACAGGGACCCGGACGGATCTTCATTGTTACAGACGCCATGTCCACAATCGGCACCGATCTTGAAGGCCTGACACTGAATGGGCGCCAGATCTATCGGAAGGACGGTCGCCTGACGCTTGCCGATGGCACGCTGGCGGGTGCTGACATCGATATGCTCTCGTCTGTTCTTTTCGTTCACCGGAAACTCGGCCTACCAATCGAGGAAGCCATTCGTATGGCAAGCCTTTACCCAGCCGAGGCTGCCGGACTGGCGGGCCGCAAAGGCCAGCTGAAGCAGGGATACGACGCCGACTTCCTGATCCTGACGAACGACTACCAGCTGAAAAGCACCTGGATCGGCGGCACGCAGG